>JBJOHS010000018.1:0-60934 GCA_046047535.1 Pseudomonadota bacterium
GCGGTGTACTCGCCCAAGACCACCGCACCAACGGAGTCACGCTCAAGGTTAAGGGCAAGGCCCAAGATGTTATTCGGGAACTCGAGCATCTCGCCCTGCATAACATCGGACAGGCCGTGGATTCGGCAGATGCCATCAGTGACCGTAACAACGGTCCCCTGATTGCGCGTATCTGCGACAAGATTGAGTCCCTGAATCTTGCTTTTTAGAAGTTCGCTAATTTCGGATGGATTGAGTTGCATGGATTACTCCTAGTTCATCAGGGCTGTAGACATCTTCGCAAGCTTGCCGCTCACGGATGCATCAATAACTTCATCACCCACCACGATGCGGACCCCGCCAATGAGCGCGGTATCGATAGTGCTGGTTGCGGTAATTTTTCGTCCGTACTTCTGATGGAGCGTCTGCACAATCGAGTCGACCTGTTGCGCAGACAGTGGGAAGGCCGACTGAATCTCTACGGCGAGCTCAGCGTTTGCCTCGTGGTAAAGCTGAGCAAACTGCCGAGAGACTTCAGGCAGTGCCGCAAGCCGGTGATTTTCCGCCATCACCCGTAGGAGCGATTGCTGCGAGGCCGAGAGATCCTTGACGGCTGTGCCCAGCAGAGACAGCAGGTCACTGACCGAGACCCGAGGGTTGTCGTAAAGAGGACGAAGGGTCTCGCTCTGGGCCACCACAGAGAGCGTGTCTAAAGACGCCATCCAGTGGGCATAGGCAGCAGCGTTAGACTTCTGTTCGGCCTGAGCAACGCCGAAGGCTGCCTCTGCGTAAGGCCGTGCGATGGTGAGCATTTCGGCCATGGATCAGAGCTCGTTTTTCAGGTTCTGCAGCAAGGTGTCGTGGGCCTTCGCGTCGATCTCTTTGCGAAGTATCTGCTCGGCGCCCTTGACTGCCAGTGCGGCAACCTCCGCACGAAGTCCGTCTCGTGCCGCCTGCATGGCTGCAGATGCCTCCTGCTCCGCATTCGTGCGGGCCTGGGACACGATTTTTGCCGCCTCTGCGCGGGCCTGCTCGATTAGCATAGCCGCCTGCTTCTCTGCTGCCGCCCGGACTTCACCGGCCGTGTCCCGTGCCTTGCCCATCTCTTCGGCGACACGACGCTCAGCGGCGACGAGATCAGCCCTGGCCTTATCAGCTGCAGCAAGGCCATCGGAGATCTTGTCTGCGCGCTCATCGAGCGCCTTCATGATCGGAGGCCATACAAACTTCATGGTGAACCAGCCGAGGATAAAAAATACGACCAGTTGCGCAATTAGCGTTGCGTTGATATTCACAGCGCGTTCCTCATGGTGACTATGTGCTGACAGTCGATTAAGCCGGCGCGGGTCCGCGCTGGCCTAACCGCAGAAAAGCCGTTAACGCTGCCTATCCAGCAAATGGGTTTGCAAAGGCGAACATCATCGCGATACCCACACCGATCAGAAATGCGGCGTCGATCAGACCTGCCAAAAGGAACATCTTTGTCTGAAGATCATTCATGAGTTCGGGCTGGCGGGCCGAAGCTTCAATGAATTTTCCGCCCATGATGCCAATACCAATACAGGCGCCAATGGCTCCCATTCCGATGATCAGACCACAGGCTAAGGCTACAAATGCGACGTTCGTCATGACAACTCCTCTGGGGGTAAAAAGATTGAAATCAACAAAAAACCGGCGAAACAGCAAACAACGAATTAATGGTGATCATGGGCCTGACCCACATAGACTAAGGTCAACATCATGAAGATGAAGGCCTGCAGGGTAATAATAAGAATGTGAAACAGAGCCCAAGCTGTACCGGCAAGAACATGGCCAATGAAGCCCAGTACTGTGGCTGTTCCACCAAGAAGGGCAATAAGAACAAAAAGCAGTTCCCCGGCAAACATATTGCCGAAAAGTCGCAATCCGTGGGAGACGGTCTTGGCCAAAAACTCGATCATCTGCATCAGGAAGTTGATTGGCCAGAGCACAAAATGACTGCCGAACGGTGCTGAGAAAAGCTCGTGAATCCAGCCACCGAAGCCTTTAATCTTGATGTTGTAATACAGGCACATGAGCAACACGCCAATAGCCATGCCAAGCGGGACGTTGACGTCTGCCGTGGGGACCACCCGCATGTAGGCGTCATGGGGCGTAGATACGTAGCCAAGTGCAACAGCCGAGTGGCCAAAGAGACTCGGAATTAAATCTACCGGAATCAGGTCCATAAAATTCAGCAGAAAAATCCATACAAAGACCGTGAGCGCCAGTGGTGCAACGAACTTACGGGACTCGGCACTGGAAATCACGCTCTTTGCCTGGTTGGCAACCATCTCTACGAGGATTTCGACAGCGGCCTGAAAGCGGCCTGGACGACCAGAAGTAGCCTTCGATGCGGCACGCCACAAAATAAATACCGTGAGAAAACCCAGGCCAAAAGACCAGAAGACCGAGTCGATGTTGATTAGCGACCAGTCGATGATGTCTTTTTGGGCGTGGCCAGTCTGGTTGAGGTTCGTAAGATGGTGAACCACGTATTCCGACGAAGTCGGCGCATGCCCAGAAGCCATGGAAACTACCCCCCTTACACAAAGGCGCATCCTTCGAGGGATGCGCCAGAAAATTAAACTAATCTTTTGACAATGCTTTGAGGACGTTTTCTACGCGGTCTGCATCATATTTTTTTTGTGTTCTTGTCAGGACGATCGGGGCCACCAAGACCACGAGGAGGGCTGAAAAGAGCCCCACCAAAAACCCCGGCCAGACAAGCGATGCATACAGCAACACCACCAAAACCAGAAACACCATCGTAAACAACACCTTCGCGAACTGGCCCACAAAGATCCAAACCACGGAAGGTCTGTCTTGCTGGCGAAGGAGAAGCGCGGCGTACAGACCGTTGCCTAAGACCACTCCCGCCCCTGCCAAGATTGCAGAAACTCCCGAGGCCAAGGACTCCACGAGCATGCATGCGACACCCGCAATCAAAACTACGAGTGCCTGAACACCCAAAAATGCACCGAGATCCGCGCGCGTTCTGGATGTCATACGCCAGCCGAAGTGTATGTCGTTTGTCTGATGCCTGTCAAAAAGACATGAGGCGCCCTTCGCCTCGCGACAGGGCTAGTCATCGGCGCGACGCGCGTCAGGGAAGAACCGCTCAACCAGGCCATCGAACTCCTCATTGCTGCTAAATCGAATGCGGAGTTCTCCACCCCGAGCCTTTGGGCTGAGCTGCACAGAAAGGCCGAGGACATCGGCGAGCTGGGTCTGCATTTTCTGCCAATCAGGCGAAAGTCGTGGGCCCCCGCCTAAATGCCCGCCCGAAGACTTTGGCGCAGCGGTCGTGTCGGCTTCCTGGTCACCAACGAGCCCGAGAAGCCGTGCCCGCGCCTCGACATCCCTGACCGAGAGGCCTTCGGACTGAATCATCTCGAGCATGGCCCGTTGATGGGCGGACGGTAGTCCGACAAGCACCCGGGCATGACCCGCATCCACCGTACCTGATCGAATCGCCTCTTGGACGAGAGCGGGCAGCTGAAGCAGGCGCAAGAGATTGCTCGTGGCAGACCGCGAGCGGCCTACGGCCTGGGCCGCCTGCTCATGGGTAAGGCCAAAGTCTTTTATCAGACGCGAAATACCCTCAGCCTCTTCGATGGCATTGAGGTCTTTGCGCTGGAGGTTCTCGATGAGGGCCATGGCCAAAGCCGCCTGATCATCAACCTCGTGAACCACCACTGGGACCTCGGAGAGTCCGAGGGACAGCGCTGCCCGGTATCGCCGTTCTCCAGCAATAATTTCGTAGCCCTCATCGGGGCGCCCCAGTACCAGTGGTCGCACGGCAATAGGCTGAATCATCCCTTGGGCTTGGATGGACGCGGCGAGCTCCTCCAGGGCCTGGGGATCCATGGACTGGCGTGGCTGGTACTTACCCGGGCGCAGCTGATCGAGCGGCAAGGCACGCACCGAAGCCTGTGCACCCACATCGCCAGTAGACGTGCCGAGAAGGGCCTCCAGCCCCCTACCAAGCCCCTTCTTGCGGGCGGTCATACCGCAGCTCCAGCCGAGGCTGACGGGGGCGGCGAGGAGGCGGCAGGCCGGGGGGCGAGGCCAACCCGATCGAGAAGCTCTCGGCCAAAGGCCCGATAGGCCTGCGCGCCACGCGAAGACGGGTCGTAGGCGAGCGCAGACTGGCCGAAACTCGGCGCCTCTGCAAGACGCACATTGCGCGGAATGACGGTGTTGAAGACCTTATCGCCGAAATGCTCTACCAGCTGATCACTGACCTGCTGCGAGAGCGTCATTCGCGGATCAAACATAACCCGCAGCAGACCAATAATTCGTAAATCACGATTTAGCCCCGCATGAACGCGCTTAATCGAATTCACGAGATCTGAGAGCCCTTCTAAGGCGAAGTATTCACACTGCATGGGAATAATGACGCCATGGGCTGCGCATAGGCCATTGAGGGTCAGCAGGGAGAGCGACGGCGGACAGTCGACGAGGACCATATCGTAGTCATCGGCGACCGACTGCAGGGCATCGCGCAGCCGCAACTCACGACGGTCGAGCGACACGAGTTCTACCTCCGCACCGGCAAGTTCGCGATTCGCGGGTAAAAGATCAAAGCCGGCCTCCGTTCTGAGCCGCACCTCCGGTAGGCCAGCCAATCCAATCAAGAGGGGGTAGATCGAAGCCTGCAGGGCGGATTTGTCCACCCCGCTTCCCATGGTTGCATTGCCCTGCGGATCAAGGTCGACAAGTAGCGTGCGACACCCCTGCTCGGCGAGTGCCGCGGAGAGATTTACCGCCGTGGTCGTTTTTCCTACCCCCCCCTTTTGGTTGGCCACACAAAAGACCTGCGCGTTCATGCAACCCTCCGAAGCCAGACGAGATGGCGCTCCTTGTGGGCGGAATCCGGGCCCGGTTCGGAGAGGGTGTCTATGTGATCAAGCACAATAGACGGGCCTAAAGCTGGGTGTGTGTACATACTATTATTTAAGTCCAGTCCTTCGATCGGGGAGAGGCGTCCCGCCATATAGACCCATTGGGTCCCCACACGCGAGAGGTGAAGGGTCAGGCCCACAAACCGTGACAACGAAGCAAACGCCCGGCTCACAATCATGGCATAAGTCTCCCCCCCCTGCAGTGCCTCTACCTCCATGGCATGCACTCTCACCCGAGCCGAGAGTCCGAGACGGGAGATCGCATGACGAAGAAAGGCCTGCTTCTTGCCCACCTTTTCTACCAAATCAATACGCAGCGCAGGCAAAACCAGCGCCCAAGGAATAGCAGGGATCCCCGCGCCTGAGCCAACATCGAGGGCCCGGCCGTTCAGGTCTCCGACCTTGGCCATCAGATACGGGGCAGCCAGCAGCGGATCCACAAGATGGGTCTCTAAGGCCGCCTCTGGGGTACGAACCGCTGTCAGATTGTGAATCTTATTCCAGTGGGAAAGGATTCTCACAAAATATAGAAGTCGATTGGCCTCCTCTTCCGTGAGTTGCAGCCCCAGGCCTGCCAGACGATCAACAACCTGGCGCACCAATAGCGGGCCTGCGGCTGCAGATTCAGGCGACACGAGACTCTGCACTGCCCAGCGATCTATACCGTTTAAGGTGAATCCAGAGCAGAGAGACCGCAGCGGGTGTGACCCCCGAAATACGAGAGGCCTGGCCTAGGGTACGTGGCCGATGAAGGAGGAGCTTTTGCCGTACCTCAATGGATAGGCCGGCGACACCCGCATAGTCGAGGTCCTCAGGAATTTCTGTCTGTTCGTGGGCCTGGTGTTTTTGTACCTCTAAGGTCTGGCGCGCAATGTAGCCCTCATACTTAATCTGAATCTCAGCCTGAGCCCGCACGACTTCCGCCGTATCTGACAGACCCGGCAGATGGGCGATAAGGTCTGAGAGGCTAACCTCGGGGCGCTTAAGGAGCTCATAGGCCGTCTGGCTTGCTCCAGAGAAAAGCGGTTCAGCCGCAGTCAAGGCCCTTGGGTTCAGGGTTGTAGAGCGGAGTTGGGAGAGGGTTTTTTCCAGGGCCTCACGCTTAGCCTCAAAGAGGGCCCACTGGGCATCGGACACCAGTCCCATCGCCCTGCCCTGCTCGGTAAGGCGAAGGTCTGCATTGTCCTCTCTCAGGCTCAGACGGTACTCGGCGCGACTGGTGAACATTCGATAGGGCTCAGTAACACCACGTGTTACCAGATCATCAACCATCACGCCCAGGTAGGCCTCATGGCGGGCGGGCACCCAGTCAGACTCGCCCCGCAGCCAACGCACAGCATTGACACCCGCCAACAAGCCCTGGGCGGCCGCCTCCTCGTATCCGGTCGTGCCATTAATCTGTCCAGCGAAAAAGAGGCCTGGAATATCCTGGGTCTGTAGGCTCGCGCGTAGTCGCCTAGGATCGAAAAAGTCATACTCAATCGCATACCCAGGCCTTAAGATGTGCGCCTGCTCTAGACCGATCATGGAATGCACAATTTCTAACTGCACATCAAACGGAAGGCTCGTCGAAATTCCATTGGGATAGACCTCGTGGGTGGACAAACCCTCCGGCTCGAGATAAATCTGATGGCTGTCCCGATCAGCAAATCGGTGTACCTTGTCCTCAATCGAGGGGCAATACCGGGGGCCCACCCCTTCAATCACCCCCGTAAACATCGGGGAGCGGTCTAACCCACCACGTATTGCCTCATGGGTTCTGGCATTCGTATAAGTCACCCCGCAGGCAATCTGGCGTGGGTGTAAAGACCGAGAGCCCCAGAACGAAAAGACTGGCTCTGGATCATCGCCCGGCTGTTTCTCAAGTCGACTCCAGTCAATAGTCCGGCCATCGAGCCGCGGCGGTGTGCCGGTCTTAAGGCGCCCCTGCGGCAGCTTGAGTTCTTTAAGGCGCTCGGAAAGGGCCAAGGCCGGGGGGTCTCCCGCCCGGCCTGCTGCATAGTTGTCTAGGCCGACATGGATGCGTCCATTGAGAAATGTCCCCGCGGTAAGAATCACCGCGCAGGCCCGAAAGACGACGCCCGTCTGTGTTCGAACGCCTGATAAGCGCCCCCCCTCCAAGAACAGATCGTCTACCGCCTGGGCGAACAAGGCAAGGTTGGGCTGATTCTCAAGCCTCCCGCGAATCGCCTGCCGATATAAAACCCGATCGGCCTGAGCACGAGTCGCCCTGACAGCGGGGCCCTTAGAGGCATTCAGGGTGCGAAACTGTATGCCAGCCTCATCGGTTGCAATAGCCATTGCACCGCCAAGGGCATCAATTTCTCGCACCAGATGGCCCTTGCCAATGCCACCAATCGAAGGGTTGCACGACATCTGGCCCAGGGTCTCCAGCGAATGGGTGATCAACAGGGCCTGTGCGCCCATTCGGGCCGAGGCAAGCGCCGCCTCAGTGCCGGCATGGCCGCCCCCCACGACAATCACATCAAATCTTTTCGGATATTCCATTGTTCGCCCCAGACCACGCGCTGACTAGGCCCCAGAAAGCCAAATTGGCCTCAAGCAGGTGGTCTATGTTTCACGTGAAACACTTTGGATGCCGCCTAGAAAACCA
Source organism: Pseudomonadota bacterium (assembly GCA_046047535.1). Classification (GTDB taxonomy): domain Bacteria; phylum Pseudomonadota; class Gammaproteobacteria; order Burkholderiales; family Burkholderiaceae_A; genus Hahnella. The sequence goes on from JBJOHS010000018.1 coordinate 7,519, forward strand.
CAACCTGCCGCAAGGCCCTGCCCGACGCAAGCGCATCAAGGGCCGAATGGAGTTCATCCAACCCGATGGTTCGCTCAAGCAGCCGTTCGACAGGCAACATACCCGCCTGAAACAACGCAATATACCGCGGGATATCACGCATCGGAACAGAGGAGCCCATGTAACTCCCCCGCACGGTGCGCTCTTCGGCAATAAGACTCACCGCAGGTATCGACCAGGACAGGGTGGGGTTTGGTAAACCAGCGGACACCATCGTCCCCCCACGCCGGCACATCCCATAGGCCAAATCCATCGCAGCCACCACACCAGCCATCTCAAAGGAATATTGCACACCCCCGCCGGTCAGACCCTTAATATGCGACAGCAAGTCAGAATCGGTGGACAAAAAGGTGTGGGTCGCCCCGATCGTCTTGGCAAAAGCCAATTTCTCCGGAATGCGATCGATAGCAATCCTGATGTCAGCGCCAGCGGCGCGAGCGGCCATGAGAGCGGCACAGCCCACACCGCCGAGTCCTACCACGGCGACTGAATCCCCAGGTCGAACACCAGCGGTGTTAAAGACCGCCCCTGCCCCAGTGAGTACGGCACACCCGAACAGCGCAGCAATCTCCCAAGGAACGCCAGCGGGAATTTTTACGGCCGAATGTTGAGAAACCGTAACCTTCTCCGCAAAGGCTGCGACCCCCATATGATGGTGCAGCGACTGACCATGGAGCCGAAGCCGCTGGTGCCCACCAAACAACTGGGCCGACGCGTTGGCAAGCCCGCCCGGCTCACAAAGCCCGCCACGGCCCGTAAGGCACGGCACACACCGGCCGCAGAAGGGTTTAAATACCAGGGCAACTGGATCTCCAGGGGCAAACCCGCTGACCCCCAGGCCAACCGAAACCACCTCCCCTGCGGCCTCATGCCCTACAACAAGTGGCACAGGCCAGGGCCTATCCCCATTAATCGCTGACAAATCTGAGTGGCAGAGACTGGCCGCACGAATGCGAACCTGTATCTCCCCAGGGCCCGGCGGTGCAAGCTCTACCGACTCAAAGCTCAGCGGCCGAGTCTCTACATACGGGCCCTGCACGCCGCTGGCGCGCAAGACCGCTGCCCGAACATGCTCCACCATGCGACCTTCCCCCTTCGACGACCCGGGAGCACGCCCCCGCGGCCCGATTACTTCATTGTCGGCATCACGAACTCAGCACCGAGCCGAATGCCTTGCGGCCAACGCTGGGTAACCGCCTTATACCGTGTGTAGAAACGGACACCCTCAGGCCCGTGGATATGATGATCCCCGAAGAGTGAGTCCTTCCATCCACCGAAAGAGTGGAATGCCATAGGCACAGGAATCGGGATATTGACACCCACCATACCCACCTGAATGCGGCGTGCAAACTCGCGGGCCGTGTCCCCATCCCGGGTAAAGAGCGACACCCCGTTGGCAAAATGATGCCCATGGATGAGTGCCAGAGCCGCCTCAAAGTCCGGAACCCGAACCACGGCGAGCACCGGCCCAAAGATCTCTTCTTGATAAATTGACATCGACGGCTGTACCCTGTCAAACAGGCAGGGCCCCATAAAAAACCCGTCGGGCGAAGCGGCGGGCTTAAACCCTCTGCCATCGACGACAAGTTCTGCACCCTCTGCTACCCCAGCATCAACATAGCCGAGCACCTTCTTCAGATGCGCCTCTGTAACCAGCGGTCCCATCTCGGCCCCCGCCTCAAGCCCCGGTAACACCCGGATCGACTGTGCCTTTTCCTTGAGCCACGCCACGAGGGCGTCCCCCACGGACCCCACCGCCACCGCCACCGAGATCGCCATACAGCGTTCACCGGCCGAGCCATACGCCGCACCAATTAGGGCATCCACCGCCTGATCGAGGTCTGCATCAGGCATCACAACCAGATGATTCTTAGCCCCCCCGAGGGCCTGGACCCGCTTTCCAAGCCCGTTGGCCCGGGCATGCACCGCACGTGCGATCGGGGTAGACCCAACAAAACTCACCGCCGCAACATCTGGGTGGTCAATAAGGGCCTCAACCGCTGCCTGACCACCCTGAACCACGTTAAAAACCCCGTCAGGTAGGCCAGACTCCTTCAAACCCTGAGCCATAAGAAGTGCCGGCGACGGGTCTCGCTCAGAAGGCTTTAAAACAAACGTATTGCCGCAGGCAAGCGCCACTGGAAACATCCACATGGGGACCATTACGGGAAAGTTAAACGGCGTAATCCCGACACAGACACCGACCGACTGACGCACGCTCCAGGCATCAATGCCGCTGCCGGCCTGCTCAGTAAACTCTCCCTTCAAGAGGTGCGGAATTCCACACGCAAACTCAACCACCTCTAGACCACGTTGGACCTCGCCACGCGCATCATCAAATGTCTTTCCATGCTCTTGGGTGATGAGACGTGCCAAGACATCGTGATGGGCTTCCACCCATTGCTTAAACGCAAACAGAACCCGAGCGCGTTTTACCGGTGGGGTATCGGACCATGCCGCAAAGGCCAATTGTGCCGCCGCCACCGCCTGCTGGGCATCCTTCGCCGCGGACAACACAACCTCGCGTGCAATCGCACCTGTGGCCGGGTTATAAACGGGCGCACGCCCGGCGCCTGCCGGAACCACCGGCGCACCCTGCACCCAATTACCCAAAACCGCTGGCGGCTCCCAATTCGTTGATTCTGATCCACTCACCATACATTCTCCCAGGTAGCCCAAGCCATTCGGGCAATCATGAAACACAACACCACCAGGAAAAGGCGTCGCACAAAACCGCTCCCCCGGTGAACCGCCATCCTTGCCCCAGCCAGGGCGCCTGCAATATTGCAGCCCGCCATCATAAGCCCCAACCCTATTAAGACGTGCCCCATGGGTAGAAAAAAAAGCAACGCAGCCGCATTCGTGACCCAGTTCACGGCCTTACTCGCGGCAGAGGCATGAAGAAAATCGTAACCAAAGACCCGGACAAAGAAAAAAATCAGAAAAGCCCCTGTGCCAGGGCCCAGTGCCCCATCGTAAAAACCGAGAATCAGTCCACCACAAAGACCCAGCGCCAGTTGTGCCCGATGCGACCGGCGCGGCGCGTGATGCAGACCAAACTCCTTTCGCCGGAAGGTGAAGACCGCAACCAGAATGAGTACCACCAGGATAACGGGCTGCGCCAACTCCCGAGAAACCAGGCTCACTGTATGGGCCCCAAACCAGGATGCTGCCCCGGCAACCCCCGCCATCGGCAACAAGACTACCCATGGCAGCTGAACAGACCAGACATAGCGCCATGCCGCCATGGTCGTCCCTGCTAGCGAAGAGACCTTATTGGTCCCAAGGAGGACGGCGGTCGACTGGCCGGACAGACTTCCAAACAAGGCCGGCAGCTGTATAAGGCCGCCCCCACCCACAACCGCATCCATGAAGCCTGCCACAAAAGCAGCGACAAGAAGAAAGAGGCCTACACTAAGACTTATCTCATCCATCCAAATTGGCCTTACCGCCCGATGCTCATCAGCCCTAGCCTCAAAAATGCTCCTTATTCTATCGGGATCACCATGGGCGACCCAGCAGGCATCGGCCCGGAGATCTGCTTAAAAGCCTGGGCGGAACTTGCGAGAGCGCCCCTGCGGACGCAGACCAAAGAGCCTGTTCAGATCTTCCTCTATGGCGACCGCGCCTACCTTGCGGCCCTCTCCGAGCGGCTCAACCTCGCGGCGCAGCCCGATTCGGATGCGATTGTTGACTGCGGTAGCTACGGCCCCTATAACCTCGGCGTAGTCTCAGAAAATGCAGGCAGAGCCGCCGCACAGGCCATCACACGGGCGACCCAAGACTGTCTCGCCCACAAGCGCTCCGCGATCGTGACCGCGCCCATCCATAAAGAGGCCTTCAACAAAGCGGGATTCCCCTTCCCCGGCCATACGGAATTCCTCGCCCACCTCAGTGGGCAGCCAGAGCCCCCCGACGTACGCATGCTACTTCTCTGCGACGACCTCTGCGTCGTTCTCGACAGCATCCACCTTCCCCTGCGCAAGGCCATCGATCAGCTCAATACCGAACACATTCTGCAGACCCTCCGCATTGCCAACACCGCCGGACCGCACCTCGGTGTAGACCAACCCCGCATTGCCTTGGCGGCACTCAACCCCCATGCCTCCGATGGGGGGCTTTTTGGAACCGAGGAAATAGCCATTCTTCAGCCAGCGGTGCTGCAGGCGCGGGCAGAAGGCATCTCTGTCGTTGGCCCTCTGCCTGCCGATACGGCCTTTATGCGCGCCCTAGGAGACCAGCCTAGCCGTAGGTCATTTGACCTCGTCGTCTGTCTTTATCACGACCAGGGACTCATTCCCATGAAGCTGCGTGGGATCGATGAGGGGGTCAACATTACCCTCGGTCTTCCCTTTCTGCGCACAAGCGTCGATCATGGAACCGCCTTTGATATTGCCGATCAGTTCATTGCGTCTCCGGCCTCCTTGCTCTCCGCGATACACCGAGCAGCACGCAGCCTCTGAGATAACCTACAGAGGGGCCCCATTGATGCAAAGCACCGAACGAAACGATGGCACCTATAGCAAAGCGCCTCGCCTACTCACTATTGCGGTTGGCAGGTGTCAGCCTCTCCTCATTCGCGAGAACAACCCCTCTGGATCAGGCACCCGCAGCGTGGTTTCTGGCATTAGAAAAACACCCCTCTCCCAGCTCGGTGACGCAGTGCCCGTACTCTGTGGCGCCCTAGGTCTAGAGGGTGACGAACAGGCCGACCTCACTGTACACGGAGGACGAGACAAGGCCTTATATTGCTACCCCACCGAGCACTATGCCTATTGGCAAAAGGCTCTTGCGGCGTCTGCTAACCGCATAGACCGACTAACGACCCATGGGGCCCTTGGGGAAAATCTTACCGTTGAAGGTCTCACTGAAGAGACCGTCTATCTCGGCGATCTCTGGCAGATCGGCGAGGTGCGCCTGCAGGTTACCCTTCCGAGAGAACCCTGCTTCAAATTCAATGCTGTCATGGGAGATCCGCAAGCAAGCCGGAAAATGGTACTTGCCAACGCGAGCGGCTGGTACCTTGCTGTCCTAACCCCTGGAACGCTCGCAGCGGGCCAGAGAATTCTTGTAGAGCCCGGGCCACGAGAACAGACCGTCGCCCAGGCCTTCATCCAGGGCCACCGACCCACGCGGCCCTGGGGCTAAGACTAGGCTGCCTGTCGTTGCTCCAATGAGGCACTGAGTCGGTCCTTAATCGTCGACAAGACCGGCGGGAGGCCATGGGCAAGACGGGTAAAGAGTTCGTCATGTAGCTTGAACTCGTCACGCCAGGCCGATGGGTCGATGGCCGAAATGGTCTGAAACTGCTCCTGTGAAAAGGAGATACCAGACCAGTCGAGATCCTGATACCGAGGGGAAACGCCAAAAATATGGGACTCACCCCCTGCCCTGCCCTCCAGACGCTCTAGCATCCACTTCAGTACCCGCGCGTTCTCTCCAAAACCAGGCCAGACAAAGCGTCCATCGGCATCGGTGCGAAACCAGTTAACACAGAAAATCTTCGGCTGCTGCCCGCCGCGGCTCTGAATCATCTTGCCGAAATCAAGCCAGTGATCAAAGTACTCTGCCATGTTGTAGCCACAAAACGGCAACATGGCAAAGGGATCCCGACGAACCACGCCCTGCTGTCCGGCCGCTGCCGCCGTGGTCTCCGAGCCCATGGTGGCGGCCATATACACCCCCTCATCCCATGACCGAGCCTCTGTCACAAGCGGCACAGTGGTCGATCGGCGACCGCCAAAGATAAAGGCATCGATCACCACCCCTTCCGGATCATCCCAGGCCTCATCGAGTACCGGATTCTGGGTCGCCGCTACCGTAAACCGGGCATTGGCATGGGCCGCCTTTCGGCTCTGACTGCGTCCAATCTCCGGTGTCCAATCTTTGCCCTGCCAGTCCAGACAGTGGGCAGGCGGCGTCTCCGTCATACCCTCCCACCAGACATCTCCATCGTCCGTAAGGGCCACATTGGTGAAAATCACATCGCGTTGAAGCGAAGCCATGCAGTTCTTGTTGGTCTTCTCATTCGTACCGGGCGCCACACCAAAATACCCGGCCTCTGGATTAATCGCACGCAGCCTACCTTGCGCATCAGGCTTAATCCAGGCAATGTCATCCCCGATCGTGGTGATCTTCCAGCCATTCTGGTCAAGCCCCTCTGGTGGAATCAGCATTGCAAAATTGGTCTTCCCACAGGCCGACGGAAAAGCCGCCGCGAGGTGATACTTCTTACCCCACGGCGCACGGACACCCAAAATCAGCATGTGTTCCGCAAGCCAGCCGGTGCCGCCAGACTTGACCTCGTTGCGCCCCATGGTTGAGGCAATGCGCAGCGCAAAGCATTTTTTTCCCAGTAACGCGTTACCACCATAGCCCGATCCGAAAGACCAGATCTCTCGGGTCTTCGGAAAATGAACGATGTATTTGGTGGGGTTACAGGGCCAGGCAACATCTTTCTGCCCGGGCTCAAGCGGCGCACCCACGGTATGCACACACGGTACAAACGCACCATCAGAGCCAAGCTGATCCATTACCGCTCGGCCCATACGGGTCATCAGCCGCATATTGACGACAACATACGGCGAGTCAGAGAGCTCCACCCCGATCTGGGCGATCGGCGAACCGATAGGCCCCATCGAAAAAGGAATGACATAAAGCGTACGGCCACGCATGGCCCCATTAAAGAGACCCTCGAGGGTCGCCCGCATTTCTGCCGGAGCAATCCAGTTGTTGTTTGGGCCTGCCTCGAGCGGACTATCCGTACAAACGAAGGTGCGGTCTTCCACCCGCGCCACATCACTCGGGTCAGACCATGCCAGATAGGAGTTGGGCCGCCTATCGGGATTTAGCCTGCGAATCGTGCCCGACTTCTCCATCTTATCCATAAGCCGGGCGGCTTCTTCCTCAGAGCCATCGCACCAGACGATGGCATCCGGTCGTGTCTTCTGAGCCACCGCTTGAACCCAGGCGACTAAGGCCTTATGGTCCAATGGATAGGGAGAGGTCATCGGAATAGAGTCCATAGAATAAATTCCCAAAAATTTAAGTCCGTAGAGTCTAGCCTAGACGCCCCCAATTTGGGGCCCTCCGGCATATGCATGACAACCCCAATATTCAACATACCGTCTGCCCAATAAAGATCGTTCTCCCTTAAGAACACCCCTAAAAAACGTGCCCCAGAACCCCGTCCACCCTTTTTCTTGCCCGTCTCCCCCTGAGATCGCCCTACTAACCACTGGTGGCACCTTTGAGAAAGTCTACGACCCACGTAGCGGCAGCCTAGGCTTTACCGAAAGTGGGATCGAGGCATGGAAAAAACAGTGCTGGTTGCCAACGAACACCCGACTTGAGGCGCCCTTCTTAATCGACAGCCTAGAGATGACCGATGCACAACGCAGTCTGCTCTGCGCCCGAATACGCGAGGCAGATGAAACACAAATCGTTGTTATTCATGGAACCGACACGCTGGTAACCTCTGCACAACAGGCGATACAGACAAAACGCCCCGAGCAGATTGTGGTTTTCACCGGTGCGATGGTGCCCGCGTCGTGTCACCCGTCCGATGCGCTCTTTAATTTAGGAATGGCAATGGCTGCTGTCCAATGTCTGCCCCCAGGCGTATGGGTGGCCTGCTCTGGCAGAATATTTGCCGCCGACAATGTAAAAAAAGACCGTGACCAGAATCGATTTGTTACTTCCCAATACAAAACTGACTAAAGATCACGCCAAGAAGATCGTCTGGCAGCATTTCCCCTGTCAACTCTGACAAAAGATTCTGAGCAAGACGTAGCTGTTCGGCGAAGAGATCGAGTTCTCTCATAGAGAGATGCGCCTGTGCAGAAAAGAAACACGCACCCACGCGCTGCAAGGTCTCAATCTGCCAGGTACGCGCACTAAAGACATCGGCATCGGCCAGAGAACCGAGACCTGCCGCAACCTTTAATGCCTCGCGAAGACGATCGAGGCCAACGCCAGTCTTCGCCGAAAGCCAGAAGACGCCCTCCGTTGACAGCTCAGGACTGGCCGAAATGAGATCCGACTTAGTAAAGACCTGCCAGAGCACCCGACCTCTGGTCAGCACCCCCGAGGCCTGCCCATCCGCACGATCCCCGAGATCTAGGCGACGACGAACTTCCACCAAAAGGGCCTCGGCTGTCTCGAGCACGGGCTCTGACGCCGGCGCTGTTGGATCAATAAGAAACAAGACCAGGTCTGCGGAATCGATGGCCTGCCAACTACGGGCAACACCCTGCTGCTCTACGGGATCATCAGTAATACGAATTCCGGCCGTATCCACCACCTGGATCTGAAGACCATCGATATTAATTTCCTGGCTAATTCGGTCGCGGGTTGTACCTGCAATCGGCGTCACGATAGCGACTTCCTCTTCAGCCAACGCATTTAATAGCGATGACTTTCCTACATTAGGGGCGCCAATCAGCGCGATCTTGAAGCCTTGCTTCAACGCAAGCCCTCGGGTCGAGGCGCGACGAACCGCCTCTAGATCTTCGATCAGTCCACCAAGCCGGGTATCGAGGGCCTGCTCCGAGACCACATCAATATCTTCTTCTGGAAAATCAAGACATGCCTCAACCCGCATTCGAAGATCAGTCAGCGACCTCTGCAGACTCTGCACCGCGCGGCTAAACCCCCCTGTCAAAGAGGAAACGGCTGCTCGAACCGCCTGCTGGCTACTCGCCTCGATAAGGTCGGCAACTGCCTGCGCCTGAAGAAGATCAAGCTTCTGATTAATGAAGGCGCGCTTTGTGAACTCTCCAGGCTGCGCGAGCCGAATCGGCCGCTCCGCCGTGCTGCAAGACAGACAGGCCTGAAGCACCAGCTGCAAGACCGCACCCCCACCGTGGCCATGCAACTCCAGCACATCCTCACCGGTATAGGACTTAGGTCCAGGAAAAAAGAGCGCAATCCCGTGGTCTACCGGGTTACCGTCAGCCCCAAAAAAACGACAGACCTGGGCCTGTCTGGGCACCACCGGAACACGGCAGACCCGCAAGACCAGATCACTAACTGCAGGACCAGAAATACGAACAATCCCGACCGCACCCGCAGCCGGCCCTGTCGCTACCGCAGCGATGGACTCCGGACTTTTCTCCAACCCCTGGGCCATCACGTCATAACAAAAAGACTAACGGCCAGCATTAACCCGTCGCATGATCGACCATTGCTGGGCAATCGACACGACGTTATTAATCAGCCAGTAGAGAACCAGGCCTGCAGGAAAGAAGAAAAAGAATACGGAGAAAATTAGCGGCATCAGCATCATCACCTTCGCCTGCACCGGATCGGGCGGAGGCGGATTGAGCTTCATCTGCACAAACATCGTGACCGCCATCACCACTGGTAGTATGTAGAAAGGATCCGGGCTAGAAAGATCATCAATCCAGAGAATCCATGGCGCGTTACGCATTTCTACACTGGCGAGCAACACCCAATAGAGTGCAATAAATACGGGGATCTGAATCAGCACCGGAAGACAGCCCCCCAAAGGATTAATCTTCTCGTTACGATAGAGTTCCATCATGGCCTGGTTCATCTTGGCCTTGTCATTGGCATAACGCTCTCGAATCTGCGTCAGGCGAGGAGCGACCGCCTTCATCTTTGCCATAGACCGATAACTGGCGGCCGACAACGGATAAAACAAGAGCTTAATTAAAATCGTGAGCAGCACAATGGCCCAGCCCCAGTTATTAACCAGGGCATAGAGTTGTTCAAGCAGCCAATAAATAGGTTTTGCCAAAACCGTTAGCCAGCCGTAGTCGACGACAAGGTCGAGTCCGGGGGCGAGCGCTTCTAAGACCCGTTGTTCCTGTGGGCCAACGTAGAGGATAGCCTCATGGGATTGCTGCGCCCCAGGCGCTATCGCGGGCAAGGGCTGAATCATGCCCGCGGTATAGAGGTTATTTTCTACGCGCCGCGTAAAAAACTCGCGGGCAGCCTGATTACCAACAAGCCATGCAGAGACAAAGTAATGCTGCACCATTCCTACCCAACCATCAGAGGCCTGCTTTACAAAGTTCTGCTTTCCCTTCTCGATGTCGGAGAAATCAATTTTCTGAAACTTTCCCTGCTCGGTATAGATCGCTGGACCAGTAAATGTCATGTAGAACGCACTCTCACCGGGAGGCGGTTCATTGTTGCGCATCAGCTGAAGATAGAGCGAAGGACTTGCGGTGTCGGCACCCGTGTTCAAGATATTGTGAGCAACACGAACTTGATGTCCTTCGGGCTCCATGGCAATTGTTTTGGTGAGTTTTAGGCCCGCTGACTCTGCCATGAGTACCACCATCCGTTCCGGATCTTGACCCTCTTTGAGAGGCATAACGGAAAAGACCATCGTATGGTTCGGCGCCAGACTCGGCCCCTGTATCGCAGAGACAAGCCCTGTCTGGGCTTCATAACGCTTTGCCGGATCGTCACTAAAGAGTTGAACCAGCCCATCAGAATAATTGGCTGACTCCTGCGTGAGCAATACCGCTTTTACGATACGAGCACCCTGCGGATCAATCTCTAAAAGAAGATTTTTATTTTGAAGAACGATCTTCTGGGCTGAGGCCGTCGTGGCCGGGGGGGCAGTAACCGCAGCGGGCGCTGCTGGGGTAGTCATCGTTGGGACAGGGACTGCCGATGGCGTGGCAGGCGTCGCTGTCCCGGAAGATGGTGTTATTCCCGATACAGTGTTACCGGGGGTGCTCGTTCCAGCGGTTACGTCTGATGAATTTAGCGTGGTTGCCTGGCCTTGCGGCGCTGCTCCTTGTCGCATCCAGGCGTCCCAAAGAAGAAACAACGACACCATAAAAACCATCAGCAGTATTGTTCGACGCGTATCCATAGACCGTTCTTAAGTCCGTTCTTAAAAAGTTCGTTATTCCAGCACCTCAGGGACAGGATCTAGACCAGACCCTCCCCCGGGACGACACCGACAAAGGCGCCCAATCGTTAGCCGACCACCGTGAAACAACCCATGCTGAAGAAGTGCCTCTGAGGCGTACTCGGAACAGCTTGGAAAATATCTGCAACGCGGGCCAATTACGACCCGTACGCTCACCTGATAGAGCCAGATCGTCTTTCTTAATAGCCCAACCAGCAGATGTGACACCACACTGTTTGCCTCAACGATCAATGCGGCCTAGGGCATCGGTTACCCGGTCAGACCAATGTTTTATCAGTCGTGAAAGGTCATCCCTAGCAGAAAGTCGATCATGACGGTCTTTAAACAAAAGTTTTGCTTTTGCCCTTATCACGACAGCACAAGACCCACGAACCATCTGCCCACGAAAAGCCTCTCGAACCCAGCGCTTGATCTGATTGCGATCTACCGCACGCTTAACCAGTTTTTTAGGCAACACAAAGCCAAGGAATACAGAAGATTCCGTACCATGCCCGACCGTACAATTTGCCTCGGGTAAGTTGAAGAAATCGAAAGACAAGGCAAAGGCCGATGACTGACAACGATTTCGAGTTGCACTCAACCTTTGGAAAACCTTGCCATCGTTAAGCGCACAGAGGGCCATTGACCCGTAGTCTCAACGTTTGTAGTTTAGACCGCGAGACGATGACGGCCCTTAGCACGCCGTGCCCGAATCACTGCACGCCCGCCACGGGTTTTCATCCGCACGAGAAACCCATGGGTTCTCTTCCTGCGAACAACAGACGGCTGATAGGTACGTTTCATTTTTGACCACTCCTTGTAAAAAGCCTTCCATTCTATCCTGAGTTCGGGCGAGCCTTTGTTTAGCCACCGATAAAGACGGACGTAGAATTGGTTGTAAGTACTAACATGTGGATAACTTTGGGTCCTACAGTAGAATAGGCGGATGTCGTTGCCAGCCCCCCAATCACCGTCTTTGCCGGTTCTTCCAACGGTAGATTGGGAAGATTGTCTGCGCCATTTGCAGACAGTTTTCAGCCCCCAGCAGTACATCACCTGGATCGAACCGCTGCAGTGTAATGGCGTTATCTCACAGGAAAAACCCCCTGTTCTTCAAATTACAGCACCTAATCGCTTTAAACAAAACTGGGCGCGTGAGAACCTTATCGCCCCGTTGACCACCTGGCTTAACGCTACCTTCTCTGTACCCATCTATATCGATATTGTGGTGCAGACAGAAGAGCCAAACACCACTCAGACACTAGAGGCTACTCTAGATAGCACGATTGGCATCATTCAAGGCGTTGAAGAAACCAAAGGAATCTCTAGTCTTAATCATACGGAATCCCTCGAGCAAAACCTTGCGCGCCTCAACGAAGCCTGGACGTTCGATAGCTTCGTACCAGGAAAGGCCAACCAGCTTGCGCGTGCAGCAGCGCTACAGGTCTCCGACAATCCTGGTTCTGGATACAACCCGCTTTTTCTCTATGGTGGCGTCGGGCTCGGTAAGAGCCACCTTATTCACGCAATTGGTAACAGCCTTCGTCAACGTGTCCCAAAAGCAAAAATTCGGTATATCCATGCAGAGACCTATGTCAGCGATGTGGTCAAGGCCTATCAACGAAAATCCTTCGATGAATTTAAGCGTTACTACCATTCCCTCGACCTCTTACTCATCGACGATATCCAGTTCTTCTCTGGAAAAAGTCGAACGCAAGAGGAGTTCTTTTATGCCTTTGAGGCACTGATTGCAGCAAAAAAACAGCTCATCATTACGAGCGATACCTATCCGAGTGAGCTCGGAGGAATCGATATGCGATTGGTTAGCCGGTTTGGGTCGGGCCTCACAGTAGCCATTGAACCGCCTGAACTGGAAATGCGGGTGGCTATCCTTCTTCGTAAAGCAGAAACTGAATCTCTCTCACTGGATGAAGACGTGGCTTTTTTTATTGCACGTCAATTACGATCGAATGTCCGCGAACTGGAAGGCGCCCTCAGGAAGATTGTCGCCTACTGCCATTTTCATCAGACCAGCCCAAGCCTGGAACATGTAAAAGAGGCACTTAGAGACCTGTTATCTATTCAAAAGACCTCTGTTTCGGTAGAAAACATCCAGAAAGTTGTATCTGATTTCTACAAAATCAAAGTAGCTGAAATGTACAGCAAGCGACGACCCGCTTCGATTGCCCTACCCCGGCAAATCGCCATGTATCTTGCTAAGGAACTTACCCAGAAAAGTCTGCCTGAGATTGGAGACCTCTTCGGAGGCCGAGACCATACTACGGTCTTGCACGCAATTCGGAAAATTCAGCAATTAAGGCAGCAGAACAACGACATTAATCGGGAAATCCATATTCTTGAACAGCAGATACGTACATGAATAACCTTACCTTACACATATGGGTGACCTGTGGATAAGTCTCTGTCTATGCGCTTTCTTGAGAGTTTTCCACAGCTTTGCAAACTACTGCACAACCAAACCCTACCCGTTTTTCAAAGAAAAATTTATATAGAACAGTAGCTTACTTAACTTAACCACTAACTTTTGTCGCCTTACTATTACTATTAAGGTACTACTATGATTCTTATTAAAGCAACACGAGACGCAATTTTGAGGCCGCTCCAACAAGTGGCAGGAATCGTAGAAAAGCGACATACGCTACCTATTCTTTCTAACCTATTGATAACGAAGCAAGGGCAGCGCGTATCTTTTATTTCTACCGATATTGAAATGCAGATTACAGCATCGGCTGCTATCGGAGCAGGTGCAGAAGATGAAAGCACTACCGTATCTGCTCGGAAACTCGTCGATATATTAAAAGCTTTACCCTCCAATGATGAAGTAACCATCGCATTAGCAGCGCAAAAGCTTTCTATAACGCAAAACCGATCGAAGTTCTCTCTCCAGACACTACCAGCTTCAGAATTTCCGACAGTTGTTCGATCGGAACAATTTCCAGCGCGGGTGCAGTTGACTCAAAAAGATGTTAAGCGATTACTGCATTTGGTGTCTTTTTCTATGGCCCAACAGGACATACGTTACTACCTTAATGGCATGTTGATTGTTGTCGATAAAACCCATCTCAAAGCTGTTGCTACTGATGGTCATCGCCTCGCATTTACAGAAATAAACATCGCTGCAGAAGAAAAAATTAGGTTGGCTAAGCAAGCCGAAAAGATTGAAGTAATTATTCCGAGGAAGGCTATTTCGGAATTACAGAAAACTTTAAAGGACGACGATCAAGAAGTAACGATTGAAATTGCCTCAAACCAAGCGCGCTTTATTTTGGATGATCTTGAAATACTGTCAAAGTTGATAGAGGGCAGATTTCCTGACTATCAGCGCGTGATACCACAGAACCACAATAAAAAAATTGACTTTCAAAGAGAACTTTTACTTGGTGCGCTAGCCCGGGTAGCTATTCTGACTTCCGATAAATTTAAAGGTGTGCGGCTGATTCTTTCGACAGATCAACTTCGAATTTCATCAACCAACGCAGAACAAGAAGAAGCTCAGGAGGACTTACCAATCGCCTACGCGGGTGAAACACTAGATATTGGCTTTAATGTGCAATACCTCATAGAGGTATTGACCACATTACATTCCGACTCGGTTTGTTTATCGCTCCTTGATCAGAATTCCAGTGCCTTACTGACAACCCCCACTGACCCCGAGTTTCGTTATGTGGTCATGCCCATGCGGATTTAATCGAGAAAGAAGCTCTTCATGACCGAAACAGAAAAAGAATATGGTGCCTCAGCGATACGTATGCTTAAGGGGCTTGAGGCTGTCCGGAAACGTCCTGGCATGTACATTGGTGATACTAGCGATGGCTCGGGCCTTCATCACATGGTTTTTGAAGTTGTTGACAATGCTGTAGACGAGGCTTTAGCAGGCCATTGTGACGAAATTGTTGTCACAATTCATACCGACAACTCTATCTCGGTGAGCGATAACGGGAGGGGAATTCCTACCGATATTCATCAGGAAGACGAGTTTCAGCGTTCCGCGGCCGAAATTGTAATGACAGAGTTGCATGCAGGCGGAAAGTTTGATCAAAACAGCTACAAAGTCTCTGGCGGTCTACATGGTGTTGGTGTGTCGGTGGTGAATGCCTTGTCCGAGTGGCTAAGACTCACAATTAAACGTCAAGGCCAGATTCACCAGATGGAGTTTCGTCATGGAGAACGGGTTGCTGCGCTTCAGGTAACGGGGCAAACCGATCGGCACGGTACCGAAGTTCATTTTCTTGCAAGCAAAGAAACCTTTGGTCATGTTGAATACTCCCATGATGTGCTGGCCAAACGACTCCGCGAACTGAGCTTTTTGAACAACGGAATCAATATTCGCCTCGTTGATCAACGCACCGCCACAGAAGAAGACTTTGCTTTTCTTGGAGGTGTAGCAGGGTTTGTTGGCTATATCAATCGATCAAAAAGCGTTTTGCACCAAAAGGTATTTTCTGCAAGCGCAGAGAAAGATCGGGTTGCTGTTGAAGTCGCGATGCAGTGGAGTGATTCTTATATAGAGCAGGTCTTGTGTTTCACAAATAACATTCCACAAAAAGACGGTGGTACCCATCTCACCGGGCTGCGTGCGGCGATGACGCGCGTAATTAACAAATACATTGCAGATCAAGACTTGGCCAAGAAGGTAAAGGTCGAAACAACGGGCGATGATATGCGTGAGGGTCTTGCTTGTGTTTTGTCTATCAAATTACCAGAGCCTAAGTTTTCATCGCAAACAAAAGATAAGCTGGTTTCTAGTGAGGTGCGTCAGCCAGTCGAGGATATTGTTGCGACGGCTTTAGAGGCCTTTCTGTTAGAAAACCCCAACGAGGCAAAAGCCATCTGCAACAAAATTGTCGACGCGGCGCGCGCGAGAGAGGCTGCCCGCAAGGCGCGGGAGATGACACGAAGAAAAGGTGTATTGGACTCTTTTGGATTGTCTGGAAAGCTTGCCGATTGTCAGGAGCGAGATCCAGCCAAGGCGGAGCTCTATCTCGTAGAGGGTGATTCGGCTGGTGGATCGGCAAAACAAGGCCGCGACCGAAAGTTCCAGGCGATTTTGCCCTTGAAGGGGAAGATTCTGAACGTGGAAAAGGCCCGATTCGATAAGCTTGTCGCGTCCCAAGAAATTGTGACCCTGATACAAACACTAGGCACGGGGATTGGGAGAGACGAATACAACCCAGATAAATTACGTTACCACCGAATTATCATTATGACTGATGCGGATGTTGACGGCTCGCATATTCGAACATTATTGCTTACGTTCTTTTACCGCCAAATGAAGGAGCTTGTGGAGCGTGGTCATATCTATATCGCTCAGCCCCCGCTTTATAAAGTTAAACATCAGAAGGAAGAGCGCTACATTAAAGACGATCACGAGTTGCAGTCTTATTTATTGACTATCGCCATCAAGGAAGCACGACTGACGCGCCCTGATGGCTCTGAAATAGCAGACTTAACGACGCTTGTTGATACCTATATTCAGGCACGATCAGTGATTCAGCGCGTTTCTCGATTGATTGACCCATGGATCACCGAGGCCCTCTTAGATGGTCTTACAATTGATCTGAGCAATTCAGATGCTTCAATGCAGAGTGCACAACGTCTAATGGCTTTTTATGAACAAAATAAGGCTATTGGAGATACACACGCTGTCCGGGTTCTCGCCGATCTTGATAATCAGACCGAGCTCTGGCGGCTTCGTATAGAGAAAAATGTCCATGGCAATATTCGTAGAACAATTATTGACCAGGGCTTTATACAGAGTGATGACTACCAGCATCTCAACGAGGCAAGTGGTCTTCTCGCCTCGGCCATCCCACGCGGTACGACGGTAAAGCGTGGTAATGCAGACCATCAGAAGTCATTTGTGGCACCCAACTTCTCACAGGCGATTTTGTGGCTCTTGCAAGAGGCAGAAAAGGGCATCTCAAAGCAGCGGTATAAAGGTTTGGGGGAGATGAACCCGGAGCAGCTCTGGGAGACCACTATGAACACTGAGACCCGCACATTACTTCAGGTAAAAATCGAAGACGCTATTGCAGCAGATGGCATATTCAACACTTTGATGGGTGAAGAGGTTGAGCCCCGGCGGGCCTTTATCGAGACCAACGCGTTGCGTGTGGCCAACCTCGATATCTAGGAGAAGGCAATCAAGGCTATTTCTGCCAAAAGATAGAAGTCAAAGTTTTAAGCTATGTCAGACGGTGCTACCCAGACGCTGGTTGTTGCCATATCTTCTCGGGCCTTGTTTGATTTTGAGGAAGAAAATCGTGTTTTTGAGGAACACGACGACAGAGCTTATATGCAGCTGCAGTGGTCGCGTATCGACCAACCGGCAAAGCCCGGGGTAGCCTTTCCTCTTGTTCAAAAACTTCTTCGATTTAATGGGCCTCATCATGCACAGACTGAGGTGGTGGTTCTATCTCGTAATGACCCTGTCTCTGGTCTGCGTGTCTACCATTCGGCCCAGGCCCACGGGTTGTCAATTCAGCGGGGTGTTTTTACCCGTGGGGTGAGCCCGTATCGCTACCTCAAGCCACTGCACGCAACCTTGTTTCTCTCTGCCAATGCCTCTGATGTCGAACAGGCGCTCGAATCCGACTGCCCTGCTGCCCATGTCTTTCCGCACTCTCAGAAGGCTTCTGAGGGCTATCCTAACGAGCTGCGTATTGCCTTTGACGGCGACGCAGTCTTGTTCTCCGATGAGGCGGAGCGGGTTTATCAGCAGCAGGGCTTAGACGCTTTCGTTGATCATGAGGCCAGACAAGCCCAGACGCCCTTGCCGCCGGGTCCTTTTAAGCCACTCCTAGAGTCTCTGCATCGCCTTCGACAGTCAGGTGCGGAGACGAGAATGACGCTGCGCACAGCCTTGGTTACCGCCCGATCCGCTCCTGCTCACGAGCGAGCAATTCGTACCTTAATGAATTGGCAGATTGATGTTGATGAGGCATTCTTCCTGGGGGGTCTCGATAAGGGAGCATTTCTTAAGGAGTTTCAGCCAGATTTTTTCTTCGATGACCAGACCCGACACTGCGATTCTGCGGCTAGGGCAGCCCCTACCGGACATGTGCGTTCCGGAGTCACTAACCAGGTAGTTGTTCAGAGGTCGTCTTTGACCTAGGCTTTAGCGCGCTTTGCCTTGGCCGGCTTCTCGGCTTTGGGGGCAAATTCAAATCCCACCTTTCCTTCCGGTGTCTTAACCAAGAAAGCCTTAAATCGCCGCCTGGTTCGTGCGGAGACAAACTCTTCGAGCAGACTGGTCTTGCCCTCGACGAGTAGCTTTGTCATCTGCTCACGGCTGATCGACTGTTGCAGAATGATCAAGCCAGAACGGAAATCGCAGCTCTTCTCAGCCCCTACACTATGCTCACAGACGTAGGCATTTCCGTGGGCGAATACGCGGGATTGGCACTTCGGGCATGGCCCGAGACTCTCTTCCCCAGAGAAATCGACTGGCTCGTCGCTCTCCCCAGCGCTTCCATTACCAAAGTCGAATTCTAGCTTGTGGTCTGCCGTTAGCTTAAGCTGAGCAGCAAAGGGTCTACCCATTTTGCTTCGAAAGCCATCGACAGGCCCAAGGGAGCCGGTCTGTAAAAGGCTCTCAACCTCGGTCGGCTCGAAGGTGCGTCCGCCCGGTATCTTACTTATCGAAAAATCGCAGTTCCCGCAGTTGTAGCGCCGGTAATTCTCTTTGACAACACCCCCACATTTTGGACACGGCGTCTGTAAGGTAATGTAGTCTCCAGGAATTGTGTCGCTGTTGTAGTTTTTCGCCTGGTCGACAATGTGTTGGGTAAGTCGAGAAATTTCGGCCATAAAGGCGTCGGGAGCGAGCGCCTTTTGTTCAATTTGTCGCAGCTTAAATTCCCACTCTCCGGTGAGTTCCGGTTTAGATAAGACCTTGACATCGAGTCCGCGCAGAAGCGTGGTGAGTTGAAGTGCCTTAGCGGTAGGAATAAGCTCACGGCCTTCTCGCAGCAGGTATTTCTCATTGAGAAGACCTTCGATGATGGCTGCACGGGTTGCGGGCGTTCCGAGGCCTTTGCCAGAGAGCGCCTCACGTAGTTCATCGTCATCGACGAAACGGCCGGCACCTTCCATAGCCGATAGCAACGTTGCCTCGGAGTAGCGGGCGGGGGGGCGTGTATGGAGCGCCTCCGACCCAACAGAGATAACCTCTATGGCCTCTTGCGGATCTACCTCGACAAGGGCGCCTTCGGCCGCAATGGTCTCTCGACCGTAGACACTGAGCCAGCCCGGCTTAACCAGAACCTTTCCCTCGGTGCGAAACTGGTGATTCTCAATCGTACTGATGCGCGTGGTGTTGAGATACTCCGCCGCGGGGAAAAAGATCGCCAGAAACCGGCGACAGACGAGATCAAAAATCTTCGCTTCTGGTTCGGACAACGTCTTCGGTAACTGTCCGGTCGGCACGATGGCAAAGTGATCAGAGACCTTGGCATTGTCAAAGACGCGTTTGGTGGGCTGCACCCACTGTGATGAGAGAATCTGACGAGACAGCCCGCCATAGGCATCGGTCTCTGAGAGGGAAGACAGGGTTGCCTTGACCGTCTCAATGTAGTCCTCTGGCAGTGCCTTAGAGTCTGTCCGTGGATAGGTCAACAACTTGTGCTTTTCGTAGAGGGCCTGTGCGATGCCGAGGCTATTCTTTGCGGAGAACCCAAATCGCGCGTTGGCCTCCCTCTGCAGGGTTGTGAGGTCAAAGAGCGCCGGAGGTGCCTGAGTAGAGGCCTTTGCGTCGTCTCTGACCTGTACGGGCCTGCCCTGACACGCGGCGACAATTACTCGGGCTGTCTCTTCGCTCCAGATTCGCTCGGCCCGTGCATCCGGGGCAGTATCGCTCTTTTTAAAACCTGGATCGAACCACTTGCCTTCATACTGACCGCTCTTCGCCTGAAAGACGGCAGTCACTTCAAAATAAGGCTTTGGGACGAAGCGCCGAATCGCCTCTTCTCGTTCGACCACAATAGAGAGCGTGGGTGTCTGAACACGACCCACTGTAGTGAGAAAAAACCCGCCCTCTTTTGAATTGAAGGCCGTCATAGCCCGGGTGCCGTTAATGCCGACAAGCCAGTCGGCCTCTGCCCTACACTGGGCGGCCTGGGCCAGTGGCATGACGTCCGCATCTTCACGAAGTTGGTCAAAGGCTTTACGGATCGACTCAGGTGTCATAGATTGCAGCCAGAGCCGCGCGATCGGCTGCTTGGCCTTGGTGTATCGCACAATGGTTCGGAAGATGAGTTCACCCTCGCGGCCCGCATCGCAGGCATTTACGATACGGACGACCTCCTTACGTTTGATCAGACGCGCAAGGAGCTTGAGTCGCTGCTCTGTCTTTGGCAAGGGCCGCAGATCAAAGTGCGGCGGAATGACAGGAAGGTGGGCAAAAGACCATTTGCCCCGCTTTACTTCATATTGTTCCGGCGCAGCGATCTCGAGCAAGTGACCGACTGCCGAGCTCACAATCATGTCTTCGCGCTCGAAAAAATCTTCTTTCTTCGAAAACCCTCCGAGGGCCCGTGCAATATCAGCGGCGACGGACGGCTTTTCTGCAATAACAAGCGATACACCAGGCTGCAAAGACACAAAGACTCCTGAGACGAGAGGGACTTTAGAATACCCCAGTCATCGATGATCTTGAAACCTGACCCAATCGCCATTGGGTAGTCGGCGCGCCTGACTGCAATTTTCGGCAAGCAGAAGGCCGACAAGAGCATCTTGGAGGGGCCACTGGAGACGGGACGCAATGACTGCCGCCGACTGGCCGGTCCATTCTAAGGTCTCTAGCACGGGGGAGAGTCGTGGGTCTTGCGCTGTCTCTCTTCGTCTACCTCGCCTTCCGAGGGTCTGGGTAATCGCGGTCGAGTCGAGGATTCCCATGTCAAAGAGAAGTTCTGTGGGTGAGGCGACGAGCCCTGCCCCCTGTCGAATGAGTTGGTGTGCGCCTGCTGATAAAGAAAGATGGATCGACCCAGGCACAGCAAACACATCGTGGCCTAATTCCAAGGCGTTGAGCGCTGTAATAAGAGACCCACTGCCTTGCCCTGCTTCTATGACGCAGACGGCCCGGCTAATCGCCGCAATAATGCGATTACGGTGGACAAATTGAAATGGACGCGCTGGTACGCCGTCGGGATACTCGCTAAGAAGCAGTCCGCCACTGGCCAGAATCTGGGCGGCAAGGCCTTGATGGCGGGTGGGATAGATCTGGTCTAGACCATGGGCAAGGACTGCAATCGTTGTGCCACCATCAATGGACAGCGCACCGCGATGGGCCGCCGCATCGATCCCGACCGCAAGACCACTAACGATAACTAGACCTGCCTGTGCCGATGTTTGCGCAAACCAGTGGGCGTCGGCTGTCCCTTGCGCGGTGGCCCTGCGACTTCCCACCAGGGCGAGGCATGGCCTCTCTAGGAGCCCCAGATTGCCGCGTGCATAGAGCGTCTCAACCCGCGGATGCACCTGGTGCATGGGGGGTGCCAAGTCAGCATGGCGGAGGCAGACCGTGCGAGACAGAGCCTTAGGCAGTACGTTGTTGTCAGCCTGATCTGAAAGGGTGGAGATGGGGTCAGGGGCAATATCCATGGCGGCGCCTTTCTTTGAAATACAGCGGTTAGAAAGACCCCGAGGGTAGGCAGCCAAAAGTTTTGTACTATAAGTCGCCTAGTGAATAGAACTTTCATAGAAGCCGCCTGATGAAGACCCCTATCAATATTTGGTAACAGCCCGTTCCTAGACGCGCCGATGGCACTCCTGCCCTTGCTTCATTACCCCGATGTCCGACTTCGCACGGTTGCTCAACCTGTGCGTGAAGTCGATGAGACGATTCGGCGCCTGATCTGTGATATGGCTGAGACGATGTATGTCGCGCCGGGTATCGGGCTTGCTGCGACCCAGGTCAACGCCCATGTCCGCGTGATAGTTGTTGATACCTCGGAGACACAGAACGATCTGCGGGTTCTGATTAATCCCGAGATCTCTGCCGTTGGGGCCGAGGTCAAGACCCATCAGGAGGGATGTCTATCGGTGCCCGGTGTCTATGACGAGGTGACACGTCCTGACCGTATTGAAGTCCGAGCCCTTAATGAGGAGGGTCGGCCGGTGAAGTTTGTGGCCGATGGCTTGCTTTCGGTCTGTATTCAGCATGAACTCGATCATCTCAATGGCAAGGTCTTTGTTGACTATCTTTCTCGTCTTAAGCAGGGCCGAATCGCCACAAAGCTTGTCAAGGCAGAGCGAGATGGCGCCTTGCCGCAGCCCGAAGAACAGCCCCTCTCCCCAGGCGCACGAGACACGCTTTCACGGCTGACTGCACGCATTGGCTAGAACGCGTCTTGTCTTTGCGGGTACCCCAGATTTCTCCGCGGAGATTCTTGGCCGCCTCCTTGAGGATCCGCGACTAAAGGATTTTGACTGGGTCGGGGTACTTACTCAGCCAGGGCGACCTCGGGGTCGTGGCCAAAGGGTGCAGTCCTCAGCGGTGGCGGCGGTTGCTCAGTCCCATGGCCTGCCAGTCTGTTCACCGAGCCGACTCTCATCGAAAGATCCGGATGGTGTTGCTGCTCAGCAGTGGCTTAAAAACCGCCAACCCGACCTCTTAATCGTGATCGCCTATGGTCTTCTGTTACCGAAGGCTGTTTTGACGACTCCCCGTTGGGGCTGCCTTAATCTGCATGCCTCGCTTCTCCCTCGGTGGCGGGGGGCGGCGCCGATACAACGTGCCTTGGCTGCCAACGACGCGGAGACGGGCGTATGTCTGATGCAGATGGAGGAGGGTCTTGATACCGGACCCGTCTGGGCGCGGTCGGTCACCCCCATTTTCCCGACAGACACGCTCGGAAGTCTCTATCCGCGGCTCATGGAACTTGGGGTTGATGCCTTGCGGGCGTTCCTTCTTGAATGGCCGTGGGGAAGCCGCGAACCTATTCCGCAGGCGACCGAAGGGATCAGCTATGCCCATAAGATTTCTGCGGATGATCAGTGGGTAGGTTTTACCGGCTCGGCAGAAACGGTCTTTGGGCAGATTCGTGCCCTAGATCCACTGCCGTCCGCACGGTGTATGCATGGGGGGATCACCTTAAAATGTGGCGGAGTTTCGGTTCGAGAGACCTCAGGCGTCTTGGGCCGACCGGGAGAGATACTGCGGCTGCCACAGCCGGGCCAGGGTCTGGTTGTGGCCTGTGCTGTCGGCGCAATTGAGCTTGGCTGGTTGCAACAAGCCGGGGGAAAACGATTACCGGCTGTGGAATTTTGTCGTGGCTATCGGATCGAACGGGGTGACCGATTGGATAGTCCATCACAGGAGTACAAAAAAGATGTTTAACTGGGTAAAGACAGCGATGTTAATGGCCGCGATTGTGGCCTTGTTTGGCATGATTGGCGCTGCCTTGGGTGGTCAGTCGGGCATGCTCATCGCCTTAATTTTTGCTGGCGTCATGAACTTTGGGGCCTACTGGTTCTCTGACCGGATGGTGCTCAAAATGTACAGCGCGCGGGAGGTCGATGCCCAGACCGCCCCTGAGTTCTACACCATGGTTGAGGGGCTTGCGAGAAATGCCGCGATGCCGATGCCGCGGGTCTACATCATTGATGAAGAAGCGCCAAACGCCTTTGCCACGGGAAGAAACCCTGAGAACGCGGCTGTAGCGGCAACCACCGGACTACTGCGGCTATTGTCTGCACGAGAGACGCGCGGTGTGATGGCCCATGAACTCGCGCACGTTTTACATCGGGATATTCTCATCTCTACGATATCCGCGACGATGGCCGGGGCGATCTCGGCACTTGCAAACTTTGCCCTAATTTTTGGGGGGCGTGATGCTGAGGGCCGGCCGGTTAACCCGGTGGTAAGTATTGCAGTGATGATTCTGGCACCACTTGCGGCAAGCCTCATTCAGATGGCGATATCACGTGCCCGCGAGTTTGAGGCGGATCGGGGTGGGGCGGAGATTTCGGGTGACCCGGAGGCGCTAGCCAGTGCATTGCAGAAGATCGACCACTATGCCCGAGGGATGGCTTTTCCGGCCGCAGAGCGCCATCCAGAGACCGCACAGATGATGATCATGAACCCGTTGTCAGGCCGGGGCGTTGCAGGACTTTTTTCTACCCACCCTGCCACGGAAGACCGCATTGATCGCCTACGGCAGTTTGCCTTGCAGTGGCGCCGTCAGGGATAACACGCCTACAACCCTCTGACCCGTCGCCGCCATTGTGGCGACAGATGGTCCAGGCGAGCCGTTGCATCGTGCAGCTGCTAGCGGCGAACCCGTCTCTCTCGGCGCGGTCACAGCGCGTATCTGTATCTGTTCGAAAAAGGCCTTCTGGGCGCCCCCCCCTTCGTGCGTATACCCCAGCGGTCTCTGACCTGGTGGCTCATGGTCTGCGTGCCTGGGGCCTGACTCGGGTGCGCCTGGGCCGACTCTCAGACCGCCCTCCGGCTGAAGAGCTTCAGGCGATTCTCTCCATCGCATTCTCCTGTCTTTTGCGGGCTTACCGCACGGATGCAACGGTTGTGAGCCAGGCTGTAGAGGCTGCCCGCCATCTGGGGGGTAGCCGAGCCGCCTCTTTTGTGAATGCCCTCCTGCGCCGCGTACTGGCAGATCCTCTTAAGGCAGAGGCCGACTTGACTGCCCCAGCGGCGCAGGCCAATGCGCCTGACTGGTACTGGCAGCGTCTGCTGCAGGCAGGCCGCGTTGTTTATGCAGCCCACTGCGCTGCGATTCGGCTGCCGCCAGCGTTTACGCTGCGGTATTTAGGTAATCTGGCGCAGCGCGATGCCTGGTCAGCGTCTCTTGAGGCGCTCGGGCATAGGGTTACTTGGTCTGCTGATAAGACCCTGATGGTTTCTCCTCCCGCTAATGTAGAAGATCTTCCAGGGTTTGCAGATGGCGTCTTTCGGGTGCAAGACAGCTCCGCCCAGAGGGCCTTTGGTCTTCTTCCTCTACAACCGGGAGATCGGATTTTAGATGCCTGTGCGGCACCTGGCGGCAAGAGTTTTCTGCTACTCGAGCAGGCCCCCATTGCACTCTGGTCCGTGGACCAATCGGCGTCGCGCCTTGCCCGGCTGGAGAAGGAGTGGCAGCGGCTTCGGCCTCGATTTGGTTCTTGCCAACTTCGTCCCCTGGTCGCAGACTTGGCCGAGAATGAATGGCCCGTGACGATTCCTGCGGTATTCGATCATATTGTGCTCGATGCGCCATGCTCGGGCTCTGGTGTCCTGCGGCGTCATCCCGAAGGCGCCTGGGTGCGGACCGCCTCTGAGCTCGAGACCTTGGTTCTTCTACAACAGCGACTTCTGGATAGATTGTGGCGGGCGCTTCGACCGGGTGGTCAGCTTCTCTATATCACCTGCTCGGTCTTTCCCGAAGAGGGTGAGCAGCAGATCGAGCGATTCCTCCACCGAACCTCTGATGCCTCTCGAAAACCCGCTCCGGGTCAGATTCTTCCATACTATGTCGATGCAGGGTCAACCTCGGTATCGGGAGACGGGTTTTTTTATGCGCGACTGGAAAAGCGCCTAGGCTGAGATGTCTCGGCGAGGGTTCTTACAACGATTGGCCCAATGGTCAGGCTGGTCTCTGGCCCTTGCAATACTCGGGGGCCGGGCGCTCGTCTCCTCTGCCGCTCAACCGTCGACCCCGGTTGCAGGCCCCCCGTCATCTCTAGAGACGCCGCTTGCGAGCCTCTCGCTCAGTGAAGTCCATCTCGGCCGTGATACTCAGGGTATGTGGGTACTCTCGGGCAATGTAAATGTTTCTTTAAGTCTGGCGCTTGTCGCCGCCATTGAGCGTGGGGTGACTCTGCAGTTTGAGTCGGTATTTCGTGCCGAGCGCCGCCGGCTTTTCTGGTTCAACGAAGAGGTCTATGCGCATCGTCGTGTGGCCCTCCTTACTTTTCACCCCATTACACGGTTTTTTCGGGTTCGGCGCGATGGCAACCCCCCCCAAACCTTTGCGGATCTTACAGAGGCCTTACGGCACAGCCTCGTAGTTCGGGGTTGGCAGGTAGCGTCATCTGATCAGGCGTTTGAGGGGCTTGATCTGAGCGTTCGGCTACGGCTCGATAAGACCGCTTTGCCAAAGCCTCTGCAGATCAGTGCCTTTACCACCCAAGATTGGAACCTATCGACAGGCTGGGTGTCGGTCAGTCTGCAGTCGGTGCCCGAGGCGGCATGAGTTTTCTTCTTCGGCTCTCGCTGCTCCTGGTTTTTGCAATGGCCGCCGGGACGTTGGCGCTCTTGTCGATGGCCTCGGGCAACGAGAGTCGTGTGGACAGTTTTTATTCCTGGCTAGTGGGCGCAAATCTCGTCGTTGTCGTGGCGATGGCGGGGCTGGTCAGCTGGGTTGTGGTTCGTGCTGTTCGTCGCCACCGTGCCCGAGTCTTTGGCTCCCGGCTTATGGTGCGGCTCGCCCTGGCCTTTGCCGCCATGGGAATTATCCCTGTGGTGCTGGTCTCCTTAGTCTCTGTACAGTTCTTGGCTCGGTCGATAGACAGCTGGTTTTCGCAGGGTGTTGAGCGCGCACTGGATTCGGGAAGTGCTCTGGGACGCGCTACCCTGGAGGCGATTCAGCTTGATGCCTTGTCTCAGGCGCGCCGTCTGGGAGTCTCACTCGAATCGGTGACCGATGAAAACCTGAATGAGGCCATCGAGACCGCCACCTTTGGCCGAGAGGGTTTAGAGGTTCTGGTTTTAAATTTGAAGGGTCGTGCGCTGGCTATTCGATCGGCTTCTCTCTTTCGGCTGGTTCCTGATATGCCCTCCTCCGAAGCCCTTGAGCGTGCTCGGGTGTCTCGCCAGTTTGTCATCATCGAGCCACGCAACGATGGGCCGGACTGGGCCCTGCAGGTTCGGGCTATCGTATTGTCGATCCGACCGGAGCCGGGACTCGATCAGGTACGGTTTGTCCAATGGCGCGAGCCTGTACCTGATGCACTCGCCCAGAATATCGACTTACTAAACCAGGGATACAGCGACTATCGGCAGCTTGCCTTGGGCAAAGACGGCATTCGAAAGATCTATGGCGTCACCTTAAGCTTTGCGCTCTTGCTAGCGCTGTTTGGCGCCCTCTTAACGGCGGTTTTATTAAGCGCCTGGCTGGCTGGACCGCTACGGTCTCTTGAGCGCGCCACTCGGCAGGTCGCCGGCGGAGATTATCCGCGCATACGGGAAGACAGCACTGACCACGAACTCAATGACCTTGTACGTTCCTTTAACGACATGACCGGACAGCTTGAGGAGGCCAAGCGTCTTGCACTTGAGAATCAGCAAAGGCGCGAGGCCTCGAGCAGGTTTCTCGAACAGGTCCTCTCCCATATCTCAGCCGGGGTCCTGGTTTTTGATCAAGACTGGCGCCTTACGCAGTTCAATCCGGGCGCTGAACGTCTGCTGCGTCAGACCCTCAACGAGGCACTGGGGGCACCTCTGCAGGCTTTGCCGGTATTGACAGATTTTGCTGGCGACTTGGTCGCGGCGATGGCTCGGGTAAGCGAAGATCAGCAGCAGCACAACTTTCAGGCCCAAGACGGTACGACCACTGCGCTGTTAATGAATGTCTCTCGGCTCCCGAATCCAGTGGTTGATGCGCCCCCACTTTATGTCCTTGTTTTTGATGACATTAGTGCTCTCATGGCCGCAGAACGGATTCGTGCCTGGTCCGATATCGCACGTCGCATGGCCCATGAGATAAAGAATCCTCTCACGCCTATTCAACTCTCTGCGGAAAGAATGGAGCGAAGGCTGCTCGAGAAGTTGCAGCCTTCGGATCGCGAACTCCTGCAGAAATCCTGTGCCACGATCGTCGATCAGGTAAACGGCCTTAAGGCCTTGGTCGACGAGTTTAGAAACTATGCACGCCTGCCGGCAGCGCAGCCCAGCCATCTTGATCTCTCGGTATTGATTCAAGAAGTGATGGGCCTATATGCCTCTGATCCGCGCATTGTGGCAGACGTCTTATCTTCCGATTGTTGGGTCTGGGCAGACCGTGGTCAGCTCATACAGGTGATTCATAATTTGGTGCAAAATGCGCAGGATGCGGTTGAAAATCAGAAGCACGGTCGCATTGTCATTCTCTGTGAGCGAATTTTTGATTCGACTGGCCTAGAGGCTTGTCGGGTACGGGTAGAAGATAACGGTCCTGGTCTGTCTCTGGGAATTATTCACCGGGTATTCGAGCCTTATGTGACTACGAAGCCCAAAGGTACGGGTCTGGGTCTGGCGATTGTGAAAAAGATTATGGAAGAAAATCAGGCCGCGATCGCTGTGAAGAACCGAACCGATTCCGAAGGGCGTACTCTGGGTGTTTCGGTAGAACTTGAATTTGCATATCGGCCCCCCGTCTCGGAAAATTCCCGTTATGTCTGACATTCTGATTGTTGATGACGAACTTGGTGTTCGAGAGCTTCTTCTTGAAGTGCTCGAAGACGAAGGTCATGCGATTACCTTAGCAGCCAATGCGGCTCAGGCTCGATCGTCCCGTCAACTCAAGCGTTTTGATCTGGTGCTGCTCGATATTTGGATGCCAGATACAGATGGGGTCACACTTCTCAAAGAATGGTCCGCCCAGGGCCTGCTGACCATGCCGGTTATTATGATGTCGGGCCACGCCACAATAGAGACGGCTGTTGAGGCAACCCGGATAGGCGCCTTTGATTTTCTCGAGAAGCCCATCGCTTTGGCACGGCTCTTAAAAACGGTGCAGGCCGCGCTAGCAAGGGCACAGGCCCAGAAGGCTTGGCAGCAGGCACTTGCGAGCACGCAGCAGCCTCTGCATGCCGGCGCAGAGGAGCCCGAAGAAGACCTTCCTGACCCGAAAGAGCGGGCCCAGGAGGCCCTCTTGGCTATTTCTCTTGAGCAGCCGTTGCGTGATGCACGGGATGCCTTCGAACGCATCTATCTTGAGTACCAGCTCGCCAAGCAGGGTGGCAGTATGACCAGGCTGGCAGAGCAGTCGGGTTTAGAACGCACCCATCTCTACCGAAAGATTAAGCAGCTTGGCATGGAGTCATCTAGGCCGGCGCCGAGAAAATCCTTGGTATGAGAATTCTTATTCTCGGTGCGGGCCGAGTCGGTTCAGGACTTGCAGAGATGTTGGTGCAGGAGAGAAATGACATCACGGTAGTAGACACCAGTAGCGACCTTCTTTCCGAACTACAAGAACGGTTTGACCTTCGAACCGTGCAGGGGACCGCCACTAATTTAGATGTCTTGCAGGCCGCCGGCATCGAAGACACCGACATCTTGATTGCGGTGACTACCCACGATGAGGTGAATCTGGTCGCCTGCCAGCTGGCCCACCGGTGTTTTAATGTGCCACAGCGGATTGCCCGCGTGCGCTCTGCACAGTGGATGCAGCACCCGGAACTGCTTACGCCAGAGGGCTTTGCAGTAGATGTGGCGATTAGCCCAGAAGGCACGGTCACAGACTATCTTAAAAAGCTCATTGAGATTCCGGAGGCCCTGCAGGTTTTAGAGTTTGCCCACGGACGGGTAGGCCTCTTAGCGGTGCGCGCAGATCCGGGCAGCCCCATGGTCTCTCACCCGATTATGGATCTTCGACAACATCTGCCTGACATCGACAGCCGCGTGGTGGCTATTTTTCGTCGCGGTAGGGCGATTCTCCCCGATGGAAGCACGCTTATCGAGTCAGGTGACGAGGTCTTTTTTATTGCTGCCTCGGAGCATATCCGCAGCGTTACGCAGGAGCTACATCAGATTGACAAGCCGGTTCGGCGCGTCATGATCGTGGGCGGAGGAAACGTGGGTCGCCGACTTGCCCAGGCCATTTCTGATGAGGTCTTGTGCAAGATTATCGAGGGTAACGCAGCCCGGTGTGAAAAGCTCGCCCAAGACCTCAATGGGAAGGCCTTGGTCTTACACGGCGATGCGACCGACGAGACCCTGTTGGAAGAAGAGAACGTGGCGAGCATGGACCTTTTCTTGGCCCTTACCAATGATGATGAGAACAACATCATGGCTGCCCTTCTCGCCAAGCGTCTCGGAGCCCGGCGGGTCTTAGCCCTGATTAATCGGAAGGCGTATGCCGAACTCATGGAGGGCGGCGAGATTGATATTGCCCTGACCCCCTCGCATACGACGCTGGGCGAACTGCTCCGGTATGTGCGTCGTGGCGATATTGCGGCGGTGCATACGCTTCGCAGGGGTGCGGCCGAGGTGTTGGAGATCGTGGTACATGGGGATGCAAAGACATCGAAGGTGGTGGGCCGTCGTATTGAGGAGATCGAACTTCCTAAGGGGGCTTCAATTGGAGCGATCGTGCGGGGACAGGCCGATGCGTCTGAGGTGCTTATGGCTCATCATGACACCGCTATTGAACGCGATGACCATCTGATCGTCTTCGTAACCAACCGTAAGATGATTCCGAAGATAGAAAAACTCTTTCAGGTATCCGCGGGATTTTTTTGAAGTCAACGGCATCCTCGTTTAGGGTTGTTCTTAATATTCTGTCGCTGCTGGTCAGCCTCTTCGGCCTGACTTTTAGCCTGCCTCTGGCCTTTGCTTACCTCGGAGACGATCCCGCGCTCGACGCATTTTTTCAGGCTGCGTTGGTTACCTTGTCTGTTGGCGGGGTCGGGCTCTTAGTCACCCGTGTCTCTTCCCGCGATCTCAAGCCGCGGGATGGCTTTCTCTTGGCCGCGCTGGTCTGGTTGGTGCTGGCATTTTTTGCCGGATTGCCGATCTGGTTTTATCTGCCAGAGTTGCGTTTCAGCCAGGCTTTTTTTGAGGGTATCTCGGCCCTCACCACCACCGGGGCAACTGTCCTAACTGGGCTTGATGCTCTGCCGCGGTCTATTCTTATTTGGCGTAGTTTTCTTCAGTGGCTCGGTGGTATGGGCATCATTATTTTGGCTGTTGCCATTCTTCCGCTTCTTGGGGTGGGTGGTATGCAACTCTTTAAGGCGGAGATCTCCGGGCCATCGAAAGACAATAAGCTTACCCCCCGTATTACGGAGACCGCCCAAGGCCTCTGGGGGATTTATCTGCTCTTTTCTCTTCTCTGTTTTTTCGCCTATTGGCTTGCTGGCATGCACTGGTTTGATGCTCTGGTGCATATGGGAAGCACGGTGTCGATTGGTGGTTTATCGAGTCACGATGCCAGTATTGGTTACTTTGACAGCCCGCTTATCGAGGCCGTAGCGATTATTTTTATGATGCTCTCGGGGGTGAATTTCGCGATTCACTTCTCTGCCATGCGGCGGATGTCTGCTAAGCCCTATCGAGACTGTCCTGAGGCCCGTTACTATCTTATGACGATCGCTTTTGGGGTCTTCTTCGTGACCCTTGTCTTGTGGCTGCGGGGGGTCTATCCCTCTTTAATCGAGTCTTTTCGAGCCGCCGCCTTTAATGTGGTCTCGATTGTGACAACTACTGGTTACGCCACAGAGGACTATGCTCGGTGGCCGCATTTCGTCCCCTGGCTGATGATTTTTCTGTGTGCTTTTGCCACGAGCTCGGGCTCGACGGGTGGAGGCATTAAGATGATTCGTCTGGTGATCATGGTGAAGCTGGCCTATCGGGAGTTCCTGCGCATCATTCATCCTCGGGTTGTCCAACCGGTGCAGCTCGGTAGTTCGGTGGTTGCCTCCCCCGTGGTCTTTGCGGTGCTTGCCTATATGCTTGCCTATGGCGCTACGGTGATGATCACCACCTTTCTCTTGCTGCTCTCGGGCATGAACGACATTACCGCCATTAGTGCGGCCTTGGCCTGCGTCAACAACCTTGGCCCAGGCCTCAACGAGGTTGGGCCCGCTGCCAACTATGGGTCGCTCACGGGGTTTCAGCTCTGGGTCTTGTCCTTTGCCATGCTTCTCGGGCGGCTGGAGCTTCTCACGGTAATGGTCATCCTGGTGCCCGCCTTCTGGCGAAAGTAGTCAGAGATGCGAGAAGGCGCTAGGCGGTGATTCCTGCCTGTGCGGCCTGCTCATCCGCATGGTAGGAGGAACGTACCATCGGGCCAACCGCAGCATGGCTAAAGCCCATCTCCTGGGCGGCACTTTCAAAGCGCTTAAATTGATCAGGGTGCACGTACCGGGCCACAGGAAGATGGGCCCCTGAGGGGGCCAGGTACTGGCCGATGGTGATGATGTCGACATCGTGGTCTCGAAGGTCTTGCATGACCGAGAAGACTTCATCGTCTGTCTCCCCAAGCCCGAGCATGATGCCGCTCTTAGTGGGCACCTGGCCAACTTGCGCCTTAAACTGCTTGAGCAGGCTGAGTGAATGGCTGTAGCTGGACCCCGGTCGGGCCTGCTTATAGAGCCGGGGTACGGTCTCGAGATTGTGGTTCATCACATCGGGCGGGGCGGTTACAAGGATCTCAAGGGCGCGCTCGAGTCGGCCCCGAAAATCTGGCACGAGGACTTCAATCTGTGTGGTGGGTGAGGTCGAACGCACCGCCTCAATACAGCGCACAAAATGTCCTGCGCCCCCGTCCTTGAGGTCGTCACGGTCTACGCTGGTGATCACCACATAGCGCAGCTTTAGGGCGGCAATCGTCTTGGCGAGGTTCTCGGGCTCGTGGGGGTCTAGGGGGTCTGGTCGGCCATGACCGACGTCACAAAAGGGGCAGCGCCGTGTGCATTTGTCTCCCATGATCATGAAGGTGGCGGTTCCTTTGCCGAAGCATTCTCCAATATTTGGGCAGGAGGCCTCTTCACAGACAGTGTGAAGACGGTGTGACCGCAGAATTGACTTAATCTCTAAAAACCGAGACTGCTCGCTTGCCGCCTTCACCCGAATCCAGTCTGGCTTTTTCAGGCCCGTAGGGGCCACCGGAGTGATCGGAATTCGGCGGGTCTTCTCGAGCCCCTTTTTCTTAGGAAAAGGCGTTGGGATTCCGTTGATGTTTTTTGTGGGGTCAGAGCGCTCGGTCATGGTGGGCGGTGTCTTCGGGATAGAGTGTGGCGAGCAGATGATCAATGAGCATATCAGCAGCGGTATCCCAGGCAAGCGCTACGCCTTCAGCCTGTACGTCTGTCGTCTGTAGTCCCGGGTAGCCGCAGGGGTTAATCTTTTCAAAGGGCCTATGGTCAAGCCCGAGATTCAGTGCTACTCCGTGGTAGCAGCGGCCTCGGCGTACCTTGAGCCCCAGGGAGGCAATCTTGCGGGTCTGGGTAAGTCGTTCTGTCAGATGAAAGGCGCCGTCCTGGGCCTTGCCATGGGCCTCTTTGCGATGGGGGTGGGGCAGATAGATGCCGGGAGCCCCTGGGACCCGTTGGGCTGTAGCGAGTCCAAGGCTATGGAGCATGTTAAGTACGCCGGTCTCGATCTGGTTTACTAGGTCGCGCACAGAAAGGCCGCGGCGGTTCAGATCGATCAGGGTGTAGACCACCAGCTGGCCTGGTCCATGGTAGGTTACCTGTCCCCCACGATCGGTTCTGACAACGGGAATTTCTCCTGCATCAAGGATATGGCTTTCTAGGCCGCCCACGCCAAGCGTAAAGACGGGCAAATGTTCGACGGCCCAGAAGACATCGGGTGTCTCTGGGGTTCGGTCTTCGGTAAAGGCCTGCATCTTTTTTAGCGTGTAGGTATAGGACGCCGCACGCAGATCAGGCCATCGGGTTAGAGCACGACCTTTACCCATGGATGCCCGGTAAGACGTAGATAGACGGCATCGAGCTGCTCCCGTGAGACCGCATGGATCAGGATGGTTAGGCTGATATAACGGGCCCCGCTACTGACCCGCATTTCAACCTTCTCCGGCGCAAGGTCGGGGACCAGGTCTTTTATGGACTGCAGGACCTCCTGGGCAAACCCATCGCGCCGCTGCCCCATAACCTTGATAGGAAAGTCGCACGGGAAGGTCAGCAGCGAGGGGTTCTCTTGCCCCTCTGGCGCCCCATCTGGCGAACCAGAGGGCGGCGGGGCAGACGGGGGACGATAGATCATGGCGATAGGGGAGTGGCTGCCTGGTCAAGAAGACTGGCAATACGCCGGTCGTAGGCAGCCCGCAGCCGCTGGTAGACTGGCCCCGGGGTCCCGGAGGCCACGGGCTTTGCATCGATCGTCGTGACCGGCAAGATCTCTTTGGTGGCTGAACTAATCATGACCTCGTCGGCCTGGGCGAAAGCCTCTCGGGAGACATCCCTTAGGGAGAAGGGGATTGCAGCCTCTTCGCAGAGCTCTTCAAAAAGGTCATACCGAATTCCCTGGAGTACGCGCTCGGTCTTGCGGCTACCGACAAGACCCCCATCGATGGCGAGCCAGACATTGCAGGCGGCCCCTTCGGTAAGCAGCCCGTCGCGAAAGAGAATGGCCTCCTGGGCACCCTGTGAGACTGCCGCCTGGCGGGCCAGGACATTGCCAACCAGGGCAATCGTCTTGATGTCGCATCGCATCCACCGTTCATCGGCCAGTGTAATGGCACTGATGCCACGGTTGCGTTCTGCCTCGGTTGGAAGCCGCATTGGGCTTGCCATCGCGAAGACGGTTACAGGAACTCCGGGGGCGGGAAAGGCATGGTCGCGTTTGGCAACGCCGCGGGTAACCTGCAGATAGACAAGCTGATCGTCAAAGCTCTGGTAGGAGATGAGTTGCTCGATAAGCGCGGCCCAGTCGTGTGCAGTGAGCGACGGGCGGATCTGCAGGCTTGCCAGGCTGCGCTGCATGCGCGCATAGTGCTCCGCCCATCGGAAGGGTCGTCTCTGGTAGACCGGTACTACCTCGTAAATACCATCGCCCAGAAGAAATCCTCGGTCGAGTACAGAGACCTGGGCCTCGCCCAGTGGTGTCCATCGTCCGTTAAGAAATACGATGGATGCGGGGTCGAGCGTCTCGGGAAATATTGGATCCATAGGACTGGCCGTTTCCTTTATTCCTGGTGTAGAAGCTGGTCTTCAATGGTCTGGGCCCAGAGCCGCAGGCTATCGATGGCTCGTCCGAGAAGCCCAGCGGGCCGAATAGAGTCGGCCGCCACCAGGGCCACCTGGTGAATTTCTTGGTTTGCAAACCAGACCCGTAATTCGCCTACGGGCTGGTTAGCCATGATCGGGGCTACCAGGCCCTTAGGGTGTTGTAGCACCGAGCGGATATTGCCCTGTTGGTTTCTTGGTATAGCGACGAGCACATCCTGCCGGAACTCTGTTTTTAGGGTGGGAATGGCACCCTTGTAGACCGGAATACTGGCGGAGACCTCATCCTGTCGATAGAGGCGAATGAGGTCGAACTGCTGATAGCCAAAGTTCAGCAGACGCTGGGTGTCTTGCACGCGTCGTTCGGCAGATTCCGCCTGGGTCACCACTACGAGAAGCCGTCGTTGGACTTGCTCCCGAGGACCTAGCGGCTGCGGCCGCCTAGCTGTGACAAGGGCGCTGGACCGATCGGGAAGGTCGGTGGCCATCAGCCCATCAACACTTCGGTCGAGCCATAGCAGCCGATTGGGGTTTGTTTGTCGGATTCCATTAAAACTGAGCTCCCGCTGACTGGCTATGTTCAGGGCTTCCGGAAACTCCTGAAAGAGGCTGGAGGCCAGTATGGCGAGATCGCGTGCGGAACTGACAGTCTCTGGATGAAAGGCCCCACTGGCATTGACATACCGCGTCTGGCGCATGCCGAGTCGCTGGGCCGTCTGGTTCATGAGACCCACAAAGGCCTCTTCAGAACCCGCAATTGCGGTGGCCAAGGCGAGGTTGGCATCGTGGGCCCCGAGCAGCAGAATGCCATCGAGCAGGTCTTTTACCTGCGCGCCTTCCGGCCCCAGAAAGATACGTGGTCCGGCGGGCACCTCCACGTCGGGTCGGCTCGGCACGACCTGGTCTAGCCGAATGACGCGATCTCGTAATGCCATGAAGGACAGGTAGGTCGTCATGAGGGCCGATAGGCCCCCGGGCGCCATGGTCTGGGCCTCGTTTTGGCTTGCCAGCGTCTGACCGGTGGACAGGTCGATGAGTAGCCAAGAGGGGGAGGAGACACCCACAGGCTGGGGCCAGGCAGTTGATGATGGACCCGACTGCGCGTAGGCCAAACCCGGCTGCAGGCTCAACCAGAAAAGCAGCATCGCGCAGAGCAGAAAAAGAAAAGAGGGTCTAGTCTCGTGCAACTGCATGGGCCACCATGTCTCGAAGTTCGTTGAGCATGCCGTGAAAGAAATGTCCGGCGCCGGGAAGGACCGCCACCGGCCGACGATGATGGGCCGCAAACCCTAGCACCGAGTCTAGCGTAACGACATCGTCTTGGGCGCCGTGGATAAGGTGGGTTCGGGTATCGATGGGGGCGGGAGGAAAGCGTTCGACTGCGAGGCCCACCAAGACGGCGCTAGACAGCGGTAGATCGGAAAGGCCCCGGGAGCCCCGCACAGCTGGCCAGTCTGCGACGATATGGCTTGTCATCGAGGCTCCGAAGGAAAACCCTGCTGCCCAGCGCTTGAGGCCTACCATTGGCCCGAATGCGGCCTCGGCCCACATCCAGGTCGCCCAGAGATCCTCGCGTTCGCCTTGGCCATTGTCATGGACGCCCTGGCTCTCTCCGACCCCGCGAAAGTTGGGCCGAATACAGACCATGCCCCGCCCTAACAGGGCGCGGGCAATTGTCTGTACAACTTTGTTGTCCAGGCTCCCGCCAAAGAGTGGGTGGGGATGGGCAATCACTGCAAGGCCAGCAGCCGGGCCATCCTCGGGATGGTCGATCGCCAGCTCCAAGGCCCCTGCTGGTCCCTCGATAGATCGCCGCTCGGTGGTAGGACGCATACCGTCTTCTTACGGAATTAGAGCAGCAGTCGCGTGACCCGTCGTCCTCCGAGCAGATCTTCCTCAATAATCTCGTCGATATCGCTCGTATCGACGTACCGATACCAGGTCCCTTCGGGGTAGACGACAAGCACCGGCCCCTCGCTGCATCGATCGAGACAGCCCGCCTTATTGATACGAATCTGCCCTGGGCCGTGCTGCTTGAGTGTCTGGAGCTTTTTCTTTGCATGGGCGTGAACAGCCACAGCGTTGCTCTGCGCACAGGACTCGCAGTTGGTCTCCCGCTCGTTTAGACAGAAGAAGACATGTTTTTTGTAATACGACATAGAGAGCCGTCCCCAACAGACTGTGGATAAACAGAAGACATCGGACGCCGAAGCGCGCGGTAGACCAGTAGCAGCCAGACGACCACAATCAGCGGCCAGGTGGCGGCACACAAGGCGGCCAGACCCCGTAGATTAAACCACTGGCCCGAGGCCCAGTTGTCTAAAGAAGGCTCATAGCCCGAGCTTGGGAGACCATTGGCCAGTGAGAGGGCCAGGAGAGACAGGGCCAGTGTGAGCCGAATAAGCCCGGTAAGGGGCCAGGCAAAGGCGGCTGAGCCTGCCAGCCCGGTCAGGAAGATTCCCGTCTGGACTCCCGGAGACAGCCACTGGGAAAGTGCCACCCGAAGCTGCTCTGGGTCAGTCTGCACCCCGGGGGCCAGCAGCCAGATCCAGAGTCCTCGGGTAATTACCGCCCCAACAATAGTGATTCCCAGCAGGGCGCCCCAGTGCCGATGGAGTCGGTGAGACCACGGTTGCCCCAGGGCGAGTAGGGTGATTCGAAGGATGACCGCGAGAGTGATGAGTCCTGCGCAGACCAGAGCGGCCTCGGTGAGTAGGGCCTCTGCGGCGCCCAGCGGCCCGGTGGCTGGCTGATCGAGAAGCCATGCCCAGGGACGCAGTGACACCAGAGAAGAGAATGGGTCGCCGAGGGCCAGCCAGAGAGACTGTGGGGAGGCCTGGCCGACCACCCAGCCCCCAATGAGCAGTGCCCCCATGACCCAGCCTCCCGGGATCTGCGGTGCGCAGATCGTGCCCCGAAACTGCGGCTGCCGGGCCCGATGCCATCGGCTAATGCGGGCGCCGATCGCCCAGAAGATGACGCCCAGAAACGCCCCCGCGCTGTTGGTTAGTAGGTCGAGCCACTGGGCGCGACGGCTCGGCAGGTAGGTCTGGAGGGACTCCATAAGAAGAGACAGGGCAAGACCTATAAGCCACGCCCGGACCATGATTGAGACGGTCTCGTAGAGTCGGTGAGACTGACCAGAGGGACGCTGACCGGCAGCAAAGAGGCTTGCCCAGAGTAGGCCCAGGGGGATGTAGGCAAGGACATTTGACCAGAGGTCAAAGCCCGTTCGGTATCGCGGAAAAGGCTGCTGCAAAAAGGCCCAGGGCGCCAGACCATTGTTGGTCCAGCCTTGGAAAGGGAAAAGGCTAATGAGCACAAGGGCCACAAGATAGGCCGTGGCCGCGATCCAGAGGCCTGCCCGATGGTGACGGCTGATCGGAGGTGTCGGCGGGCTGGGGCGAGCGGGCAGATGCTGCCACCACCAGCGGCGGTTCGGGCGTAGCGGACGAGTCGGCAGCGCATTCCAGCGCCGGCCAGAGGAATTCTGCATGAGTCGTATGATGCCAATCTATGTGGCCAGTAGAAGAAATTTCTCGGTGCGACTCCACCCAGACCTGGGCGTTTCAGGCTATCGCAGCCAATCCTGCAAGGCCGCCTTTTGTCGTCTACAGCCTCGATCAGCAACGGGGGGTGGGCCGTCAGGGGCAGGCCTGGTTGCATTGTGGTCAGGCGTTGGCGACGAGCTTCTGCTGGCCGGCAGATTGCGCTGCGCCGACCGCTGCCTGGCCTGCCTGGATCAGTTTGATGGTCGCGGAGACCCTGGACAGCCTCTTTCCCGCTGCCGCGGGCCGCTTTGGGTTGAAATGGCCCAACGACCTGGTCATCGCAGACAAGAAGCTCGGAGGGGTGCTCGTGCATCAGAAGGTCATTGCCGGGCGGGCCTGGCTGGTGGCTGGTGTGGGCCTAAATCTCCGGTGGGAGCATGATCCTCCCGCCGGGATCGCCGTGACCGACTTGATAAGCCTAGGGCTGCCTCTGCTCGATCCGGCCAGAATGGTGCAGGCTATGACCCAGAGAATTGCCCAGGCCGTGGACCAGCCGCAGCCGACTGACTGGTCGATGCGGTTTAATGCACGCGATGTCTATCTAGGGCAATCGGTGGTCGTGCGGGGGGCCCCGCTCGGGGAGTCGGGCGCCACCGGGATCCATGCAGGAATTGATATTTCTGGACGCATCGGAGTACAGACCGGGGCAGGCCTCCTACGCTATAGCCTCGGAGAGGTATCGTTACGTGGCCATCCCGACACTTAGCCTCGATCTTGGCAACACTGCAGTCAAGTGGCGGCTTCGGGTCGGGCGCACAGTACGTCAGGGCCGCGTCCTCCATGGCAAGACGGCGGTCGCCGACCTCATGGCCGACGCCTTCAGGCATACACAGCCCAGCCGACTAGTGGATCGGTATTCAAACTGGTCCCTAGCCTATAGCGCGGTGGCCCATCCGACGAAGGTCGACGCCATCCTTGGTCCACTAGAGCGATGCCTGGAGACCCGCGGGCATGGCCTGCGGCCAGAACGCCGCCTTGTTTTGGGCACCTCCTCGGGGGCTTTTACCGTGGTGTGTGGTTATCGAAAGCCTGCCGAATTGGGGGCCGACCGTTGGGCGGCCATAGTGGGACTGGTGCAGCATGCCCACCGTCTCGCCGATAAGGCAGAGGCTGCCCAAACACAGATGTCGCTGTGGCTTGTTTCTGCCGGCACGGCTACGGTGGTTGATCTGGTCGATGTCTGCTGGGATGGGGAAGCGTCAGCACCCGGGTCTTTGGCCACTTTTTCTTTTCGGGGCGGGGCAATCCTGCCTGGCATCGGGCTCACCCAGCAGGCGCTGGCTGCCGCCACCGGCGCCTTGGCCGACTACATGCCGGGGGTCGGGCAGCCCCTGCGGCCCCTGCGACTTAGGGGTGTCCCCCAGGGGGCACGTGAGGCTATCGTGTATGGATTGGCTGCAGCCCAGTCATCCAGTCTTCTGACGCTTCCATGGCCGACGGGTGTGGTCGTTCATGGGGGCTATGGCAATGACTGGCTGCGGTACTTCCGGTCGGTCTTGAGGGCGCACGCACCTCTGTCTGGGCGTATCAGCGGCCCTCTTCCATTTTTTGTTAAGGCGCCCGACCTGGTGCTCGATGGCGTTGAGCAGTGGTCTAAGGCGCGGCGGTCATTGGGCTAAGCCCAGCGTTTACCTCTTTTCGAAACCGGTTGAGCTCTTGGGCACTAGCGAAATTGCGCTCAAAGAGCAGCGATAGGTTGTGAAGGATACGCTCGGCAACCCGCTTTTCCCAGGAGGAATCGAACTGAATCTGATCATCCAGCCAACGCTCAAGCCAGCCCGGCTCGGGCAGCCGACTCTGGACGGTATCTTTTGGAAAGAGGGTCTGATTTACATGAAGATTTGTCGGATGCAGGGCCT
Source organism: Pseudomonadota bacterium (assembly GCA_046047535.1). Taxonomy (GTDB): domain Bacteria; phylum Pseudomonadota; class Gammaproteobacteria; order Burkholderiales; family Burkholderiaceae_A; genus Hahnella. The sequence goes on from JBJOHS010000018.1 coordinate 47,766, forward strand.
TATTGGTGCGACTGGCAGAGGCCATTAAGACACCGATCTTCGCAAATGCCGCCCGCGCGGAGTCCCCGACCTGGGCAAGCGCTTTTTTCATGTACCGCAGATAGGCCCCCCCGTGCCTGGCCTCGTCTCGGGCGATGGTCTCGTAGATCTGCTTGATTACTGGCTCGGTATGCCAATCGGCTGCACATCGGTACCAGTGGTTAAGGCGAATCTCGCCGCAGAAATGCAGCATGAGCGTCTCTAGCGGCGGGGCCGGATCGAAGTCGAATCGCACCGCATGAAGTTCTGCCTCGGTGGGCAGAAAAGCAGGCCGAAACCGGCGCAGGTATTCCATCAATACAAGACTGTGTTTCTGTTCTTCGTAGAACCAGACAGACATAAAAGCGGAGAAGTCGCTGTCGTGTCGGTTATCACGCAAAAACATTTCGGTAGCGGGAAGGGCGGCCCACTCGGTGATTGCGTTCATCTTGATGGTGGCGGCCTGCTCGTCAGACAGGGCGCTGTCGTCGAAGTCCGCCCAGCGGATGTCGTTTTCGAGGTCCCAGCGCACCCGCTCGAAGGCCCGAAAAAGCTCTGGGTAGAGCATCTGATCGGCAGATATAGACTTCATGCGGCTCCCTTTGTGTCGTTAAGCGTGTCCGCCCCGCATGGTGCAAACACCCATTTGATTTTAGGGAATATTCAGCCGGTTTGTGTGACAGAGCCCGCATGGGCTACCCGAGATTTCAGCCAGCGCATCAGGTGGCCAAGGCCAGGAAAAGCGCCAAAAAGTACGCTGGCATCCCAGTGGTCTTCGTGGCGTAGGATTAAATGGCTCGCGGGTTCGAGGCTGAGCCAGGAGGTTCCGGCGATCTGTGTCTCCGGGGCACGGCCAGAGGTAGAGAACCGGAAGACCCATCGTATGGCTAGCCTCTCAGGGCTGCTCCAGGCGAGGTGTAGGTCGGTGAACCGCGGGCAAGAAAGGGCGGTGAACATACTTTGATAGGCCTGCGCGATCGCCTGCCGGCCCACCACCGTCTGAAACGGATCAGAAAAAACCGCCTCAGGGTGATACTGCTGGGAAAAGGCCTCGACCGTCTCGGGGCTAAGGCTGGTTGCCAGGCGGCAGAACTCCTCTGCCCAGAGGATCGATGCTGCCGTCGTCATGGGCAGCGCGGTCATGTCTGGCTGCCTGTTGGTGGCCTTTCGTTCGCCCCAAGGTTCTCTGCCCCATGGAGTGCCTTGTGCGTTACCCGATGCGGTACTTCAACTGCTGGCCCAGGTTTACGCAGCGTCTTTGCAACAAGCCAGAAATACAGACGGTATGGCAGGATTCGAAGGGTCTTCATCACCCGTGTGAACCGTCTCGGGTAGTGGATCTCGAATCTCCCTTGGGCCAGACCCGCAAGGGTCTCGCGGGCCGCTTCCTCAGCGGAAATCAGGGCAGGCATGGTGAAGTCGTTGCCCTCGGTGAGGCGGGTCCGTACGAATCCGGGGCAGACCAGAGAGACATCGACGGCATGCGGCTTGAGTTCGAGAAAGCAGGTCTCGGCCATGGCATTGAGGCCCGCCTTGCTCGCGCCATAGGACAGCGCAAGGGGGAGACCACGGTAGCCGGCCACACTGGAGAACCAACATATATGGGGCGGCGGCAGGCCTTGCGCCCGACGTGTAGCGGCCAAGGGATGCTCGCCGTGAATCCAGTGTTGCAGAAGGGCCCAGAGTCCATCGTAGGCACTCGACAGGTTGGTCTCAATAATCCGGTGCGCATCGGCAGGGTCAAAATCCTCGATTGGCTGGGGCTGGTAATCGCCGGCAACCCAGAAGACCAGATCGGGCACCCAGCCTGCGGCGGCGAGCCGCGCCAGAACTTGGCCGCCTGCCTGTCGATCGGTGATGTCAAAGACCTCTTTTCTAACGGAGGGGTCTGGAAAAGCCGCCTCTAGGCTCTCCAGGCGTCGCCCGGAGACAATCAGGCGAGCCCTCGTATCCTGGAGTGCCTGCCCAAGCGCCGCGCCGATTCCCGCCGACCCGCCAACAATCCAGACGGTACGGCCTGACCATTCGGTGATCGGATGGTTTAAAGCCATCTAGGGTCTCTGAAATGAGAGGGTTACCTCGCCCAAGTGGATACCAAACTTGCTGAATTGGGCCTTGTTCATCAGTACCTTGTCATCAATTAAGACCATCCAGTCATCAAAGTTTAGATGGATCAGCCGGCCTTGAATCGGGACGGCCAGCGTGTACCGCCAGCGCAGGGCGTTGCCGGCGATCTCGCCCGTCGCCTCTCCGACCACATCGTCAGCGCGGCCGATCCAGCGCTGCGGCCCGACCTTCTCGAGGCGCCAGATTCGGCGCTGCTTCTCGCCATCTGACCAGTCAAAGTGCTCATCGAGTGTGCCCGTATTTCCCTCGAAGCGCCCCTCAATCTTCACCACAAATCGACGCGTGACAGCCCCCGATCGATCGGTGACCATACCCCAGCCCGTGGTGGACCCAGAGAAGTAACGCTCGAGATCGAGCGCCGGTTTTTCCGTTGCGTACTGTTCGACCTGAGGCCCGGCGCAGCCCGCAAGCAAGAGAAAACTGAAGATAAAGCCGCAGACAAGCAGCAGTCGATGTCGAATGAGCCAGAGCGTCATAGTGGGACTCCTTTGTGGGATAGGGGTGTGGGGCGGGGGGGTGCGGCCGCCTGTGTCTCGGGCAGGATCAGCAGGGCCAAGAGCTTGAGTCCGCAGGGAATGGCCGCATAGGTAAGTGCGAGCGCAAGCGGGGGGGCGGACGCACTGCCCGGGGCATAGCCGAAGGCTTGCAATAAGGGCAGGCTCAGACCGGCAGCCAGGGCAAGGGCGAGTTTGTTAAGCAGACTCCAGTAGCCGAAATACTGGCCCTCGGCCTGCCCCTGGTGACCCCGTGCGGCAATCAGCTGGCCGATGAGCAGTGACGGACAGGTCAGCTCCGCGCCGAGGGCGATACCGGTAACCACGCAGATGAGTCCGAAGGCGGCGGCCTGCCCAGGTCCGAGAAAGACCGCCCCGCTAAAGGCAAGGATAGAGAGGGTCATGGCGATCTGCCAGGTTCTCCGAGCACCCAGCCGCGCAATAAGGCGAGACCAGAACCCAATGGAGAGGGCCGCACTCACGAAATAGACCACCAGGAGGGCCGCAGACGACTGTGCGGAGAGGCCTAGCTGGTCGGCCACAAAAAAGAGAAACAGGGTTGCTGGAATCGCGTTGGCGAGCGCATTGACCCCCAGGGCGCCCAGAAGCCGCACATAGGCTGCGGCGAAGAGTGTCGCCAGAGACAAGCCGGCCGGCCGGGCAGAGCCTGGCGGCAGGGCCTCTCTCGTGCCACACGGCACCCTACGGACCGCCCAGAGACTAACGATCGTCGCCACCACCAGCACGGCTGCCATCGCGAGGGTCATCTGTTGGGCTGCAAGCCCCGCGGCCAAGATCAGCCCGGCCAGGCCCACGGCCTCGCGGGTGGCAATCCAGGCGCGTTGTTCCGCAGGGTCGTTGGTCTCGGCAATCGCCCAGCTCTGGTGGGCGAGAATCGCCGCGCTGTTGGAGAGCGAGACCAAGAGCGCCGCGCCGCCCATCCAGAAGAGAAGGGCCTCGGTCTTTTTGTCTTCCACCCAATGGGCTGGTGGCAGAACCAGGGCCAAGAAAGAGGCGGCGAGTACGATTAGGGCGGGAACAAGCCATCGCCGAAATCGTGGGCCACTTGTGCGGTCGATAAGCCGGCCAATGAGGGGGTCGGTGATGGCATCCACAAGTCGGGTCGTCATGAGCACTAGGCCTACGGCGGCTAGGGGCAGGCCCATGCCGCCCGCATAGAGCTGCGGTGTGAGCAGGTAGAGCGGCAGTGCTGCAAAGGCCACCGCAAAGCCAGGGGTGGCATAGGCCCAGGCCTCTGCCCTGTTCATAACAATATTAAATGTATGTGAATACGCACTTAACGACCGATGCGCTCTGGCGCTAAGGATGGTCCGGTGCGAATATTCGTCTGTCGGTCCAGGCCCGAGAGGAGCGCCTGCCGCAGGCCGGGTTCCCGCGTCTCAGGGTCAAGCCATATGCTGAAAAAGGCCTCTGAAAAGACAGGATCGTCTATACGTCCCACCAGTCGGCCATTGAAGAAGAATCGGGCCCCTTGGCCAGGCAGGTGCAACCCGGTGAGCGCGTCTCCACGCGCGACATCAGGAAAGATCGCCTGCATCTGGGTGAGCCAGGCCTCTTGTTGACGACTATCCCCTCTGCGCAAACGGTGCATCTCTTCAATGCTCCTCTGGGCAATGCTCTGTCCCGAAAACCCCATTTTGTAGGTCAGGGTGAGCGCCAGCGGTTGGCGCAGTAAGGCCTCCGGGCGGGCTTTTGCGGGGGTATAGAGCACGGCGTCGTAGATGACCAGACCCAAAAAGCGCAGGCTCCCTTGCCCAGTAAAACCAAGGCTCGGCAGCTGAGTAAGCACCCACGAGGGGGGTGACATAGGGCGCCCACTCTCTTGGGCCAACGACTGGCGAAGCCCTAGCAACGCAAGGCTCAGGCCAAAGCCAAGCACCCAGACCGAGAGTAAGAGCAGATTAACCGCTGGCTTCATCATGGCCTAGGGTGACTTGCACAACGTCTAGGTCGCCGGAACGGAAGCCAGCCTCACAGTAGCCGAGATAGAACCGCCACATGGCGATAAAGCGTTCGTCGTATCCGAGTCGGCTGACTTCGCTACGCACTGCGTCAAACCGGTCGAGCCACTCGTGCAGGGTGCGTCCATAGTCTGGCCCAAAGGAGAAGCTCTTGATCACACGAAGTCCTTGGGACTCCGCACTCTGGGCAAGTCGGGTCGGCGTGAGGAGCATGCCTCCGGGAAAGATGTACTTCTGAATAAAGTCTGTGCCTTGGCTGTAGCGGTCAAAGAGCGCATCTTCAATGAGGATTGCTTGGACAACCGCTCGGCCCTGCGGCTTGAGTCTTTGCTTGATCGTCTGAAAATAGGTGGGCCAGTAGCCCATTCCGACGGCCTCAATCATTTCGATCGAGACAATCCCATCAAAGCTGCCCGTGGTGTCGCGGTAGTCCTGGAGTCGAATTTCTGCCCGGTGGGCCAGACCGTGTTGGTGCAGTACATCATCGGCCCAGGCCTTCTGGGCGGGTGAGAGGGTAATGCCTAGATGCTGTCCTGGATAGTCTTTGAGTCGCTCCAGGGCCAGACCACCCCAGCCACAGCCAATTTCTAGAATTCGGCTGTCTTGCGTGAAGGGCAGGCCCTCGGCCAGTTCCGAGAGGGCACGGCGGACCTTTGCCATCTGCCCCAGGGCGAGGTCGACCGGCTGGCCCCAGGCGCCTTGTTGGTCAAACAGGGCACTGGAGTAGGTCATTGAGTCGTCGAGCCAGAGACGATAAAACGCATTGCCCAGGTCGTAATGGGCCTGTATATTCCTGCGCGATTGTCGCCGTGTATTGCTGCGAAAGAGGTGTTGGAGTCTGTCGATCCACAACAGCAGCCGGTTTCCGTAGAGGGCTGGTGCGATGGCCTGCCGATTGCGCGACAGGAGTTCGAGCAACCCTGCGAGGTCCGGGCTGGACCAGTCTCCGTCCATATAGGCTTCGCCAAACCCAATGTCGCCCCGCTGCACTGCTTTGGACAGGGCCGACCAACGGTGGATGGTCAGCGCTGCCTCGCATCGATCGGCAGAGGCGCTGCCCTCAACCCAGTAGGCCTGGCCATCGGGAAGGGTGAGGTGCAGACGCCCCAGGGCGAGGCGATGCAGCAAGCCCATCGCTAGTCGGGCCCGCCAGTCGGGCCGCTGAGAATGACTGGGGGCGGTCGTATGGGGCAGAGGAAATCCGACGGCTGGCATCACCGTGGGGTCGATCGCCGTCGCAGGCGGACGGGAGGGCGGGGCATGTGCGGGAGAGGTCATGGCAGGAGGTCTAATTAACGTGGGTGTGAAGAAGGGGTCTAGGGAGGGGCAGAGGCTAGGGAGATTAAGGGTGGGTCTCTGACAGGTTCCTTACGAAGAACGGGCCGGCCGCGGCACAAGTCGCAGCCCCTTGCGCCAAAGCAGCAGGGCATGCCAATGAATCTTCAGAATCACCCCCAGGCTAAATGCTGGATACCGAAGCCAGGCCAGAAGAGCCCGCCGCGCAGTGAGTAGCTCGGCCTGGCCGCTCATATGGGTAATCAATGCAGGCTGGTTAGCCTCGTGGTATTCGATTCTTGCCAGGTCGTTGCCATGCGTACCGCCTCCATTCCAGAGAAAGCGAAATCGATATCGTCCGGCGACTGGAAAAAATGGCGAGACATAGAAGGCCTTCTGCGCCTCTAGGGTCTGACCATTTTGGTATTCGGCGCAGTCAAGCACATAGACATGTCGGTCACCGAAGGTGTTGTTCACCTCGACAATCACCGCACCGATTCGACCGTCAGGATGGGTACAAAACCAGAAGCTGACCGGCTTGAAGACGTAACCGAGCATTCTTGGAAAGGTTGACAGCCAGATCTCTCCGCCGGGCTCCGCGATTGCGTGTTGGGCGAGCTGGTCTCTGGCCCAATCAAGAAGCGGTCGGCCGTCGCCGTGGTCTTTGTCGTGTATCGACAAGAGTGCGGTTCGATTGATGCCCCAGGCCCAGTTTCCCACATGAACATATTGGCCGTTGTGGGAGAGGGCCTTTAAGGGAATCTGCAGGTAGAAGGCAGAGGTGACAAAGGCATGCGAGATTGCGCCGAGCCGGCGGTGTCCCACCAGGCCTCTGACCAGTCTTGGCGCTAGGCTGCCCATGCTGCGGTGGAGGCCGTCGGCGCCGCAGACTGGCCAAGCTGGTTCAAGACAGATGCCGCTGCAAGGCGCCCTGAGCGAAAGCCATCTTCATGGAATCCGTAGCCCATCCAGGCGCCCGCGACCCAGTGCCGGCCCTCTCCATGCAACTTTGCGAGATCGGTCTGGGCCTGCACCGCCGCCTGGTCAAAGATGGGATGGGCATAGTGGTTGACTTCCAGCGTCTTATCGGCCTGCGGGGGCGTAAGCGGATTAAGACTTACCAAAACCGGTGTCTGAAAGTCGAGTGACTGCAGCCGATTCATCCAATAGGTCACCGATACCGCACTGACTGCCTGCGCACTGAGCGGGCCTTCGCTGAGGTAGTTCCAGGCCGCCCATGCCCGCCTGCGGCGGGGCATCAGGGCTGTGTCGATGTGTAGATAGGCGGTGTTGGGCTGAAAGCGGATTTTGCGCAGTGCTTCAAGGGTCTGCGGGCAGAAGTCGGGGTCGAGTAGCCCAGCAGCCTGATCCGCGTGGCATGCCAATACGACCGCGTCAGCATGGATCTCAAAGGCGGAGTCGGCCGAGCGATTGACACCTTGGATGCAGACCTTTTGCCCCAAGGCTCCGTTTGTAAGACGCGTCGAGGAGACCTCGTGCCCGGTCTGCAGATCGATCTCGAGCCCTTCGCGGCTAATAATTTCCTGCAGTCGTGAGATATAGCTGCTGCTCCCATGGGTTAGGCTGTACCACCGGGGCCGATTAACGAGCTGCAGCAGCCCATGGTTTACACAGAAGTGCACGAAGCTTGAAAACGGGTAGCTGCGCATAGTCTCTGGAGGGCAGGACCAGATAGCCCCAGCCATGGGCAGGAGGTAGGCTTGCTGAAACATCTCGCCGTAGCGGCCGGCTCGAAGATAGTCACCAAGAGGCACTGCCGGTATGACCCCTGCATCCATCCGTTGGCAGTCGCGTGGCGCCTGACGGTTGAATCGCACAATGTCTGAAAGCATGCCCCAGAACTTTGGTCGGATGGTATTGCGTCGTTGTGCAAAGACCGAATCGAGGCTGCTGCCCGACCACTCGAACATGCCCTTGCCCACCGAGACGGAGAAGGACATTTCGGTGGGGCTGGTGGCGACACCAAGCATCTCCAGCCACGGACGAAACTCAGGGTAGGTGCGGTGGTTGAAAACGATAAAGCCGGTGTCGACAGGCCGGGATTTTCCCTCCAGTGTTACCAGCCGGGTGTGGGTATGACCTCCCAGCCGGGGTTCAGACTCTAGTACCGTTACGCGCGCAGCTCGGCGGAGATGCCAGGCCGTTGATAGGCCTGCGATGCCACTGCCGACCACCACCACATGGGGTCTAGTCATGGAGTCTAGTGACCGGGCCGGTGTTCAATCTTCGCGTAGGCCGAGTGGTTATGAATCGATTCAAAGTTCTCAGACTCTACCGAGAACCCTGAGACCCGCTTGTCTTGTTGTAGAGCAAGTGCGATATCCCGAACCAGGTCTTCAACGAACTTGGGGTTGTCATAGGCCCGTTCGGTTACATATTTCTCATCGGGCCGCTTCAGCAGGCCCCAGAGCTCACAGGAGGCTGCCTGTTCGGCGATTCGGATTAGGCTCTCGGCGTCAATGTCTTCCGAGAGATCTGCAGTGATCGTCACATGGGAACGCTGATTGTGTGCGCCGTAATCCGAGATATTCTTAGAACAGGGGCAGAGGCTAGTGACAGGGACGACCACGGTTAGGCACACATGGTCGCGGTCCTCACGATGCTCCGCCTCCCAGACCAGCTCGTAGTCCATCAGGGAGGAGACCCCGGAGACCGGGGCAGACTTACGAACGAAATACGGCAGGGCGATTTTGATGTAGCCCGCCTTGGCCTCAAGACGCTGCAGCATGGCGCTCAGCATCAGCCGCATTGCGCCATAAGAAAGCGGCGCCTCATGGCTCTGAAAGACATCAATAAATCGCGACATGTGGGTCCCCTTAGCCTCGGCGGGCAATGCCACCGTCATCTCAACGGTGGCCACGCTCGGCTGAGGGCCCAGAGCGGTCTGAACCATGACCGGGTGACGCATTGCCTTGACCCCGACCTTTTGAATGGGCAGCCGGCGAGTGTCAAGGATGGACTGGACGTCGGGAAGGGAATGGAATTTCTCAGGCGCATTCATCGTGCATGCCTTTCACGGAGGGTTAAGGACGGAAAACTAAGGCTGTGGGGCCCGCAGCGCACGCTCTAGATCAACGACAAGCGTACGGCTTGAGGGAGAGACTGCGCTGGCGTAACTGCGCACTAGGCGCCCCTGGCGGTCGATTAAGTACTTATGAAAATTCCAGCTCGGAGCATCCGAGAGCCGCGCGAGTTCCGCAAAGAGCCCGTTGGACTCCGGACCACGGACATGGCTCTTGGCAAACATCGGAAACTTGACTCCAAAGGTATTTGTACAGAATTCGGCGATCTGGGCATTCGACCCCGGCTCCTGCTTTCCAAAGTCATTTGACGGAAATCCCAATACCACGAGGCCCTGCTCCTTGTAGCGGGCGTAGAGCCCTTCAAGGCCTTCATACTGCTGGGTAAAGCCGCAGTAACTTGCCGTGTTCACGATGAGCACTACCTGACCCCGGTACTGACAGAGCGACTGTGGCGTGTCGTCTTGTAGCCGCGGAAATGTCTTGTTCAAAAGCGCCGGACAGCCGCTCGCTTGGACCGGTGTGTAGGTAAGGCTAACGAGGGTTCCTACCAAGACGGCGGCACGCAGGATTCCCGCGCACAGGACGCGGATTCTGGACCACGCGCCTTCCGGTTGCCTTTGGAAGGCCGGAAGGCGGGCCAGGACAGCGACCGAACGAGAGGAAGGCGGGACACCGGAGAATTTCATAAATTATTGAGTTGAGGGGTTTTTGTCCTAGGCATTTGCCTCAAGTCAGCCTATACTAAGAGCAGGATATCGTCCCGTCAAATATTTGTCTACGACAAAATAGGGTTATCGACCAGCATTCGTCAACCATGGATCAGCCAATCAAGTCACCTATTCACCTAAGTATCGCCGCGGTAGAACGTGATACTGGGCTATCAAAGGACACGCTGCGTGTCTGGGAGCGGCGCTACGGCTTTCCATGTCCCGAGCGGGACCACTTTGGCGAACGCATCTACACCATCGAACAGGTCGATCGTCTTCGGGCAATTAGGCGACTCATGGATGCTGGCTATCGCCCTGGAAAAATTATCGGCATGACTCTCGATGATCTGCATGCTCTTGCTGAGACGGTTCCGCAGGCCGCACAGATTGCCTCGGAAGACCAGGCTGCGGATCTTGAGGGACTGATGCAGGTATTGCGGTCCCACGAGATTGAGGACCTTCGACGACAACTTAGCCAGCGTGTGCTTCGGCTTGGTCTGGCTCGATTCGTCACTGAAGTGGTTGCGCCGCTCACCGAGCAGGTTGGGGATGCCTGGGCCCGTGGCCAGCTGCAGATTTATGAAGAACACCTTTTTACTGAATCAATGCAGGTGGTTCTGCGCAACGCGATTAGCACCATTCCCCAGCCTGGCAATCGCCCCCGGGTCTTATTAACAACCTTTCCCTCCGAGCCCCATGGCATGGGGTTGTTAATGGTTGAGGCGCTCTTGGCGTTAGAAGGATGTCGATGTTTCTCACTTGGGGTTCAGACCCCCATCTGGGATATTGTGCTTGCGGCAAAGGCCCAGGATATCGATCTGGTCGCTTTGTCTTTCTCTCCGGTAATGAATCCGTCTCTAGTATTGGAGGGGCTAAACGAGTTACGTTCGAAGCTGCCGCTTTCGGTAGAGATATGGGCTGGTGGTCGCTGCCCCGTGCTTCAGCGTCGCCCACCCGCCGATATTCGGGTGCTACAAGACTTTTCGGACCTCACCAAGGCCATCATTGAGTGGCGGCATCGCCACTAGCCTACCGCGTTGAAGGCTTCTTTGCGGCGGCTTTGCGCCGCGTTGCCGATGCGGCCTGAGGCTTTTTTTCAGCAGGACGATCGCCGGGCCGCGTAGTCGACTTGCGGGCCGTCGCAGGCTCTGCCGACTGCATGGCCTGAGCCGTCTGCACGAGTGCGTTAAATTGGTCCTGCATCGAAGACCACCACCATTGGGCGGTTGGGTTCGTGCCGGCAGTGGGGGCAGAATCTGGACTGTCTGCGGCACCATTTGCGGGTTCGGTTGACGCGTCAACTGGCGGAGCGCTTGTCGTCTGGGTTGAGTCCGACTTCCGCGAGGCCTCGAAGGCCTCTTCGCGCCCGGACTTACCAAACTCTGCCATGGAGGCCTGCCATGATTGGACTGCAGCGATGGTTCCCCTCTGGATTTCAAGGCCTTGGATCGTCGTTTTGAGAATATTTAAATTTAAGCTTAGCCACTGCTCGACCGTTTTAAGGTCTGCAATTCGACGGTCGATCTCTTCGAGGTCTGTCGTTGGGAGACTGGAGGCCGCAAACCCTCCGCCAGAGGCTGAGGACTGAAATCCCGGCCATGCGGCCTTTAGAAAGGCGAATGGGTCGTTGGGCGTTTCCATAGACTGGGAGTGTATGACGAATATCCGGGGAAAAACACCAGGCCGCGGCCTTCTCGCCGCGCTCCTACTCCACCTGGCGCTTCTTGTGGCCGCAGGCTTGGTGGGTAGCCAGTTCCCCGAACCGGCCTTCTCGCCATTGTCCCCGCCGATCGTGGTACGGATCGTTCCCCCAGAGGCGCCGCCCCCGTCAGTCAATCCCCTACCTGACCTGATCCCCAATCCCGCGTCCGATCCCCCGCCCAACACGATGGCCACGCCATCGCTCGCGCCTCTGGCGCCCGTCGCCCTTGCACCTGACCCTGCCCCCGACCCTGCACCCGACCCTGCACCCGACCCTGCACCCGACCCCGCACCCGACCTAAGTCCTAAATCCGTCTCTGAGGTCCTGGCCGAAGGGGGTGAAAAGGACTCAGAGGGTACGGCCTTGCAGCCCGGTGTCGCACGGCCCGTCGATGCGCTTCCTAAAGCAGGTGAGATCCAGATGCAGGCCTACCTTGGCCGGTATCGTCTCGATAGCGAGCCACTCGGGGCGGGAGCCCTTACGGTCGTCTTTCCAAGTCCTGATCGTTACGAGATTCGGCTCACCGCCCAGGCCAAGGGCTGGGCGGCGCTCCTGGTCCGGGACGATGTGACCTTCTTTAGCAAAGGTGTGCTGACTTCAGAAGGCCTTATTCCAGAGGAATTTGAGTCTCAGACCCCATTTCGTGGCCGAGTGCGGAGCGGGTTTGATCGCGAGAGTGGCAAGGCCCGGCTACAGGAGTCCCAGCCCCCGATCGATGCCCCGCCAGGATTTCAAGACCGTCTTAGCGTCATCTTTCAGCTTGCCTGGATCGCGCAGACTCGGCCTGAGGCACTGGACTATGGGGCCCGACATACCCTTACGGTGGCAGGTAGCCGCACCTTTCGGGCGGCCACCTTCTCGGTGGAGGGGCGCGACGAGCTCGTACTGCCCGGAGGCATCTTGGTCTCGGCAGTACGACTGGTTAGTGACCGCATACAGGGCCGTCGGGAGGGCCACATTGAGGTCTGGCTCGATCCTTCGGACCGCTTTCTTCCGGCCCGAATGCTCTTTCAGGAAACCACCGGGCAGGCAGTCGACTTTCTTGCGATCCGTCCGGTCTTCTAGCCGAATTGGCCCAAACCGCTGCGGTTTGACAAGATCAGACAAAAGAAGGATAGTTTCGGGTTCGTCGTGGAGGGGTGCCCGAGTGGCTAAAGGGGGCAGACTGTAAATCTGTTGGCTTACGCCTACGTTGGTTCGAATCCAACCTCCTCCACCAAGGCGCTCCTCCACCAAGGTCTTTTGCAGTAGGGGTTACACGTTGGTGGTGTGGTGTTGATGGTGTGGTTTCAGCTGGGCTTTATGGTGTGAAGGTAGTGTTATGCAGCGGATTTAATGATTTTAGGGTTTTGGAATCTGGTTTTGGATGCAGTTAGGCGGGTGTAGCTCAATGGTAGAGCAGAAGCCTTCCAAGCTTACGACGAGGGTTCGATTCCCTTCACCCGCTCCACAACCTGCGTTCTGACAGCGGTGGTTTGAGCGGCAAATTGAGATGCAGGTCGTTGCAGATGCAGCGATGGTGTAGTCGTAGTGCAGGCAATGCAGCACAGGCAATGCAGTACAGGCAGGTTTTAAGTATGCCCATGTGGCTCAGTGGTAGAGCACTCCCTTGGTAAGGGAGAGGTCACGCGTTCGATCCGCGTCATGGGCACCAGAGATTTCGTTGGATCCACTCTATAAAAGAAATTAAGGAGTCTTGTATGGCCAAGGGCAAGTTTGAGCGTACGAAGCCGCATGTGAACGTAGGGACGATTGGTCACGTGGACCATGGGAAGACGACGCTGACGGCGGCGATTACGACGGTGTTGTCGACGAAGTTT
>JBJOHS010000019.1:0-33333 GCA_046047535.1 Pseudomonadota bacterium
GGTGTATTGATGGTTGTCCCCTCGACCCAGAGAAGATCGAGATCAAGGGTGCGGGCGGCACTGACAGGACGCCTTGCTGGTGGGTCAGAGAGCGTAGGTGCTGCAGGCCGTCGGCGACCAAATCGGTGTTCGGTTTCGAGAAGACAGCTAAGCCATTCGCTCGGCGGGAGGTTGGTGTCGATCCAGGCCACAGTATTGATGAAATCCGGACCCTCCGCATGAACCGGCCGGGATCGCCAGAGCCGCCCGAAAGCCCGAAGACGGTGTTGCCCTGTAGCCGTCAGATCGGCCAGCGCCGCGGCAAAGGTATCGCCCGGGCGATGGCCTTCAAAGGGCAGGTTGCCTCCGAATGCGACTACCGTGCGTCTCATTCGGCAGCGGCTCCTCTGTTGCTACTGCGCCTGCGGGGCCGGCTGCGCCGCCCCGTGGCGCTACTGCCACCCTGGCCCCGTGCTGCCTCCATTAGTACTGACCGCTCGATGTCATCGGCGTCAATAAATGCGGTCCACCATGGGCCGAGGCCCACGGGTACCTGGCCGACCGCGTCCCGGATGAGCAGAAAGTCATAGCCCGCCCGAAACCGCAGATGGGCGAGGAGTCGATAGGGTGCCTGCCCCACACGCTTTTCGAACCGCGGCTGTAGCATCCAGATCTCTCGAATATCGGATACATAGCGGCGAGGGATGGCCAGCGCGTCTAGCTCCTGTTCAATGACCTCATCAATCGCCTGAGAAAGAGCCGGAATGGCCTTCTCGCCTGCGGCCTGTAGTGTCTGCCACCGCAGATAGACTGGGCTCCAGAGCAAGGCAGCAAAGAGAAATCCCACAGACAGCGGTTTGCCCTCATGAACGCGTGCATCGGTATCTGCCAGCGCCCGTTGAACAAAGGCGAGTGCCTGGTGTCGCTGTGCCTCAGAGCCCTGGGGCTCAAGCACCAGATCCACCAGCGGTAGGCAGCCGTGGTGCAGACCCTGGGCCCGCAGCTGGGCAATGCCGGTAAAGGCCTGACCGGACTGCAGCAGCTTTACCATTTCATCAAAGAGTCGGGCCTCAGGCACGTTATGGATCAGGTCAGCGAGCTCTTGAACTGGCGAGAGGGTCTTCGGGTCCGTGGTGAAACCCAGCTTCGCCGCAAATCGCACCACCCGCAGCATCCGAACGGGGTCTTCTCGATACCGCTGGGCGGGATCACCAATCATCCGCAAGGTCTTTCGCTGCAGGTCTTCCACACCATGGTGGTAGTCGAGCACTGTATCGCTCAGTGGGTCGTAGTACAGCGCATTGATTGTAAAGTCGCGGCGGGCCGCATCCTCGTGCTGCTCGCCGAAGGTGTTGTCCCGTAGAACACGCCCGTGGGCATCGGTCTCCAGGTTTTCTGCATTGGCCGCTCGGAAGGTGGAGACCTCAATGGTCTCTGGCCCAAAAAGCACATGGACGAGCCGAAAGCGGCGGCCAATAATTCGCGCCCGTCGAAAAGTCCGTTGGACCTCTTCTGGTGTTGCGTCCGTGGCCACATCAAAGTCTTTAGGCCGCAGCCCAAGCATCAGATCGCGTACTGCACCACCCACCACGAAGGCCCGAAAGCCGGCCTTCTGCAGACCTTCTACTGTTTTGAGGGCAGCAACCGAGACATTGCGCCGGTCGATGCCGACCTTGGCGGCTTTGTGGATCTGGGGGTCTCGTACCCCTGCCTGACCACGGCCTTTGGCATGGCCGGGTGCCAGTCGGGCAAGAGAACGGAGCAGCTTTCGAATCACAGGTGTGAGGGTATCAGGCGTTGTCTTCTGACGCGAACAGCGTCAAGACTGGCCACCCCTGGTCTGCAGCATGGGCCGCTAGTCGTGGGTCGGGGTTAACCGCTACCGGATGGCTGACCTGGGCGAGTAGTGGGAGATCGTTGAGTGAGTCGCTATAGAAGTGGCTTGTCACAAAGCTCTCCAGGCCAAGGCCCATTTCCGCAAGCCACTGCTGGACCCGCGTGACCTTGCCCTCCCGAAAACTGGGCAGGCCTCGGGGCCGCCCCGTGAATTCGCCCTGGGCATCGGTCTCCACGAGGGTTGCAATCAGGTGGGGGACACCGAAGAGCGCCGCAATAGGTGTTGTGATGAACTCGTTGGTGGCGGTCACGATTGCGCAGAGTGCCCCCGACGCCTGGTGTTGCTCTACGAGGTCACGGGCCGCAGGCTGTATCTGGGGAAGAATCTGGTCGGACACGAACTCCGCTCGCCATTGCTCGAGGGTCGCGCGAGGATGGGCCCCGAGTGGTCCGAGCTGGAAGGCCAAGAATTCGTCGATATCGAGCGTTCCCGCCTTGTATTGGGCGAAGAAGTAATCATTGCGATGGCGGTGCCATTGGGCATCCACCACCCCGCGCCTCACCAGTTCTTCGGCCCAGGCCACATCGCTGTCGATTGGCAGAAGCGTATGGTCAAGGTCAAAGAGGGCGAGATGCTGGCTGGGCATACGGCGAGGCCTCCATATTTAAAAAAGGGCAAGGTTTTCTTCGAGCAGACTTCGCATCAGTGGCAGCGAGACCGGTCGTTTCAGGGCAAGGGCGCGGGCATCTAGAGCCTCAAGCAGACGCATCAGTCGACCTAGCTGTCTTGGAAGCCGGGCGAGCATATAACCGAAGAGATGATCATAGTCGCTTGCGATCGGGGCAGACATCCAGCCCAGTCGAAAGGCGCGCTCGCGCAAGGCCTGGAGCTTTTCTTGGTCATCGAGTTCATGTAGCTCAAAGACGAGCCCTTGGCTGAGTCGTGTCCGGAGGTCTTCTCGCAGTCGGTTGATCAGCTGGTGGGGGGCAGCCTGCGCGGTCGCCACCAGCCGCTGCCGGGTTGGTCCAAAGGTCTGCTGCATCAAGACAAAGAGGGCGAAGAGGGCCTGCTGCGCCTCGGCTGAGGCAGCGTCTATGTTGTCGATCAGCCAGAGTGCGGCCGTGGGCGACGGCCTGCCGTCTGTATTCCTCGCTATGGACTCTGCGGAACAGTTGCCTTGGACGGATGCGATAGAGGCAATGAGGTCGCCGGTCTGTGTCGCGTTTTGAAGGTCAAAGATCCTCTGCCCCGGAATTTCGGAAGCCCAGGCCTCCAGCCAAAAGGATTTTCCGGACCCTGTAACCCCCCAGAGAAGAAGGCTGGCCGGTGCCTGCGGCCCACCAACAGGCCCGAGGTCATGATGGCCCCCTGGATGGACCCCTGGCCGGTCTCTACCGATCCAGGCCGACAGCCAGCCCAGTGCCTCCTGATTGCGTCCAACGACACCATGGCGCAGGTCTGGGAGCGGCGGCTCGATAAGCGAGAGTGGGGCCTGGCCGGGGAGGCCACGAGACAGATCTGCCATAGAATCGGGATTTTCGCCTCTTGCATCTATGAATACCAAATCCTCTGGCATGACCTACCGTGACGCGGGCGTCGATATCGATGCGGGCGACGCCCTTGTTGATCGGATCAAGCCCCTGGCCAAGGCAACGTTGCGCCCGGAGGTCATGGCGGGCATTGGGGGTTTCGGGGCGCTTTTTGCGATGCCTCAGGGCTATCGTGAGCCTGTACTCGTCTCCGGTACCGATGGGGTCGGGACCAAACTCAAACTGGCCTTTGTCCTAAACCGGCATGAGACTATCGGTATCGATCTGGTCGCTATGAGTGTCAATGACATTCTCGTTCAGGGGGCTGAGCCTCTTTTCTTCCTGGATTATTTCGCCACCGGCCGACTCTCTGTGGACGTGGGCGCAGCGGTGGTGGGTGGCATCGCTGAGGGCTGCAGGCAGTCGGGTTGCGCCTTGATTGGGGGCGAGACAGCCGAGATGCCGGGCATGTATGCCCCGGGCGAATACGATCTTGCGGGTTTTGCCGTGGGGGTTGTCGAGAAGTCTGCGATTCTCTCGGCGGATCGGGTCCTTGCGGGCGACTGTCTTCTGGGGCTCGCCTCAAGTGGCTTTCACAGCAATGGCTATTCTCTGGTGCGGGCCGTCTTGGAGAAGGCCTGCGGGGAGGTCTCACCGGCCTCGCTGCAGTCGGTTTCGCTCCCGCCGACTCTGGGGCTGGGTCCGAATCAGTCCCTCGCGGATTTGGTCATGGCCCCGACGCGAATCTACGTGGCATCTATTCTTGCGGCCCTTCGCGCTCACCCGACCCATATTCATGCCATGGCCCATATCACCGGAGGTGGCATCGTTGGCAACCTCCCCCGGGTGCTACCGGAGCCGCTTATGGCAGAGATAGATTCTTTCTCCTGGCCTCGGCCTGCCGTAATGCAGTGGGTGCAAGACCACGGTCAGATCAGCGAAGACGAGATGGCCCGTGTCTTTAACTGTGGGCTTGGAATGATTCTGGCGGTAGCCCCCGAGGCATCAGAGGCGGTAGCCGCCACCCTGACCGCGGCGGGAGAGCGCGTCTACCGTATCGGCCAGATCCGCGCCCGACACCCCGGCGAAGCTCAGACCATCATCGGCCCGGCCAAGTCCGCCTAGCCTCGCGCATCAGGGTCTCGGCCGATACCGCGGAGGGGTCGAGCCGCATAAGACCATGAAATCCCCGCAGCCAGGTAATCTGGCGTTTTGCGAGCTGGCGCGTTGAGGCGACTGCTTGTTCGATAAAGATCTCCCGGCTGGTCTGTCCGCTCAGGTGACTCCAGGCCTGGCGGTAGCCGACAACCCGCATACTTGGTAGGTCGGGCTGTAGCCCCGGCCGCCGCATAAGCCCCTCAACCTCCTCTAAAAACCCCGCCGCCAGCATGTCAGCAAACCGCGTCGCGATCCGGGCATGGAGCCAGCCCCGATCTTCCGGCTGAAGGGCGATGACAGAAAGTGATTCAACCCTTGAAGGGGCAGGGCGCCCACGCCCGGCCCGGTGGAAGGATGAGAGGGTCTTACCCGTGTGGATCCAGACCTCCAAGGCACGAGAAATCCTCTGTGCGTCTTGGGGTGCGAGCCGTCGGGCTGTCAATGGGTCAACCGATGCGAGTCGACGATGCAGTTCGGGCCATCCGAGTGCTGCAGCCTCCTGAGCCAGGGCCGTGCGCACTGCTGGCGGAATTTCGGGCAGGTCGTCGATACCTTCTCGCAGGGCCTTGAAATAGAGCATCGTGCCGCCCACAAGCAGTGGGGTATTGCCGCGCGCACGAATCCCGGCTGTGGCCACTGCCATATCGTCGAGAAATTGGGCAACCGAGTAGGACGCTTCCGGGTCGCGACAGTCGATAAGATGGTGGGGTACCTCCGACTGCTCCGCGGCCGAGGGCTTTGCCGTGCCGATATCCATGCCCCGATAGATCTGCGCCGAGTCGAGGCTAATGATCTCCACGCGGCCGAGTACGCCAGACCGTGCGAGGTCCATGGCGAGCGCAGACTTGCCGCAGGCCGTCGGCCCAATGAGGCAATAGGTGATCGGGGCGGGCATCTTACTGGCCGCGCAGAAACAGACGGTCGAGGGTCTTGAGGTCGAGGGCTACCCAGGTGGGACGGCCGTGGTTGCACTGGTCTGATCGTTCGGTACGCTCCATGTCTCGCAGCAGCGCATTCATCTCCGGAATCGTGAGGGCGCGGTGGGCACGCACCGCGCCGTGGCAGGCCATGGTGGCCAGGACTGCGTCTCTCGATTCCTGTGCGGCGCTGGCATGTCCATGGGCTGCGAGTTCTCTGAGTGTGTCGCGCACCAGGGATTCGGCCCCCACATGGGCCAGAAGGGTTGGGAGGCCACGAATCGCCAGACTGTCCTCGCTCAACGGCGAGATGGAGAACCCCAGGTCTTCGAGGGCCGTGGCATGGGCCTGAACGGTCTCTCGCTCTAGCGGACTTGCCTGCAGCGGCACGGGCGTTAGTAACTGCTGCATCTGTCCGCGCGGCAGTGCTTTAAGCCGCTCATAGAGAATGCGTTCATGGGCTGCATGCATATCGACAAGAATGAGTCCCTGCCGGTTCTGGGCAAGGATGTAGATTCCATGGAGCTGGCCCAGGGCAAACCCAAGAGGGTGCTCGTCATTTCCCCAGGCCTGTCCGACAGCCGTTCTTGAGGCGAGGACGCTCGGGCCTGAGGGCTCCTGCAGCCTATAACCGGGAGAGGCGGCAACCGGCGCCCATGGCGTTGTCAGTGGCAGGGGCACGGTGGCCCCCGCCGTCGTCATAACGGGGCCCACTGCCTGCACCTCTTGGGCATTAGAGTTGATTGGGCTAAGGGGACTGAGTGGGCTGGAGGCTATCGGCTGGGCGAGGGCCTCGCGGCATGCCTTCAAGACCGCCTGATAGACCGCCTGGCCATCGCGGAACCGCACCTCGGCCTTGGCCGGATGGACATTGACATCGACGGCCTCTGGCGTGATCTGTAGGAAGACCGCAAACCGCGGCTGCCGATCGCCGTGGAGCACATCTGCATACGCGGACCGCAGCGCATGGGCCAGCGTTCTGTCTCGAATCGCCCGCCCATTGACAAAAAAATATTGCCGATCACTGGCCCGACCCTCGGCCGACGTCGGCGCCTGCAGCCATGCGTCTACCCGCAGTGGCCCAGCCTGTACCGCGGTCTCCCGTAGCTGGTCGGCGGGGATGTCGAGGAGCCTGCTGACACGCCGGGCAAGGGGTTCGATCGGCAGCATCAACACGACCCGGCCGTTGTGAGAGAGTTCCCAGCTGCAGTCCGGACGGGACAGGGCCGCCCGTAGCCAGGCCTCTCTGGCATGGGAAAACTCCGTGGCAGGGCTCTTTAAGAAGCGACGCCGGGCGGGCACAGCGTGGAAGAGCCCTACCACCTCTACCAGGGTTCCCCTTCCTCCCGAGGCAGGTATGGTCTGCCACTGCCCCTGAACCTGGCTCAGGCAGTGGGCGTGGAGACTCTCTGCGGTTCGGCTCGTGATTGAGAGTGTAGCCACCGAGGCAATTGCGGCCAGCGCCTCGCCGCGAAAGCCATGGCTCGCGACCTGTTCGAGGTCTTCTAGGCTGCGAATCTTGCTCGTTGCATGGCGCTGTACCGCCAAGACCAACTCATCGGTGGCGATACCTGCCCCATCGTCGCGCACCCGAATGCTACGAATCCCGCCCTCTTCGAGGCTCAGCGTAATGTGCTGGGCCTGGGCATCCATGGCGTTGTCGAGCAGTTCCTTCACCACCGAGGCCGGCCGTTCGATAACCTCGCCGGCAGCGATCTGGCTGATTAGTCGGTCTGGAAGAAGCGCAATTGAGGGCATCGGCAGTATCGGCACATTCTCGCTAGGAACGCGTTTTTTTCGCCAGGGGTGGATTCTGGGCCAGATAGTCCTCGATTCCACGGCGTATGGCCAGCGCCACCTCTCGCTGATAGGCCGCGTCGCGCAGACGCCGTTCTTCCTCGGGGTTACTGATAAATGCGGTCTCCACAAGAATGGACGGAACGTCGGGTGCCCGAAGCACCGCGAAGCCCGCCTGCTCCACCTCTGGCTTATGCAGACGGTTTACCCGGCCGATTTCACGCAGGACCGACTGGCCTAGACGCAGCGAGTACTTAATCTGTGCGGTGGTCGACATGTCGAGCAGGGTATGGGTGAGTAGGTCATCCGCCTCCCCGAGGCGGACCCCGCCAATCGAGTCAGACTCATTTTCTTTGTTAGCCATCCACCGGGCGGCGGCGCTGGTGGCGCCCTTGTCCGAGAGGGCAAAGACCGAAGCCCCTTGGGCAGTGGGGGAGACCCAGGCGTCGGCATGTACCGAGACAAAGAGGTCTGCATTTACCTGGCGGGCCAGGGCTACCCGTCGGGCGAGCGGCACAAAAAAATCACCGTCCCGGGTGAGAAAGGCCCGCATTGCCGGCTGGGCATCGATCTGCCGTTTTAGTTCGCGGGCAATGCGCAGCACCACGTCTTTTTCACGGGTGCCGCTACGGCCTATCGCTCCAGGGTCTTCTCCGCCATGGCCTGCATCGATGGCAATTGTGATGAAGTTTGGCCGGGGGGTTTCAGGCCGCCCGGGCCGTGCTGTCTGGGGGCTGTTCGCCCCTGGGGACGGGGCTCTGCGCGGGCTCTGCGGTGCGCTGGGCAAGGGCGTTGGCGCGGAGGCGGTGGAGCGCTCCATAGCGGTGGGGGGTGAAGCGGCCTCGGGGGTGGGGAGGCTGCCTTCGCCCCCAGCCCGAGAGGCCTCGTATTCCTGTAGGAATGCCAGCAGAGGGTCGGCCTCGACCTCTGGATAGAGGTCTATGACGAGCCGATGTCGGTACTGCGCTATTGGCGGAAGGGTAAAGACCTGCGCTCGACTGGCCTGCTTGAGGTCAAAGACCATCCGCACGACGTGAGGCTTGAACTGACCAACCCGTACCTGGCTAATAAAGGGATCATTGGGTTGTATCCCTGCCAGAATTTCACGTAATCGATAGCCCAGCTGGAGATTCTGAATGTCGACCACCAGACGTTCCGGCCGTGTTAGTCGGCTGGTCGCATAGAGCAGCCGTGGTGTGTCGTGTTCGATAGCCACGCGTGTGTAATTCGGCGCAGGCCAGACCCGCACCGCAACGACCTCTACGGCCCGTACCGCCTTGGGTAGCCCCAGGCTCACTGCCGCTGCGATGGGGACGATCGTCAGGCTGCGGCGCGTGACGCTGATCGGTGCTGAACGGTCTGAGGGCACCGACGCGTCTGGCGGCGTTGTGCTGGGGCTTGAGGCGTTAGACCTTGGCGCCAGAAAGGCAAGGGCATACCGCAGGCGGTTTTCTAGCCCCTCTGTGGCAGCAGTAATACGCAGCTGCCTTGGTCCTTCCGGTACATCGGGGTTGGCCCAGTGAATCGAAATGTCCAGATCTGGACTGGGCAGTCCTGCCCCCTTTTCTGGCCATTCCACCATGAGGAGGTCTGCCTCAGCGAAAATTTCACGCAGCCCAGACGCCCGCCAGGCTATGGGGTCTTCTTGACGAAAGAGGTCCAGATGCGCGCAACTCTTCCCCGCTGCGGTGTAGGTCTCTGCCACCGCGAAGCTCGGGCTCTTAATGCGCCCCGCTACCCCGAGGGCCCGCAGAATGCTGCGGACCAGGGATGTCTTGCCCGCGCCGAGCCCACCACGGAGGTAGAGTCGGGACCAGGCGCCGTCTTGGGCGAGCAGGGCAAGCGCAGCCCCGACCTTTTCCATCTGGTCTTCGGTTACTGAATTGAAGTCTTGGCAGTGTCGGTCAACAATCACACAATGTCTCTTACAGGCCATGCAGTTGAGGTGCACCATCCTACCCCGAGCCTTGAACAGGTGCGGGCCTGGGCGCATGCCTTAGGATTCTCCCGTCTTTCGGCAGTTCCCCTGCCCCTGCCCGATGACCCGGCTTCGATGGACCAGTATCACGACTGGCTTGAGCAGGGATACGCCGGTGAGATGGCCTATCTTCATCGACATCTTGATCTCAGGGCCCAGCCCGGGGGACTCTTACCGGGTGCTCGTACGATCCTCATGGTAACCATGCCCTACCTTCCGGGCGCTCCCACCGAGGGCCCCAGCGCAGAGGGCGCTACGCCCGATAGCCTGCCTGACTGGCGTGAGGCAGAGGCCCGAGCCCTTGGTGAGCCCTTACGGGCCGTTGTCTCGGTCTATGCCCGTGGGCGCGACTACCATAAGGTCTTGCGCCAGCGACTCATGCAGCTGGCAGCCCAGCTTGCGTCGGCCTATGGGGGCGGACGCTTTCGTGCTTGTGTCGATTCCGCCCCGCTTCGGGAGGTAGAGATTGCCGAGCGCGCAGGGCTCGGGTGGCGCGGCAAGAACACGCTGTTGCTCAGTCAGACCGAGGGCTCGATGTTTTTTCTCGGAAGTCTTCTCACAGACTTAGACTTCCCGGCGTCCTCCGAAGAGGCCTCGCGGCACTGTGGCAGCTGTTCAGCCTGCCTTGACCTCTGCCCGACGCAGGCCTTTGTGGGGCCGTATCAGCTTGATGCTCGGCGATGCATCTCCTATCTCACGATTGAGCATCACGGTGATATTCCGGTATCCCTGCGGCCGCATATTGGTAATCGTGTCTACGGCTGTGATGACTGCCAGCGTGTCTGCCCATGGAATCGTTATGCCCGGCGGGCCACGCTGCCCGATTTCGCGGTGCGCCATGGCCTGGACCAGGCGGGGTTGATGGCGCTTTTTTCTTGGACCGAGCAGGAGTTTTTACAACGGCATCAAGGCAGCGCCATTCTTCGTATTGGCTACAGCCGCTGGCTAAGAAACCTTGCGGTAGGCCTTGGAAATGCGCTTGCCGCGGCCTGTCAGCGAGGTGCGCTCGACCAGGCCAGAGAGATCCGTGATGCCCTCCTGCGCCGTGCAGACAGCCCTGACAGCCTGGTGGCGCGGCATGTCGCATGGGCTCTAGACCAGGGGGCTTTATCATGAGACCGCCTCGGGTCGGCGCCCCTGAAATCGTCGATGCCTTCTGCCAGGCCCTCTGGCTGGAGGACGGGCTCTCACCCAACACCCAGCAGGCCTACCGCCAAGATCTCGCCCATCTCCAAGACTGGTTATCCAATGCGGATCCGGCCGCCTCGGCAGAAAATATCGAGGCGCTGGCGTCTGCGGATCTGCTCGCTTATCTCGCCCAGACTTTTTCTGCCCAACGCGCCTCCACAACCAACCGACGCCTCTCTTGCTTGCGGCGTTTCTACGGCTGGCTGGTCCGGCAGGGTATTCGGCAGGACGACCCGACGGCCCAGCTGCAGGCAGCACGACAACCCGCCCGGTTTCCCAAGGCGCCGGCGGAGGGCCAGGTTGAGGCGCTGCTGATGGCTCCGGACCTTACCAGCCCGCATGGGCTGCGCGATCGGGCGATGTTGGAGTTGTTGTATGCCACTGGCCTTCGGGTCACGGAGTTGGTGGGCCTGCCGATGCAGTCTCTGAGCCTTTCTGATGGCCTGGTGCGGGTGGTCGGAAAGGGCAATAAAGAACGACTTGTTCCTTATGGCGCGGAGGCCTCCGACTGGCTGGCCCGGTACCTCACTGAATCTCGGCCACGCATTCTTGGCCCGCGGCTCTCTGAGGCGGTATTTGTCACCGACCGAGGTGGACCGATGACGCGGCAGTATTTCTGGATCTTGATCAAGCGCTATGCCCTACAGGCGGGTCTCACCTTGTCAGTGTCGCCCCATGGGTTACGACATGCCTTTGCCACCCATCTTTTAGACCATGGCGCTGATCTTCGGGCGGTGCAGATGCTACTTGGACATGCCGATATTTCCACGACCCAGATCTACACTCATGTGGCCCAGGCCCGTCTTAAGGAGATGTATCAGCGTCACCATCCACGCGCCTCAGGGGCATAATGCGACCCATGATTGGCCTTCTTGTCGCGCTATTTCTGAGTTATCTCATTGGATCGGTCTCGTTCGCGATTCTCGTCAGTCAGCGGCGTGGCCTGGCTGATCCGCGCAGTTATGGCTCCGGCAATCCGGGCGCCACTAATATGCTGCGCAGCGGTGATCGGTGGGCCGCCGGCTTAACGCTCGCCGGCGATGCCGTAAAAGGTTTGTTTGCGGTTCTTCTTGTTAAGGCCCTGATGCTGCCGCTTGCGACCGATCTGAATGAGGCTGCAGGATGGCTTGCGGCCTCGGCCTTTGGTGTCTTTCTGGGCCATCTCTTTCCGGTCTTCTTTGGATTTAAAGGGGGGAAGGGGGTCGCGACTGCCCTGGGCGTACTGCTCGGCCTCTCTCTGCCACTGGGGTTGACGGTGCTGCTGGTCTGGCTCGCGATTTTTGCCCTCACCCGAATCTCGTCCCTCTCGGCCCTGGGCGCGGCGGTATCCGCCCCCGCACTGGCCGCCATGGGCTGGGTTGGCTCGGGCAGTCCCGTTATTTCCGATACGGCCGCATCGGTATCGATAGTGCACGACCCGGTATGGTGGGCGATTACCTTCATGACCTTTTTGTTACTCGCACGCCATCACAGCAATATTCGTGGGCTGATCTCGGGGCGGGAGAAGCCCATGGCAACACGCCAGACCGAAGACGGTTCGTCCGACAAGCCCCCTTCGTGCTAGTTCTTGGCATCGAGACCTCCTGCGATGAGACCGGCATCGCTGTCGTGGAGGTGTCCCCGGCCCTGTCAGATCACCAGATCCCGCGTGGCATTGTGCGCGGTCAGGCGCTGCATTCTCAGGTAGACCTCCATCGGCTCTATGGCGGCGTGGTTCCTGAATTGGCTTCTCGGGACCACCTTCTGCGCCTGCTGCCTCTGCTGGAGCAGGTCCTCGCGCAGGCCGACTGCCGGCCCGAGGAAATTGACCGTGTAGCAGTAACACAGGGGCCGGGCCTTGCTGGCGCGCTTTTGGTCGGTGCCGGGTTTGCCTATGGCCTAGCCGCAGCGCTGGATCGTCCGGTCATGCCTATCCACCACCTCGAGGGGCATCTGCTTTCCCCCCTTTTAGGGGCAGAGGGACTCGGTTTTCCGTTTGTGGCCTTACTGGTTTCTGGGGGGCATACCCAACTTCTGCGGGTTTCAGATATAGGTGAGTACACGCTTCTTGGCGAGACCATAGACGATGCGTGTGGAGAGGCTTTTGACAAGTCAGCCCAGCTGCTGGGCCTAGGCTATCCGGGGGGGCCAGAGATCGCCCGGCTTGCCTCGTCCGGAAGGCCAGGCCGTTTTCCGCTTCCCCGGCCGCTTCTCACCCGGCCCACCTTGGATTTCAGTTTTGCCGGACTCAAGACAGCCGTACTCACCCATGTAAAGAAAGCGGGCGGTCTTGATGGCCTCGGACCACAGGGTCAGGCAGATCTTGCTGCTGAGACACAGCAGGCCATCGTCGATGTCTTGGTAACCAAGGCGGCCCAGGCGCTACGCGACACAGGTCTCGAGAGACTCGTTGTTGCAGGAGGCGTGAGCGCAAACAAACTTCTTAGAGAACATCTTAGCGCCCGGGTGAGCGCGCTGGGCGCGGAGGTGGACTACCCCCCGCTGGCGCTCTGCACAGACAACGGCGTCATGATTGCCTGGGCCGCGGCCCTGCGGGCGGTGCGCGGGGAGTCTGGCCAACCGTCAGGGGCCTTTTCGGTGCGGCCACGCTGGCCGCTTGAGGCGTTGACGTAGGGAGCCCCGAGTTGCATGAATCGACCAAATAGCACATACTTCTCGATTACCGTCTGATGTATTGCGCAATCACTTGTGAGTTCACATTTTTATGCCTCTTGTACGCGTTAAAGAAAACGAGCCCTTCGAAGCCGCTATGCGGCGGTTTAAGCGAACCATTGAAAAAATCGGCCTACTAACCGAACTGCGTGCCCGCGAGTTCTACGAGAAGCCTACCGCTGAGCGTAAGCGTAAAAAAGCGGCTGCGGTTAAGCGTCACTACAAGCGGGTTCGTAGTCAGATGCTGCCTGTTCGCAAGTACTAGCAACCTCGGTTGCATCGGCTTGCTTTCCTCAGTGGGGGGGCAAGTTAATCAGGGCTCGCATCTTGCGGGCCTTTTGTTTTTCATTGGAGACCCCCAGCCATGTCATTGAAAGATCGGCTACAGGAGGATGTAAAAGCAGCCATGCGGGCTAAGGCCGCAGATCAGCTCACCACCCTTCGGCTTGTTACCGCGGCAATCAAGCAGAAAGAGGTAGATGAGCGTATTAGTCTTGACGATGCTCAGGTCTTGGCGGTTATCGAGAAAATGGTCAAGCAGCGCAAGGACTCGATCCAGCAGTTTCAGGCAGGCGGCAGGCAAGATTTGGTTGAGAAAGAGTCGGCCGAACTCGACCTCCTGCAGTCGTATCTTCCTGCACAACTCTCCGATGTAGAGATTCGGGCGGAGGTCGAGGCCTGTCTGGGTGCGCTCTTATCCAGCGGAGAGTCTGCATCCTCAGCACTCATGGGTAAGGTTATGGCCGAGCTCAAGCCACGCTTGGCTGGACGGGCCGATATGGGGCTGGTGTCTCGGTTGATCAAAGAGGCTTTGGGCAGTCGTTAAGCGTCTGCCGTGATTCCGCAGTCTTTCATCGATGATCTCCTTCGGCGGGTCGACATTGTCGATCTCGTGGGTCAGCACGTCACGCTAAAGAAGGCGGGTACCAATTACAGCGGTCTGTGCCCCTTTCATACCGAGAAGTCTCCCTCGTTCTCGGTAAGCCCTTCCAAACAGTTTTATCACTGCTTCGGCTGTGGGGCTCATGGCACCGCAATAGGTTTTCTTATTGAGCATCTGGGGTTAAGTTTTCCCCAGGCGGTCGAGGAACTCGCCCGACGCCAGGGTTTAGAGGTTCCGCAGACACAAGAGACCTCAGCCGACGGGCAGAGCCACAAGAAGACCCAGACCGATTTAAAGGCCCGACTCGAGTCGCGCCTTCTCGAAGCGGCTAAGTTCTATCAGAGGCGCCTGAAGGATGCGCCGCAGGCGATTAGCTACCTAAAGAACCGGGGTATCTCTGGCGAGAGTGCAGCCCGCTATCACCTTGGCTATGCCCCAGAGGGCTGGCAGTCGCTGCAGGCAGTTTTTGGCGACTACCAAGATGATGCGTTGGTCCAGGCGGGTCTGGTCGTTACCGCGGGGTCTGCTGAGACTGCATCTGAGGCGTCCCCCGAGGTTCAGGCGGTAAGCCGAGAGGCTCGGCGGTATGACCGGTTCCGAAATCGCATCATGTTTCCTATTCTGGGGAATCGTGGCGAAGTCCTAGGGTTTGGCGCCAGGGCCCTGGGCGACGAGATGCCCAAGTATCTCAACTCCCCGGAGACCCCCATTTTTACTAAAGGCAGTGGGCTGTACGGCCTCTTTGAGGCCCGTCAGGCGATTCGACAGTCCGGCGAGATCTGGGTGGTTGAGGGCTATATGGATGTGGTCGTGCTCGCCCAACACGGAATTGGCCATGTCGTGGCCACGCTGGGAACCGCCACCACCGCAGAGCATCTTCGTATTTTGTCGCGCCAGACGAGTCGGCTGGTATTTATGTTTGATGGCGATCTTGCTGGGCAGAAGGCCGCAGCCCGCGCCCTGGAGATCGCCCTTCCTTTTGCCCACGAACGACTCCAGATGCGGTTTGCGTTTCTACCAACGGAGCATGATCCAGACAGCTTTGTGCAGGCCCATGGCGCAGAGTCCCTTCGCGGGCTGGTCTCTGAGGCACCGGCATTATCTCGCTATATCTTGCAGCGTGCCGCCCATGACCAGTCGCTAGCCCTCGCCGAGGGGCGTGCGGCGGCGACTGCTGAGGCCAGGCGCCTGTTGGCCTTGATGCCCGACTCCACCCTCAAGAGTCAGATTGCCCAGGAGGCGGCCGCCGCCTTTCAGACCGATCTACAGAACCTGGGGCTGCGGTCAACGGGCGTATCGGCGAGTCATCGAGCGCGGTCCGGGCCTGGAACCGGACTACGGCCCGCCTCGCCAGGTGGTCGGTCTTTGGCATCTGCCCCCCCTTCCGCCTCGCTGGCCCGTCAGGCTGACCGGATTCTCCAGATCCTCATTCAGCACCCGCACCGGGTTAGCGCCCTTATTTCGCATGCCGATTGGGCGCAGGCTGAGCCACAACTTACCCACGAGCAGATGCAGTTGCTCCGATGGCTTTCAGAACATCAGGCAGCAGCGGGGCAGGCGGGCCTCTTTGAGGCCATGCAGCGGGAAGACCCAGAGTCCGCCTATGCACGAGCATTTCGGCGGCTTTCTGTTCCAGACCCTGCTCTAGAAGCGCTTTTTGATTCCGATACGCCTAATGAGGCGGTTGCTGCAGAGCTCGATCGCGCAACGCGTATTTTGGCGATTCGTACAATGCAGTCCGAGGCAGCAGCGCTGGCAAGTAAGCAACCCCTAACGTCAGACGATCTTCGCGAGCTCAGACGGATTCAAGAGAACATTACCCAGGCAAAAGGTATCTTGATGGGCTCAGACGAAAGATCTAAAATATAAGGTTCCCTAGCGCGAAGGAGCGTACCGAATGGCGGCAGTAAAGAAAGTCTCAGGCAAGAGTACGACAAAGGCCACTTCCCCCAAGGCCGCGGCCACCAAACCCGCCTCTACAAAGGCCAAGCAGTCCGCTTCTTCCAAGTCATCGGTTAAGCCGCCCTTGAAAGGTGCCGCCAAAGTCGCCGCGCCGAAGCTGACATCCGAGAAGCCCATGGCCAAAGCATCCGCCAAGCCCGCCGGCAAACAGCCAGCGAAGCCTGCTGCGAAGGCCCAAACATCCAAGACCCCGTCATCAAAGTCATCATCTGCCCAGTCTTCCGCCGCGAAGGCTTCCGGGTCTGCTGGTGACAAGGCACTACAGTCGGTCATTGCAAAGCTCCGTGCGTCTGCGGGCGAACCTGTCGCTGCCAAAAAGTCCTCCTCTGTCGGGTCGGCAAAGCCCGCCACGAAGGCCCAGGCCAAGCCATCGGCCAAGGCCTCCCCACCGGCCTCTACATCGAATAAGGAAACTGCCGCTAAGGGGTCTTCCTCCAAGGGGTCTTCCTCCAAGGGGTCTTCCTCTAAGGGGTCTTCCTCTAAGGGGTCTTCCTCTAAGGGGGCTGCCACTCCCAAGGCAGCGACCTCTAAGACCTCAGCGCCAAAATCAGGAACCACCACAAAGACGCCTGCCGCGAAGACACCGGCTACGAAGACACCGGCTACGAAGACACCGGCCACTAAGAACACAGCGCCTAAAAATGCTGCCGTCAAGGCGGCCGACAAAAAATCGCCTCCCAAGGCTGCCCCAACCAAAACATCAACCCCGAAGCCTGCCGCTCAGAAGGCCGAACCCGCCAAGAAGGTAGAGCCCGCCGCGAAGCCGGAGGCCGCGAAGAAGGCTGAATCGTCCAAGCCTTCAAAGGCGCCTGCGGCTAAGGCCGGTAAAAAGCCCGGCCGACCCGCCAAAGCCAAAGATGCCGATGATGAACTCGTTCCTGAGGCCGACGACGATGGCGATGAGTCCGTTCCCGAGGTAGAGGTTGAGGTCGCTGCGCCCCGTCGCGGAGGACGCAAGCCCAAAGACAAAAAGATCTGGGAGTTCATGCCCTCAGGCCCACTATCAGCCGAAGAGCTTGAGGCCCGCAAGGCCCGCTTAAAGGCCCTGATTGTTCTCGGAAAGGAGCGGGGCTATCTCACCCATGCCGAGATCACGGACCACTTGCCCGATATCCAGATCGACTCCGACCAGATGGAGTCGATCGTATCGACCTTCCAAGAGTGGAATATCTCGGTCTACGAGACCACGCCGGATACCGAGACCCTTCTGCTTGCAAGCAACACCCCCGCCTCCGACACTGACGATGCAGAGGAAGAGGCAGAGGCTGCACTGTCCACGGTGGTCGATTCTGAGTTCGGACGCACCACCGACCCCGTTCGTATGTACATGCGCGAAATGGGTACGGTTGAGCTTCTGACCCGTGAGGGCGAGATCGCGATTGCCAAACGCATCGAGGCAGGGTTACGCGAGATGGTGCTTGCCATTGCGTCCTGCCCGACGACAATCAACGAGATTCTCGATCAGGCCAATAAAATTCAGGCCGGAACCCTATCGGTTGCAGAGGTCGTGGATGGCATCGTAGACCCTAACGCACCAGAAGAAGATCTCTTGTCGCCAGCCGAGGCCGAAATTGCCATCGAAGAAGACGACGATACAGCCGAAGACCAGGCAAGCGCCGCACGGCTCGAGGAGCGAAAGCAGGCGGCGCTCGAAAAATTTGATGCCATCGCTAAGCACTTTGAAAAAATGCGTAAGGCCTTTGAGACCGATGGCTATAAATCTGGTCCCTACGACAAGGCTCAGGCCAGCGTGATCAACGAATTGATGGGCATACGATTTACCGCCAAGATGGTCGAAAAGCTGGCTGACACCCTCCGTGCTCAGGTCGAAGAGGTGCGTGTCACCGAGCGCACAGTGCGCAATATAGCGGTCGAGCGTGTAGGTTTGAGTGTCGAATGGTTTATAAAGAACTTCCGCGGCAATGAGACCAATCTCGAGTTTTTTAGCAAGAAGGCAATGTCGGTAGCGGGTTCGCAGTCCGCACTGCTCGAGCGTAATCTGCCAGCCCTGCACGAATTGCAGCAAAAGCTCATCGCAATCCAGACTAAGGTGGTCCTGCCCCTCGCCGATCTTCGTGAGATCAATCGCCGAATGATTGAGGGCGAGAAGCGTGCCCGCGAGGCCAAGCGTGAAATGACCGAGGCTAATCTGCGCCTCGTGATCTCAATTGCCAAGAAGTACACCAACCGTGGACTGCAGTTCCTTGACCTCATTCAGGAGGGTAACATTGGCCTGATGAAGGCCGTCGATAAGTTCGAATACCGTCGTGGGTACAAGTTCTCTACCTATGCCACCTGGTGGATTCGTCAGGCGATTACCCGGTCTATCGCAGATCAGGCCCGCACGATCCGTATCCCCGTGCATATGATCGAGACGATCAACAAGATGAATCGTATCTCTCGGCAGTTATTGCAAGAGACAGGCAAGGAGCCTGATCCTGCTGAACTTGCTATCAAAATGGAGATGCCTGAGGACAAGATTCGCAAGATATTGAAGATCGCCAAGGAGCCCATCTCCATGGAGACTCCTATTGGTGACGACGATGATTCACATCTTGGAGATTTCATCGAGGACACCAATACTCTTCAGCCTCATGAAGCAGCCCTGCAAGACTCGATGCGTGACGTCGTAAAGGAGGTCCTCGACTCGCTCACACCTCGTGAGGCCAAGGTCTTGCGTATGCGGTTTGGGGTCGAGATGGCTACGGACCATACGCTTGAAGAAGTGGGTAAGCAATTCGACGTCACCCGTGAGCGTATTCGTCAGATTGAGGCTAAGGCGCTGCGGAAGCTTCGCCACCCAAGCCGCAGCGACAAGCTCAAGAGCTTTCTCGATACACTGTAAAGGTTTCTTTGGGCCTCTAGCTCATGCCTGGTTAGAGCAGCGGACTCATAATCCGTTGGTGCCGAGTTCGACTCTCGGGGGGCCCACCATCTACCATCTTTCTTGTTTGATTGTCCGGCACTTCGTTTCCTACTCAGAGACGAAGTCGCCTTTCTCCCATAGGCCTTTACGTACACTGCCATCAGCAGCTGACCGCATCTCCCCTCGGCCATGCCGCTTGCCATCGAGATACTCGCCAACATAGACGTCTCCATTGGGCAGTCTGGAGCGACCTTTGCCATGGGGCAGGCCATCAAGAAATTCGCCCTCATACCGGACACCACTGCTGGCAAACATGATCTTGCCAACACAGGCCGTCCACTTGGCGCTTTGACGGCCCTTACAGGCGGGAAGCTTTTTCGCCTTTGTCTTTTTCTTCTGCGGTGGCACTTCTTTGGTCTTCACGGCAGCTGGCTTTTCCGCGTTACGCGCCTCTACCGACCTCTTCTTTTCCGGGGGAGCAGAGGGTGTAGACGCATTTCCGCCTGGAGCACTCGGGGCTAGCGCCAGTGTTGTCGCAGTCGGAGCAGGGCTGGCCTTCGGTGCAGACGGAACCGCGAAACTAATGACGGGATTGCGGTCTGGAATGACCGTAATCTGACCGCCCGAGAGGACTCCGGCAACGAAGTCGCCTTCAAACGTTCTTCCAGACTGCAGGAGTTTTCCCTGGCCATGGGGCGTGCCCCTCTGAAACATCCCCCGATAGAGATCGCCATTACTGTAATAAAAGAGCCCAAGGCCGTCGTAGAGACTATTGCGATACTGACCAGAATAGAGGGCCCCATAGGAGAAAAAGTAAGTGCCGACACCCGAGACCAGGCCGTTTTCCCACTGACCCGAATAGACATCACCCATCGTTGGGCCGTCTGCCAGAAAGAAGAAAACGCCATAGCCATGGGGGCGGCCCTGCTTAAACTGGCCCTCGTATCGATTGCCTTCTGGGGTCTCAAGGCTACCGACGCACTCCGACCATGCTGTGCTGTGGCTACCCGGGCAGGTCTGCATCCCTGCAGGTGCAGACTGAGCACGAAGGCTCGGAATGAGTCCGCAGAAGACAAGGAGCGCAAGGAGAATTCGTGTCATGGTAGTCAATCTCGGTAAGGTAGATAATTACTAGCGCGTCTTTCGTACCGGAAGGGTGATCTGGCGCAGATGCCCGGATCATAACTGCTCATATCCGATTTCGGCGAACGTTCTGAGGAATAATGATGAGCAACTGCGCGTCTAGGGAGCTCGTCCATGAAAATTCTGGCCTTCGATGTTTTCGGTACGGTAGTGGATTGGTACGGCTCCATTGCACGCGAAGTCCAGACACTGGGCCTCCCGGTTGACCCTGGACGATTCGCACTTGACTGGCGCGCGGGGTACCAGCCGGCAATGGCGCGTGTCCGTTCCGGAGAGCTGGGCTGGACTCGGATCGATGACCTGCATCGAATGATTCTTGATGACCTCTTGGCCCGCTATGGGATTGATCTGCCAGAGGCAGACCGGCGGGCGTTTAATCTGGTCTGGCATCGCCTTACCCCCTGGCCCGAGGCGGTCAGTGGCCTGACCCGATTAAAGTCACGCTTTATCATCACAACGCTTTCCAACGGAAATATTTCTCTGCTGACCGAGATGGCAAAACGGTCTGGGCTCCCTTGGGACTGCATTCTCTCCGCAGAGACCTTTCGTCATTACAAGCCCGATCCCGAGACCTATCTAGGGGTATGTCGGCTGTTTGAGATACCGCCCCAGGAGATGATGCTGGTGGCCGCCCACAAGGATGATCTCGACGCCGCCCGTCTCTTGGGATGTCGTACTGCCTTTGTTGAGAGGCCCCTGGAGTTTGGGCCTGATCACACCATCGACATTGGGCGTGAGTCGCGGTTTGACTTTCATGCCCGAGACTTTGAAGATCTTGCCGATCAGTTGTCTTGTTGACCGCAATACCGCAGACCCCCGGGGGACATGATGATTTTCGAAGTACACCAGACAGACGGGATTACCGAATACCTAGACTTTGAGTCCATTCAGCAGCAGTCCGCCGATATCGTCTTTGTGGAGGAGGTGCAAGATTACGAGAGCCCAAAGACCACGGCCAAGGGGCTTACCTATCAGTCGATGCGCGTCTATGCCTTGTTTGATCTGCGCGCGATGCGCCGTAAGGTCACCAAAAAGGTCGCCTGTAGCGAGGCGATGGGTGGTGGAGAGATTGTCCTCTCCGATGAGAAAGAGTCCGATTGGGCATCGGTCGATCTCGACAGCCCGCACCATGACAAGATTAAGGCGCTGCGGCAGGCAGAGAAGCTCGGGTTCTGGTAGTCGGGCGATACCCGGGGGCGGCTCGTTCCAGTTTTAGACTCGGCATCGCCAGCGGTGCTGCGTTAGTGCATTGGCCCCGCTCCGAGTCGTATCGAAATCGCCCCAAGAACAATTAATAGAGTTGCGAGTGCGCGCTGGCCAGTGATCGTCTCACGCAAAATAAGACTGCCCAGTAAGACGGCAAAAAGCACCGAGGTCTCTCGTAGTGCGGCCACAGCCGCCACCGGAGCGACCGTCATTGCCCAAAGCGCAATCGCATACGAGCCCACTGAAGCGACCGCACCACCGAGGGCAAGAGGCCAGCGCGTCGCGATATACCCACGCAAGATGCTGCGTCTCTGGGCAAAGACGGTCACCCCAAAGATCCAGCCATCGAGGCTAAACAGCAGCGCGATATACGACAGGGCGTTTTCGCTGGAGAGACGAACGCCCTGGGCATCTACCAGTGTGTAGAGGGCGACGATTGCCGCATTCGCGAGGGCATAACCGAAGGCGGCCTTCTGCTGACGGATATCTGCGGAGATGCCGAGCCATATGACGCCGAGGCAGAGGGTAATCACGCCGATCCATCCGATCAGAGAGAGTCCCTCATTGAGTATTCCCCATGAGGCAAGTGCCACCAGAAGGGGCGCGGTTCCCCGCATAATGGGATAGGTAAGACCAAGGCTACCGTGCCGATAGGCATTTGCCAGGGCGAAGTAGTAGCCCACGTGAATGGCCACAGAGGCAAAGAGATAGGGCATTGCCGCTGCAGGCGGTGGCCCGAGTAACAGCGCCGCCGGTAGAGCGATGAGGGCACAGAAGACGTGAATTACCGCGGTGTCGAGTGTCTTGTCTGCACTCGACTTCACCAAGACATTCCATCCGGCATGCAGCAGAGCGCCAAGAAGCACCAAGGCCATGACCCCGCCGGTCATCGATCGTCTCTATGCGTCAGGGTGAATGGCATATCATCAAGATTACCTTCTCCATAGGCGATTTACTTTTTAGGGTATGTGGCAGCGTATGAATCAGGCAATGAAGGCCATGACAGCCGTTCTCGCAAGTTGGCTTGTGGGCTGCTCTACCAGCACGCCCCCGCAACCATCAGGGCCGATAAAGCCCATGGCAGCGCCAAAGGTCGCCCTCGCCCTCGGCGGGGGGGCGGCACGTGGATTTGCCCATGTGGGTGTGATTAAGGCACTGGAGAGTCAGGGTATTCGTGTAGACCTCATAACAGGCACTAGTGCAGGTGCAGTCGTAGGCGCACTCTATGCCAGTGGAATGAGCGGCTTTCAACTGCAGCGACTCGCCATGGAGACCAAAGAGTCGCAGGTCATGGACTGGGACGTTCTCGGAAAGGGCGGATGGATCAAGGGCGAGTTGCTGGAACGGTTTGTCAATACCCGCATCCAGGGCCGCACCTTCGATAAGCTCAGCAAGCCGCTCGGGGTCGTGACAACCGACCTTGCCTCCGGACAGCCGATGGTTTTTAAAACCGGCAATGTGGGGCAGGCGGTACGAGCATCGGCCTCGGTGCCAGGTATTTTCATTCCGACGGAGATTGCGGGTAACCTTTATGTCGACGGCGGTGTCACGATGCCACTGCCGGTCCAGGCCGCCCGGGAGATGCAGGCCGACTTTGTGATTGCTGTCGATATTGGGGAGCAGCCCGAGAGTAAAAAGCCTGGCGGCTCGATAGATGTGGTCTTACAGGCCTTTACGATCATGGGTCATGTGATTGGTAAGACCCAGGCTGCGCAGGCTGATGTTCTTATTCGTCCAGATACCCGGGGCCTGAGCCTTACAAATTTTGATACGCGTGAGATTGCCATTCTTCGCGGGGAGGAGGCGGTTGCAAAGATATTGCCCGAGCTGCGGCAGAAACTCCTTGATCGAGGGTTTGTCTTTGCCGCCCAGTAATTCAATGCGTCGTACTGGCCTGCCTCGGCGACGGTTTCTGCACGGTCTGTCCGCCGGTGCGGCGGTTGCAGGGGCAGTCCTTTCTGGTTCGGTGGGCGTGTGGGCATCCAGGGTCTATGCTGTATCGCCAGAAGCGGTACCGCAGGGTATCGTCTTACATCTCCCGCGCGATGAGCGGGTGCCTGGTGGTATCGCCGTACTGCCCATAAGGCAGGCTGCAGTCGGGCCGTCTCCGGTAGTCACCTTTCAGGGTAACCCCGTTCTCACACTGTTTACGGCAGACGGGTGGGTAGCCCTTGTAGGAATTCCCCTGAGCCAGAAGCTAGGCAGCACCCAGGCCCACCTTCAGCGCGGGGGCGAGTCGATGGCCATACCCTTTGAGGTGGTTGCGAAGGACTACATCACCCAATTTCTTACGGTCGCACCAAAGCACGTCGATCTCTCCGAGCGTGACCTGACGCGGGTCCGGGCAGAGCAGGTCAAGATTCGCGAGGCCTTTGCGGCTTTTAGTCCGGAGCTGCCGTCGAGCTTTGCCTTCTTGAGCCCGGTGCAGGGTGTGCGATCAAGTTCGTTTGGGTCGCGGCGACTCTTCAATAAGCAACCGCGCAGCCCGCATTCAGGAATGGACATCGCAGCGCCCACTGGCACACCGGTCGTTGCGCCAGCAGACGGTCGGGTGATTAATACCGGCGATTATTTCTTTAATGGAAAGACGGTCTTTTTAGACCATGGGCGGGGCCTCGTCTCAATGTTTTGTCACCTCGATACAATCGAGGCCAAAGAGGGGCAGCAGGTTCTTACGGGCCAACAGGTCGGGCGCGTTGGCGCTACGGGCCGGGTGACTGGTCCGCACCTCCACTGGAGTGTGGCACTCAATACAGCCCTGGTAGATCCTGCCCTCTTTCTGCGGGAAGCGAGACAGTAGGTCAGACGTTACCGCCGGCATGTATCGTGTGCACTGGCTATACCTTCAGGAAGCTCGCAGACTGGGTATGCCAGAGCTCTGCATAGACCCCGCCTCGGCTAAGAAGCTGGCCGTGGGTACCTTCCTCACAGATCTTTCCCTCGCGGAGTACCACGATTCGGTCCATACGGGTGAGGGTCGAGAGTCGGTGTGCAATCACCAGTACCGTACGGTTGACGTAGAGTTGCTCTAGGGCATCCTGAATGAGGGCCTCCGTTGCGCTGTCGAGCGCCGAAGTGGCCTCATCCAGAATAAGAATCGGTGCGTCTTTCACAAAGGCCCTGGCAAGGGCTACGCGTTGGCGCTCGCCGCCGGAGAGCTTGACGCCACCTTCACCAACAAGGGCATCGAGTCCTTCGGGCCGTGCGAATATAAACCCAGAACAATGGGCCTGGTCTATAGCCTGCAGGATACGTGCCTCATCAGGGGCAGCGAGTGGATAGCTAATGTTGTCGCGCAGGCTGCGATGAAAGAGTACGGGCTCTTGCGGCACCTCACCGATAGCGAGGTTCAGGCTATCGAGAGTGGCCTTTGCGATGTCTTGGCCGTCGATCTGCACGGCTCCTCCATGCAGATCAAACTGCCGCCGAAGAAGCCGGGTGAGCGTGCTTTTTCCTGCGCCTGAGGGGCCCACCAACCCCACTTTTTCGTGGGCACGAATATGGAGGTTGAATCCCCTGAAGAGCCATCGACCATCCGCGAGTTGGTAATCGAGATCTTTGAACAGGATCTCGCCCTTTACAACCTGGAGCGGGGTTGCATCGGATGCCTCTCTCAGACCATGGGTCTTGCCAATCTCCGCCAGCGCCGACTCAAGTGTTCCGACTTGCTCAAAGTATTGGATAAGCTGCGTAGAGAGCCCCCAGACATTCGCCACAAGAATTGCGGCGAGCGAGATCACCATGACCAGCTCGCCCAATGTCATCGTCTTACTTAGAAATGCCTCGACAGACAACCCGACAAAGAGCGCTTGAAAAAGCAGGAGGCCCGAGTAGAGCACCAGCATCATCCAGAGCAGAAACCATCGTGTATTGATGGAGGCAGCCTTCTCTTTGCTAAGGGCCGTAAAGAGATGAAGCCGTTCAAACTGCTTTTTCGCATGGGCCCGCACAAGGTCCATGTGGGAGACCGCATCGACAAGAATACCTGTGGTCGCAGAGGCCTCTTCGCTAAATGCCCGAAAGTAAGGGGTGCAGCGCCTGGCAAACCAGGCCGATAGCCACAGAAAGACCACCAGCCAGACGAGAAAGGCATAGAAGAAGTATCCCGGGGCAGACGCCAGAACCACAGCCGCAATCACGATCGCAAGAATCACCCGGACAAAGCCATTAAAGACGATCTCCGAGAGACTGACCATAGCTGTTCCGACTTGTTTTACTTTCTGGCTCAGGCTGCCGGCCATATGATCCTGAAAGAACTGGGTAGAGTGGCCCTCCAGCCAGCAGTAGACCTCAAGCTGGGCTTGTTTTCGCAGCTCCGGGGCCGTATGCAGATCAAGCCAGTCTCGCAGTCGGTTGGCAATCGATGAGAGATACCAGACGCCTGCCACCAGGCCAAAGAGCCACCAGGCCTGGGCAGAACTTGGGTCTGGCTTACCCAGTTCATCGACCAGCTCACGCATGAGCACTGGCTCGAATCCCATCAGCCCGATACCGGCTGCTGCAAGCAGGGCCAAGCCTATGGCCCGAAATCGAAAGCCACGCCAGATGATCTGCCAGAAGAACGAAAAGGGTTTGCGAGGCAGGGGGCGCGCCCTCTGTGTTGCGAGGGTCGTGGCATCAAGACTGAGTGGCATACATCAGGCGGGGGAAGAAGAGGTAAGAAATCAAAAAAAGGGGGGGCACAGCGCTTCTTTCGAGGCTCAATCATATGCTGCGAAAAGCCCCGCTTCGTGGACGCGGGGGACGCCATGTCTGAAGTACCCGAGCCAAAGCCTTACCTACCAGGCGAAGATCTCGTGTCGGCCGGTCTGAGAAGAGCCCTTCTTCTAGGGCCGTGACTGCGAACCAGAGAGCAGACCGATCGACAGAATTTTCGATGCCGCTGCAGACCCCCTGCGCCCATACGCGCGGGGTAGTCTGAGGCGCTGAGGTCCTGGGCCATCGACTTTTTCTTAGCAGTGCCCAGAGTGCCGGGTAGGTTTTTGTGGTCTTGACCCGGTAGTCGAGCCAGATGCGTTGCAGGCGCCATCCCTCTTTTTGCATCTGGGTGAAGAGAAAGACAAAGAGCAGCGTAAGTAATGAGAGCCAGGGAAGGCTTCGCTGTCCCCAGTCATAGACTTGGGACCATAGGCTGAGCAGAGGTGTCCCCGAGGTGGAGCCCACCTGGGGCACCGCCTCAGCGGGTCGCATAAGATGCCGCGTCTCCATAGCCAGGGTCTCTGGATCAAGTATGGTCATCTGTAGGTGTAAGGCGGGAATCGCTGGTGGTGTTGCCTGGGCGAAAAAAGTGACCAAGAAGTCATCGCCAAGTCCGCCGGGAGCCGGGGCTATGAAGGGAGGCAGGCTGCGCCACGCCGGTTGGTCTTCCAACATGATGGCGAGCCATTTCTCTAGGGCATCTCTGCTCAGGCTACTCTGTACCCGCAGGGTCTGTTGCACGAAGTCCTTTGTTTCTGCTGTCTCGGAGGCAGATCCGGGCCGTCGCGGTTCTGTCGGCACCCAGTCGAAGAGTGCGGGGCTGCGATTTGCAACGATGGCGGGCAGCCAGTCGGGCGGGGCAGATACGGCAATACCTGGTCCGGTGATGGCATAGTCAATCGGCTGGCCAAACCGGCTTGCCTGCAGTCGTACCGTCTCTAAGACGAGGTCGCCCGACCGTACAGGCAGTAACGTCCAGGACCAGCGTGTCCCGACACAGGGCTGTCCATCGGCATCTTGTTCAATCGCGATCTCAGTCTCAAATCGGCTGATAAATCCTGGATGAGGCGGGAGCGCAACGGGCGCCCAGGCAAACCGGCGGCTATCACAGACCGCCAACGAAAGGGTGAACCGATTCGCCATGCGTGGCTTGGCGTCGCTCACAGACCAACGGTGTGTCGGGGCGTCCTGCGCCAGGACAGCACCGGAGAGCATGACTGATAGCCCCCAGACCCAAAATCGGGATAGTCGCAGGCGTCGTTGGGTCACGGCAGTTGCCCCGCGGTGGTCTCCAAGGCGGGCTCTTGCGTCTGTCGTGGGGGTGGCCAGTGTTTCTGCCCGAGCAGCCCCTGCAGCAGAACCAACGGCTCGTCTGTAAGACGCTCGAGCCGACGCTCTGCCTCGCGCGTCTGGGTTTCTGTGATGAGCCAGCGGCGGCTTGTTGTCTGGTCAGAAGGTGGGCTTCCATGCCAAGGATTCGTGCGTCGCGACTCTCCAGCCCCACGGGCCTGGTTAGGTGATTCGGCGTCGCGCGCCAACAGGTCGGCCTCGGTCGCGCCAGCACCATCTGTCTGCACCAGGCCCTGTGCTATGCGACCACGCCTACCCCGCAGATCTGACGCCTCACCCTGGGCCGCCTGGGCAGCCGCCCGCTTTTTTAAGACGAGGGCGAGGTTCTTGCGTGCCTCCACATCTTCGGGGAAGCGTCGCAGGTAATCTCTCCAGAGGGCGGCCGCGGTCTCCCACTGCTGCGCGTAGGACAGCGCCAACCCCAGGTTAAAGAGCACCGCTGTCCGGTCTGGCCCGTCAGCCAAGATCAGGGCCTCCTGAAAGACCGTGATGGCCTTCTCTGGATGCTGTTTCTTAATCCACTCCCGTCCTTGCTGCATCCGTTGCGTGAGCCCCGTGGCCGCAGTCGATGGCGCGGTGCCCACCGCCTGCGCTCTTAGAGGCGTGGTAATAGGCCGTGTGCTGCCAAATTCCTCTGCCCTTGCATCTGGAGGGGCCAGGCCCGCGACTGCAAAGAGCAGTCCCACAACAACAGCCAGACCGCGTCTCGCTCGAGCCACGCGACTCTCCCGCGTCTCCTGCGTCTCCTGGGTGTCTAACGGACCGGTACCGAGTCGGCGGGTAGACCAGAGCAGCAACCAGAGGAGGCTAGCCAGTACGATGAAGACCTGCCAGGAACGAAGCCCCTCCCCCGATGGCAGGTCTCGCGATGGGGCAGGCGCATTACCAAATAGTGCGCGCCATCTCTCGGCGCTCCAGAGCCCCGCAATGGTCTCTGCCCCTATAAATTCCTGCCCATCTAACGAACCGAAAACCAGGACCACAGACTGGGGATCTTCCTGTACATACTGCCGTGCCTTAGCGACCGCCTTGTGAATCGGTTCGAAAGACTCTGACTGGCCTCTTGTGGTGTTGAGACCATCGCGCTGTGCGATCAGCTGATCCAGCAGTCGGCGTAGTACCGAAGGATCGCGCGTAAATGGCAGGGCAAGGCCCGTGGTGTCTGCGACCACAACCACGGCAACCGGCTTTTCTGGGTAGGCTTCCGCGAGGTGTAGGAGGGAGAGCCGCATCGCAAAAAGATCCGTTTGGTCTCCCTTGATGAGGGGTAGGACTGCCACAAATTGGCTGGGCTGCTCGGCCGATTGAGAAGCGGTAAGTATCTTTGCCCATGGGTCACGCAGCATCTGCACGCATGCCCCAAGAAGGGCGCAGATCAGCAGACCCATGACTGACACTCTCAGAAGCCGATGCGCCTTTGGGACACGCTGCTCGGGTATGGCCCAGGGACGGAGCGCAGGCTCTATGAGGCTTGCCGTACGGTCTCTTCCGGTAACAAGACTTGCGAGGGCGAGTAACACCGAAACCATCAGGATCCAGGGGCTAAGCCACTGGCTTGGCAGGCGCTGGGGGGGAAGATCCACCAGAGGGGTGAGTGCTTCGAGTCTGGCCATGATTGAGCTAAGAAGCGCCGAATTCTGCACATTCCAATGTTCTCCTTCGGTCAGCGTAGAAATCTCGCGGAGACTCGGCTGGTTATCAGAAGGGGCACGCGGGCTACCAAACTGAATGGTGTGAATCGGAATGCCCCGACTCTGTGCGAAGGCGACGGCATTCATGGGCTCCATGGTTCCGCTGTTGCTGGCCTCGCCATCCGACACGAGCACTACGGTGGGTCGCTGCTCGGCCTTCTCGACGCGTGCGAGTTCTTGCAGTGCGAGGCCCAGGGCATCCCCTAGCGCGGTGTTGTTGCCCAGGGTACCGACCTGGACACGAGACAACTGGGCCAGAACAAAGTCCGAGTCGGCAGTAGGACGAGAGAGCACCGCGGCCTGCGACCCAAAGATAATCAGGCCAAAGGCGTTTTCGGGTCGCTGGCGAATCCATGCTGATAGAAATGCCTGCGTTGCCTCCATGCGGGTGGCCCGCGCCTTCGGCGAGAGATCTTCCAGAGTCATCGTGAGCGAACTGTCCACCACGAGCATGATTGGACGTCCGCGCTGCTCCGAGGGTGTGTGGCTGGCGAGAAGGACAACATCACTTGCCGATAGCATCGCCAATCCGAAGGCCATGGCACTGAGACCTAGACGAATCCAGAGACGAGTCGGGGTGGGTGTTGCGATATCACTAAGGCGGCCCCAGAGACTTGGTAATACGAGGGCGCCTGCGCCCGTCTCGGGCTGGCGAAGCTGTTGCCAGGACCAATATCCAAAGAAGGGCAGAAGACTCAGAAGCCCAAGAATCCATGGCGTCGTGACATCTATCTCCGTCATGACAGATGTCTCGCTAGGTCCTCATCCGTGACACAGAGGTCACGGCATGTCATCCGTAGGGTCTGAAAAAGTACTGCCTGGGCCTGTCGTTGTTCGGCGACTGCTCGGTTGACCTGGTCCTGCCAGACCTCAGAGTTGTGGGTCACGAAAAAGCTATAGCCTTCTCCGGGAGCCCTGAGCCGAACAAGTCCCTCTGGCCTGATCTCGCGTTCTAGCGGGTCACTGATCCGTATGGCTGTGGGTCGGCTCGCCTGGGCCAGTCGCGCAAGCGCAATGGTATCGGGGCTATGCAGCCAGTGAAAATCCGTTATCAAAAAAACGCGTGTACCGGCTGGAAGGCGCTCTGTGAGTAACTCTAGACGGTCCGTGTGGGTGTCTTCCTCGGCCGAGCCGCGTGAGGCCCAGATCGGTGGCGCAGGTGCGATAAGCGCTTGCAAGGCTGCAATCCACTGGTCCTGCTGGTGGAAGGGGCCAAGCCAGGTATCTGAGCGATCCCAGAGGTTGAAGGTCACAGCTGCCCCTTGGGCGAGCGCCTGAGCACCGATCCAGACGGCAGCGCGTGCCGCCTGCGTTACTTTCAGCCGCCGGCGACTGCCAAAACGCATGAGGGGCCCCCGATCGACCACGATGGCCCAAATCGGCTGTCGCTCTTCCCGATAGGTCTTCACATAGGCGTGGCCTAGTCTCGCTGTACTGCGCCAGTCCATGTCACGCATAGCATCGCTGGCCGTGTAGGGGCGCGACTCCTCAAAGTCGAGGCCCTGGCCGAGGCGGGTTCTAGGCCAGTCACCCGCCCGATGGCCGTGTACCTCGGTGGCGACTGTGGGGGTCAGACAGCCCACGGCAGAGGCGATGAGGTCGCTGACCTCATGCTCTGTCAGCAAGGGGGAATCTGTAAGAGAACCGCCCACAACAGTGCCTGTATTTCTTTGTCTCTGTATCTCTTTAGCTCGGGGTCTAGGTAGCTGGGCCTAGGGAGTGGGCACAGCCTGAATGAGTGCGGCCAGTAGACGGTCTTTGGTGACTCTCTTCATGCTTGCCTGCAGACTTAGAGCAATTCGGTGGCGCAGCACATCCGGGGCGAGTGCCTGCACATCATCCGGCGTGACGTAGGTTCTGCCCCCGCAGAACGCATGTGCCCGGGCCGCTTCGCTTAAGGCCAGTACACCCCTTGGGCTTGCACCGACCTCGATCGCACCGTCGAAGTCGGGTATCCAACGACCGATTTCTCGGGTAGCCCGTACCAGGTGAACGATATAGTCGCCGACGGCATCGCTCAGATGTACCGCCTGTGACTGGCTGCGCAGATCGATAAGATCGGACCGCTGAAGTACAGGCCCAGATTGCATCACAGGATTCTGATGTCGACGAAGAATTTCCTTTTCCTCTGTCTCGCTGGGATAGGTCAGAACGACCTGAAACATAAAGCGGTCTAGCTGGGCCTCAGGAAGCCGGTAGGTCCCCGCCTGTTCAATCGGATTCTGGGTCGCCATGACCAGAAAAATCTCTGATAGGGCTCGGGTCTTTCCGCCGGCAGTGATCTGTCGCTCTTGCATGGCCTCGAGCAGTGCGCTCTGCACCTTAGCGGGGGCGCGGTTAATTTCATCTGCCAGAACAATGTCATGAAATAGGGGGCCTTCGACGAATCGGAAGTCTCCGGTTTTGGCCTCATAGACATCGGTCCCAGTAAGATCGCCAGGCAAAAGATCTGGCGTGAATTGAATACGCTTGAATCGGGCATTGATTGACTGCGCCAGTGTTTTGATGGCCGTTGTTTTTGCAAGCCCAGGGAGTCCTTCGACCAGAACATGCCCTCCCGCCAACAGGGCAACGGTGAGGCGGTCGAGAAGGGCATGCTGGCCGACGATGACGGATGCAAGATGCGATCGCAGTCGCGCGAGAGGTGTTGGGCCGGTTATAGGGGTCTCCACAGGGCTTCCTATATTTTTATGGGTGTGCGGCGAGGCCTGAGGATGGATAGTAACCAAAGCCTATTTTCGTCCCATGCGGGCCTTATCCATGCCACTGCGCCAAGATCCATGCTATAGGCTCAGGCGCTGCAAAGAGGAAGTCGTGGCCACCTGGAAACATCTTGAGTAGGCTGCCTGGTAGGCAGGCC
This sequence comes from Pseudomonadota bacterium, assembly GCA_046047535.1. Lineage (GTDB taxonomy): Bacteria > Pseudomonadota > Gammaproteobacteria > Burkholderiales > Burkholderiaceae_A > Hahnella. The sequence continues at coordinate 31,695 of JBJOHS010000019.1, forward strand.
TGTAGTGCCCTCTGGTTCTCCGGAGGCGCGATGCGGTCCTCTTCTCCACCAAGAATGAGTACTCCATCTTTACGTACCATGCCCAGGGCCTCTGCAGAGTCATGCTGGGCCCGAGCCTCTAAGAGCTTTGCATAACCGTTCGGCTGGCAGAGTCCCCCAAGAAATGCCCCCTCAAATGCGCATCGCGTCTTCACCATCTCCGCGAAGCGGTCTGGTGCGCTTCTCTGGATGTCGGCGTTTTTTGCGTTGAGATGAAGCAGATAGATCTGGGCCCGCTCTTCGGCCGCAAGCCCCATGAGCCTTTCAAAGGCGAGTGACTGCCCCGCCTTGCCGCCCGCCGACCCGCCGCAGAGGGCGGTCTGCGCGATGCGCTCGGGCGCGATCGACAGTAGAACCTGGGCAACCATGGCGCCAAAGGACTCCCCGATCACCGCCGCGCAAGGTATCTTGTAGGCATCAAGTACTGCCAGTGCGTCTAGGGCGAAATGGCTCATCGTCCATGGCGACTCTGGCCCGCTTGATCGTCCTAGTCCGCGGTGCTCAAAGGTTACGACCTGAAAGTGGTCGATCAGGGCACTCTGAAAGACAGGGCCGCGTAGTCTGAAGTCGGCGCTAGATCCGGGTAGAAAAAGCAGTGGCAGGCCGCTACCGGCTGAGTAGGTCATCAGGGTCACCCCATGGGGTAGGGCGAGACTTCGCTCCGTGGGGCGTCGCGTCATGGGTACCAATAGCCTTTCGTGGAAGACGGACTCTGCATCGCTTGAGGAACCTAATCTTAGGTGCTTTCTCGAATGATCACTTCAACAAAGGAGTCTCTCTATGCACTGCCCGGTCTGCAAAGATCCTCAGCTTGTCATTTCAGAGCGTCAAGGAATTGAGATCGACTACTGCCCCGCTTGTCGTGGGGTCTGGCTCGATCGTGGTGAACTCGATAAGCTGATTGAAAGGGGCGCTGCCTCGGCGCAGCCCGCACAGCCTCGGGTAGAGCCGCGCCCGTACCCCGATCCGCGGTACTCCTACCAGAAGAAGCCCAAGTCTTGGCTCAATGAAATCTTCGATTAGGTAGGGGGTGGGAGATGGTGCCGGTTGATTGTTGAGGTACAAGTGCATCTGCCCAGCATCGGCGTAGCTGAACTTGCCGACCTTGAGGTCGATGACCAGCATGCTCGGGCGTGATGGCGTAGCCACGCTCGGCCACCTCTCCCTTGTCCAGCATCGCCGCCTTGTTGGCGGAAAGTGCGGTGCGCTCATAGAACCGGCTGCCAATCTGGCGATTCAGTTGGGCGATGGTCCAGCCGCTGCGCAGTGCCTCCGTTTCGTAGAAGGCGCGGGCTTACGGGCTCTTGACGGAGAGCAGGCGCACATAGGCCGACCAAGGCAAAGGGAAGGCTTGGGCCAGGGCGGTACTTGCTCAAACGTTAAGGTGGCGTTGTGCTAGTGATCTATCGCAGGAAATCCTCAAAAAATTGCAGCATTCTTGTCGCCGTTTCTTCAGTATCTTTGGCCGAGTAGCGCATGGTTAGGGTTGCTCCCTTTCCGGCTTTGGCAAAACGAGAGAAGCTTGGAGGCGGAGGGCTGGGCCAGTCAAACGCATGGGTCGCTCCTTCAAGAATTATTAGGGTGCTTCTTAACCCATACT
>JBJOHS010000020.1:0-12347 GCA_046047535.1 Pseudomonadota bacterium
CCCTGGGCGTAAACCGAATGGAGGTGCGCGATGAGGTCGGCGGGTTCGAGCATCCGACCATCACCGATCTCGCCGCAGGCCTGGCTGCCCTGGCCTGGCCCCCAGAGGGCGACCCCCTGGCTGCGAAGCCGCTGAGCGTTTTCCTGGGTGGCAGGATGCTGCCACATCTGGCGATTCATCGCGGGGGCGATCCAGAGCGGCACATCGCGGGCGAGGCAGAGGGTGGTAAGAAGATCGTTGGCGTGTCCTTGGGCCAGACGTGCCATGAAGTCGGCACTGGCCGGTGCCACCAGAATGCCGTCGGCCTCCCGCGAGAGATCAATATGCGGCATGTGGTTTTCTATGCGGGCATCCCAGGCGTCTGTGTAGACCGGACGACCGGAGAGGGCCTGGAAGGTCATGGCGGAGACAAAACGGGTTGCAGCCTCTGTCATCACCACCTGAACACTCATGCCCAGGTCTTGTAGTCGGCGTACCAGTTCACAGGACTTATAGGCGGCAATGCCACCGGTGATTCCTAGCACGATATGCCGGCCTGAGAGCGGGCTCATGTTCGGGCCTCCTGGGGCCTACGTAGACGCAGAAACTCGTCGGCGATGATTAGGCATGCGCCAACGCTAATGCCGCTGTCAGCGATATTGAATGCTGGCCAGTGCCAGCCCTGCCAGTAAAAGTCTAGAAAGTCGATGACCTCACCGAAGACCAGACGATCAATGAGATTTCCGATGGCGCCACCGATGACCAGGGCTGCGGCGAAGCAGAAGAGGCGATGCTGGGGCGCCCGACGCATCATGACCAGAAGTAGGGCAGAGACGCCTAATGCAAAGAATGCAAAGAGCCAACGCTGCCAGCCACCCGCGTCGGCTAGGAAGCTAAACGCAGCTCCAGGGTTGCGGACATGGACCAGATTAAAAAAACCGGTGATTGGTATGACCTCGCCAAGCGGCATGGTCTGTAACACCAGCCATTTGGTGGCCTGGTCGAGGACCAGAACTAAGACCGCAAGGCTGAGCCAGAGCCGCATTGCTAGAGGTCGTCCTGCAGATTTTCAACGCAGCGACCGCAGAGGCTCGGGTGTGCCGCATGGGTGCCAACATCTGGCCGAAGATGCCAGCAGCGGCCACATTTGGGATCTTCTACTGGCCAGACATCCACCTGGGCGGCTGCCTCGGGATCCTTCTCTTCGGTCACCACAAGGCGGGCCACCGAAGTAATCATGACAAACCGTAAGTCGTCTCCAAGGCTCTGCAGTGCTGCGGCCTTTTCCCCTCCGACACGAATCTCTACGCCGGCCTGCAACGATGAGCCCACCCGGCCCGCCTCACGTTCTTTTTCGATCGCGCGTAGGACATCGGCCCGTACGCCACGCACCAGAGCCCAGCGAGAGAGCAAGGCCGCCTCATCGGGTAGTGCAGGAAGGCCCGCCGCCGCCTGCTCAAAGACCGTATCTTCCCGACCGGGCCCCCGGAAGATCTCCCAGGCCTCGTGGCTGGTGAAGGAGAGAATCGGTGCCATTAGCCGCAACAGGCTGTCGGTGATATGCCAGAGGGCGGTCTGGGCCGAACGGCGGGCCAGCCCTCCGCGACGCGTGGTGTAGAGCCGGTCTTTCAGTATGTCGAGGTAGAAGGCACCCAAGTCTTCTGAGCAAAAGCCCGTGATCTTGGCCACTGCAGGATGAAAGCTAAACCCCGCGTAGTCCTCCAAGACCGATCTTTGTAGATCTGCGGTGAGCACTAGGGCATAGCGGTCGATATCGAGCATCTGGTCGCTGGGCACAGCATCGGTCGCGGGATTAAAGTCGTTGAGATTGCCCAGTAAGAAGGTCAAGGTGTTTCGGATGCGCCGGTAGGCTTCGACCACCCGCTTCAGAATGGTGTCGGAGATCGAGAGTTCGCCTGAGTAGTCGGTGGAGGCCACCCAGAGCCGTAGAATTTCCGCCCCAAGCGACTCTGAGACCTTCTGTGGCGCCACGACATTGCCCATTGACTTCGACATCTTGCGGCCCTGACCGTCGACCACAAAGCCATGGGTGAGCAGGGCCTTGTAGGGCGCTACCCCATTAATCATGCAGCTGGTGAGCAGTGAGGAGTGAAACCATCCGCGGTGCTGGTCACTGCCCTCTAGATAGAGGTCGGCTGGGAAGGTGGACTGATTCGCATGGGAGCCCCGAAGCACCGTGGCATGGGTGGTACCAGAGTCAAACCAGACATCAAGCGTGTCTCTATTTTTCTCCCACTGCTGCGCATCGAAGGCCGCTGTGGTGAGGGCCTCAGAGGAAATCCCCGCAGTTGTGCGGGCCAAGAACTCGGCGGAAAGGGATGCAGGCGCAGCGGGCAGCGCCTTTATTGAAGCCAGAATCGCCTCTACCGTGAGCGACTGCCATGATTCGATGCCGCCCACTTCGACAGCGGAGGCTACGACATCGAAGATCGCAGGCGTGTAGGGGTGTAGCGCCCCTGTCTCTTTGTGGAGAAGAAAGGCCATGGGCACGCCCCACTGTCTCTGACGCGAGAGGGTCCAATCGGGCCGGTTGGCGATCATGTTGTAGAGGCGGGCCTTACCCCAGCCGGGGTAGAAGGCGGTCGCCTCAATACCAGCCAGGGCCCTTTCTCGGAGACTCCCACCGCCTTCGGCTGGCGCGATGTCCATGCCCGCAAACCACTGGCTGGTCGCGCGATAAATAATTGGCGTCTTATGCCGCCAGCAGTGCATATAGCTGTGGTCGTACCGTGTTACCCGCAGTAGGCTTCCTACGGAGGCCAGAGCCTGCACCACCTGCGGGTTGGCCCTCCAGATATGCTGGCCGCCAAAGAGGGCAAGGCTTCCCGCATAGACACCATCGCCCATGACAGGGTTAAGCACTTCTGATTCGGGTCGGCCATCCGATTTCCAGGCATTGAAGTCATCCACGCCATAGGCCGGGGAGCAGTGAACGATGCCGGTACCGGAGTCCAGCGTGACATACTCGCCGGGAATGACCCAGGCCTGCCGGCGGTAGCCCTCGTGGGCTACGGAGAGGGGGTGATCAAACCCTAGGCCCGTAAAGGCTGCGCCTGGCGCCTCGGCGATGATCTCGCCGGTGAGGCCCCAGTCGTTGAGGCAGGCCTCTACCCGTGCAGCAGCCAGTAAGAGCCATCGCGCGTTGCTGGCCTGCGGGGCAGACCAGACGGGTGCCGACTCGGCGGCGGTCTTCCTCGCGGTGAGGGCTGAGAGGCTTGGCGTTGCCACGGGGGTTGTGAGACGCACCAGGGCCAGCGGGGCCTCTGGGTGTACGTTGAGCGACTGGTTGGCTGGTAGGGTCCAGGGGGTCGTCGTCCAGATCACTGCCGCACCCGGCCCTGAGAGAAGCGCGGTAATAGCGGCCGAGCGGTCTTGGGCGATGGCCGAAGTGTCTGTACCAGTAGTTGTCTGGTGGACCTGGACATGTTCTTGGAAGATCTTGCCGAGCGCCTGCCGCGTGGCCTCCGAGGCGGCGAAGGCCACCTCGACTGCGAGGTCAGACTTGTCGGCATACTCCACCTCGGCCTCGGCCAGGGCAGAACCGCAGTCAAAGCACCAGTTCACGGGCTTTAGTCCACGAAAGACAAAGCCCTTCTCGACAATCGTCTTTAGGGCCCGAATCTCGTCGGCCTCGTTACGAAAGTCCATCGTCTTGTAGGGCGTCTCCCAGGCCCCAAGCACGCCCAGGCGAACGAAGTCTTTCTTTTGCCGCAGGATCTGCTCTTCGGCATAGGCCCGAGACTTCGACTGCACCTCGGCCGTTGGCAGGCTCTTACCAAACTGCTTCTCGATCTGAATCTCGATAGGCATGCCGTGGCAATCCCAGCCGGGCACATAGCGCGCATCAAAGCCCGCTGTCACCTTGGACTTCACAATCATGTCCTTGAGAATCTTATTAACTGCATGGCCGATATGAATATCGCCATTGGCATAGGGGGGACCATCGTGCAGGACGAAGAGCGGCCGTCCGGCGGTGGCCGCACGAATACGCTGGTAGACCCCCTGCTCGGGGGTCGATCCTTGCCACTGGGATACCCAGTCGGGCTCCCGCTTTGCGAGGTCGCCCCGCATTGGAAAAGCGGTCTCTGGAAGGTGTAAGGTGTGCCGATAATCGGCTCCGGCGTTTTGGCTGCTCGGTTTTTTTGGGCTAGCGGGGGGGGAGTCTTGATGGGCCGACATGGTCTTAAGGGTGGCTTTCTGTAAAAAATGCACGGGCCCGGGCGAGGTCATCTTGCATCTGAAGGGTCATGGCCTCTAAGGCGTCAAACCGAATTTCGGGGCGAATAAATTGTCGCAGGGTAACCCGCAGGCGGCGACCGTAGGCGTCCCCCTGCCAGTCAAAGACATAGACTTCAAGCAGCATTCTGCCGTGCTCCTCCACAGTAGGCCGGCGCCCGAGGCTTGCGACCCCTCGTCGCGCGGGTCCAGCATCGAGGCCATCGACCTCCACGGCAAAGATACCTCGCGCAGCCAGGTCGTCGGGTACTGCGATGTTCAGTGTAGGAAAGCCGAGGGTGCGGCCGAGCTGCTGACCGTGCCGTACGCGACCGGATAGTCTGTACCGCCTGCCGAGGAGGGCCTCGGTCGTGGGCAGATCGCCGGCCTGCAGGGCCTCTCGGAGTTGCGAGCTTGAGATACGGGTCCCTTGGCGACAGACTGGTCCGACCGCGGTCACCCCAAAGCCTAGCCGTTGTCCGAGCAGACGGAGCAGGCCTACATCACCCTGTCGCTGCGCACCAAACCGAAAGTCTTCCCCGATCACGACATGTCGGCAGCGCAGCTGCTCTACTAGGATTCTTTCAACGAAATCCGTTGCTGAGGTTGAGGCCAGGTTATGGTTAAACCGCAGCAGCACCGCCTCGTCGATCCCCAATGCGGCGAGCTCTAGGGCCTTGTCTCGTAGAGGGAGAAGTCTGGCGGGGGCCCGGCTGGGTTGAAAAAATCCTCGTGGGTGGGGGTGAAAGCTGAGTACAGTAGTACACAGGCCCTGACCGCGGGCCGCCTCTTGGCAAGCAATCAGGAGTGCCTGGTGCCCGAGGTGCAGGCCGTCAAAGCTACCGATGGCAACAGAGCGACCTGCAGGCGAGCAGCTTGTCGGCGGGGGTAGAGTAAAAAGAAGTCGATGACTGGGTGTCATGGCCGTGCTGATACGGAGTGCCGCAGGGTCCTTGCGCAAACTGTGAAGTATAAGGACTTAGAATGCCGGGCTATGGTGCACACTACTTCTTCGCTTCGGCCACCGATGGGGGACACCTCCCAGGGCGCCTCGGCTGGGAGAAGTCCTCGGCTGGTTGTGCTGATCTCCGGCAGGGGCAGTAACCTTCAGGCGCTGGTCCGCGCGTTGCGGAATTCCGACCTTCCGCTGCCGACTCTGCATGTTCTCTCTAACGTGGCGGAGGCGCCGGGCCTGGAATGGGCCCGGTCCGAGGGCCTCTCGACGGCCGTGGTCGGCCATCGCGACTATGCCCAACGAGAGGCGTTCGATGCCGCCCTGCTCGGCGAGATCCTGGCTTTTGCCCCTGATCTGGTCGTGTTGGCGGGATTTATGCGAATTCTGTCGCCGGGGTTTTGTGACGCCTTGGCGGGGCGGTTGATCAACATCCATCCCTCCCTGTTGCCCGTATTCACGGGCCTAGACACCCATCGCCGGGCATTGGCCGCTGGGGTGCGGCTGCATGGGGCGACGGTCCATGCGGTTACGGCTGAACTCGACCATGGCCCTATACTCGCCCAAGGGGTGGTGCCCGTCTTTCACGACGATACGCCAGAGAGGCTTGCTGCACGCGTCTTAGAGATTGAGCACCAGCTGTATCCCGCCGCGGTTCGGGCGATACTGGCAGGCGATATCTGCTGGACGGCGACGGGCTGGCATTTTCTGCATCCGGAGCGGTTCGCGCCGCTTTTACTCCATCCGCTGTTAATGGGCAGCGGCCCGCTGCCGCTGCAGGATGCGCTGTCCGCTACGTAGGCCTTCTCTCGATATGCCCCGTCCTCCTCCCTCACGTCGACCAAGCAGAACCACAGCCCGAGCCAAGCCGGTGCCAGCAGATCGGTTTGTTCGCCTCGCTGGGTTGCTGGCGGTGGTGGAAGGCTTCCATGAGCCTGCCGACAGCCTCGTACACCGCTATTTTCGTGCCAATCCTGGGCTTGGGGCCAAAGACCGGGCCTTTCTGGCCGAGTCTGCCTTTGCCGCGGTTCGGCGCTGGCAGTGGGTTTCAGACCAGCTTATGGCAACCGGTTTTCTGCCCGGAGGTGTCTCTACGCCACGTCGTAGGGCCCTCATGGCAGCGGCCCTCGGGGTGGGTTTTGACCGCATCGTCTCCGAGCTTAGTGATGGGGAGCGCCAATGGCTTCGCATGGTCTTAGAGCCAGGTACGGCCTCAGTGGCCCAACAATATGCGATTCCCGACTGGATATGGCAAGACTGGACCAGCCAGCTGTCGATAGAAGAGGCTGAGGCGCTTGCCGTCGCGATGGACGCACCTGCGCCGCTTGATCTGCGGGTTAATACAATTAAGGCGACCCCCGCCCAGGTAGCTCAGTCGCTGGGAGCGGCGGGCATACGGGCGCAAGGGGTGGATGGTCTGCCCGATGTCTTGCGTATATGGGGTCGTCCTGCGCTCCAGAAGACCGAGGCCTTTGAGAAGGGGTGGTGTGAGGTTCAGGACCTCGGCAGCCAGCTTCTTGTGCGCCTCTGTGCCCCAGGACGTGGCCGAACCGTGGTGGACTTCTGCGCTGGTGCGGGCGGGAAGACGCTCGCGCTGGGCAGTCTGATGCACAACACAGGGCGGCTCTATGCTCTAGATCGTTCTGCCCCTCGGCTTGCCCGGCTCAAGCCGCGGCTCGCCCGCAGTGGGCTCTCCAATGTCTGGCCGATCGCCTTGTCTAGCCTTCGCGATGATCGGCTCAAGCGGCTGCGTTCCAAGGCAGACCTGGTTCTGGTGGATGCCCCCTGTTCCGGACTGGGCACTCTGCGACGCAACCCCGATCTGAAATGGCGCCAGCGGCCCGAGGACCAGGGGTCTCTGATCGTCCTGCAGCGGGAAATTCTTGATTCCGCCGCTGGCCTGGTAGCTCCGGGTGGACGAATGGTCTATGCCACCTGCAGCACCCAGCGTACGGAGAACGAAGACCAGATCCAGGGGTTTTTGGCACGCTGCCCCGGGTTCGGGGTTATTCCGGCTGATCAGGTACTGACCCGTCAGGGTATTACCCTGCCGCCTGGCTGGAATGCCTTTGGGCCCGCGGGCGAGTTTCGGCTCTGGCCCCACCGGACCGCGACCGATGGATTTTTTGCCGTGGTAATGCAAAAAACTGTCGAAGGTGCATGAAAAATGAGACAATTTTTGGGAATGTGATTTTTTACAAGTTGTCTCTTACAGGGAGAGTTTTTTGGATAGTCTCTTCGCCTTTGCACAGTACGGGCTCACCGGCTGGTCCTGGCCCGCGATCGTTCTCTACACGCTTGCGGTAACCCACATCACCATTGCAGGTGTCACGATCTTTTTGCATCGTTGTCAGGCCCATCGGGCGGTCGAACTGCACCCATTCGTCTCACATTTCTTCCGTTTCTGGCTCTGGCTCACCACGGGCATGGTCACAAAAGAGTGGGCGGCGATCCATCGTAAGCACCACGCGAAGTGCGAGACCGAAGACGACCCCCACAGCCCCATGACCAAGGGGCTGTCGACAGTCTTGTGGCTCGGAGCCGACCTTTATCGCAATGCTGCGAAAGACGCAGAGTTGGTTGAGCGCTATGGCCATGGCTGCCCGGATGATTGGGTTGAGCGCGTCCTCTACACGGGCCGAAGTGCCCATGGGGTCGGCCTTATGCTCATTATTAACGTGGCCCTTTTCGGCGTGGTTGGTGCTGCCGTATGGGCGGTTCAGATGATGTGGATCCCCTTCTTTGCGGCTGGAGTGATCAATGGTATCGGTCATTTCTGGGGCTATCGCAACTTCAAGAGCCCAGATACAAGCGCCAATATTTTTCCCTGGGGAATCCTGATTGGGGGCGAGGAGCTGCACAACAATCATCACGCCCATGCGACCTCACCCAAGCTCTCGTCGAAGTGGTACGAGTTTGATATTGGTTGGTTCTACATCCGAACGCTGGAGGTTTTTGGCATGGCTAAGCCGCGTCGCCTGCCGATGTCCGATGTGGCTCTCAATCCCAATAAGTTTGAGATCGATGCCGACACTATTCAGGCCGTTATTTCGAGCAAATATGAGCTTATGGCGCGACTCTCTAAGCTGGCACAGAAGGTCTCCGGAGCGAAGGCCTCTGCGAGTGCAACCGCGTTGTTGTCTCAGGACCTGGTCCGTAAAGCAGCAGAGCTGCGCCAGGAATTTGAGGCGATCTGGAGCCGTAGGAGCCTCTCGGTTGATCAGGCCGTAGCCGCGCTTCAACAGTGGTGCCAGCAGGCCGAGGCCAGTGGTATCGCCGCTTATGAGGAATTTTCTCGCCGCCTGCGGATGTATACCGTCAAAACGAGTTTGACGGCGGCGTAAGGTCGTCTCGATTGCCGGTCTTCTAAGGCGTTGGTGATAGCGTCCAACGCCTTAACGCCCTTTACGCTAGTGCCTTTTCAGATGGCGCCGTTTCAGATGGCGCGCCTATAGCTATCGCGCGTTTACCTGGCTACGGTTCGCCGTCCGGAGGCTTCGGTAATTACCGTCTGCCTGCGCGAAGGGGCCAATATCAGTCGTATGCCTGCGCGTAGTTCCCCCACCGATTTATTCAGACTTTTGAGCCGAGCTTCCGAGACGCGAAAACGCCGTGCAATAGACGCCCAGGAGTCTTTCTTTCGCACTCTGTAAGTCTTTGGCGGCACAGTAACCACCTCAATCGTACGTGCGCCGGAGAATCGGGCCAGTGCGGTTTCGATGGCTGGGCCCTCATGGGGCTGAACCGAGGCGGGTGCCAGAAGCGTCGTACCTGGCATGAGTCGCGCGCTTGCGCTCTTCAAACTATTGGCCTTTGCCAGGGTCTCCGCTGAGACGCCTGTGTTCTTAGCCACGCTTGCCAGGGTCTCGCCCTTTTTCAGCGTATAGGGCTTCCAGGTAACCAGCGGGCGGTTTCTTGCGAGATGATTCTCGAGATTCTGATTAAAAGCATCGATGTTCTCGATAGGAAGCACGACGCGATTAGTACGGCTGACCGTAATGACCGGCCTTCGAAGGTGCGGGTTGAGCGCCTGGAATTCTTCGAGAGAGAGTTCGGCAAGTTCGGCGGCCAGTTTCAGGTCAATCGACTGGTTCTTGTCGATGACTGCGAAGTAGGGCTTGTTCTCCACAAAAGGAAGGGTCAGGTTGTAGGCCTGTGGGTCACGCAGAATATTTCGGAGGGCAATGAGTTGCGGCACATAGTGGGCCGTTTCCCTGGGCATCTTTAGACTCAGGTAGTCGGTGGGCCTGCCTGCCGCCTTGTTGCGGCGTACCGCTCGACTGACCGCTCCCTCGCCCCAGTTATAGGAGGCCAGCGCGAGAAACCAGTCGTTGCCCTGTAGTTCGTAGATCTTCTCGAGGTACTCGAGCGCCGCACGGGTGGACTCGATAACGTCGCGCCGCTCGTCCATCCACCAGTTCTGAGAGAGATTAAAGACCCGCCCTGTGGAGGGAATGAACTGCCAGAGACCGGCGGCCTTCGCGTGCGAGGTGGCTTGTGGGTTGAAGGCGCTTTCTACAATAGGCAGAAGCGCAAGCTCTGTGGGAAGCCCTCGCGCCTCTATCTCTTCGACAATGTGGTGTAGATATCTGCCACCACGGTCAAAGACTCTCTCCAGAAACTCTGGGTTGGAGACAAATCGCTTCGTATGCCGGCTAACCAGCTTGCTGGGCAACTCGGGCATGGCAAAGCCCGCACGAATACGTTCGAGCAGGTTGTCGAAGGCGGGGGTGCTCAATACGAGATCCGCGTCGGCGGGAGAGTCGGTGGTGGGGTTGGGCAGTTGTAGGAGGGGTGCCGCGTTGCCATAGACAGGTCCAGTGCTGTCGGCCGATGCGTTGGAAGGGGGCACGCCCTCAGAAGGGCTGAGGCCTGCGGCGGATTGTGCCGTCGTTGCTGAGGCCTCAGCACCCGGTGCGGCCGAGACGACAGGGGCGGGCGTACCGACCATCGAGGTGGCACACCCCGAGAGGATCATCACCCCGAGTACAGCAAAACTCCGAAGAAACGGTAGGTTGGCACATCTGCGAAGAATTGATTTCATAGCAATATTTTACGGTCTAGCGGGCCGAAAGCTGTCCTTGGCCAGACGACGACTAATGAATTTTTCCAAGGATGTTGCGAGAAGAAAGGGGTTGGTTGCCTTTTCAAGGCCGATCGACGAGGGAAGCGTAGAGATTCCTCTGGCGCGGCGATCTCGCACCTCGGCCAGTCGGCTCTGGATCGCCGGCGCCTGCGGAAGAATCGCGGCGGCAAAGAGCAGATTGTTGAGGGTGTATTCGTGGGCGCAGTAGACGGCGGTTTCTGCGGGCAGGCCGGCGAACCGTTGGAGTGATCTGTAGAGCTGCGCGGCTGTACCGCCAAGCAGCTTTCCGCAGCCCCCGGCAAATAGGGTATCTCCGCAGAAGAGAACTGGGGGCTGGTTCGCGGGATGGCCGAAGAAGGCGATATGGTCTGTGGTGTGGCCGGGACAGGAAAGTACCGAGAGGCGCAGGCCTTCTGCAATAAGGCTGATCTCTGCCCCCTCATCTACGACCTGTGTGACTCCGAAGTCTAGGCACTGGGCAGGGCCGTAGACGGGCGGTCGATGGCCGTGCTGCGCCTGCGAGAATTCAACCAGCGGGCGAATACCTCCGGTATGGTCGCCATGATGATGCGTGATCAGTATTCCGGCGAGCAGCAGGCCACGATCCTCTAAAAAGCGGGTGACGGGATCGGCGTCGCCTGGGTCGACCACCACCAGCTGTCCTCCAAACTCCAACGCCCAGATGATATTGTCTTCAAATGCTGGGATTGCATGTATTTCCATAACAGGAGCGCCCTCGATTTGCCGCAGAACCCATATTTTGCCTGGACCCGATGGCTTGAGAGCCCTCCAGGTAGGGCGCTTCTCTCATTAGAACAGGCCTGGCTCAACGAGCGTCTGCAGGACAGTTTCGGCTACCGTGCCCTACAGATTGGTCCATCGGCCCTTGATGCCCTCGCCATGAACCGTATGCCTTGCCGGGCTCGGGTGAGCTTTTATCAGCCTCAGGCCATGGAGACTGGGGCCAACCAGCTGGTCTGCCTGCCAGAGGCCCTGCCGGTAGAGAGTGAGTCCACCGACCTTATTGTCATGGCTCACTGTCTGGAACTCATCGCCCATCCGCACGACCTGCTGCGGGAGGCAGAGCGTATTCTCATCCCTGACGGTCGTATTGTGATTCTTGGCTTCAACCCCCTCAGCCTTTGGGCCCTGCACCGCCCCACCGCCACGACGCTTTTTCCACCGGTCGAGGGGCACTGGCTTACTCTGAGCCGCATCAAAGACTGGTGCCGGCTTCTTGGTCTGGCGCCTGAGGCGGGGGCATGTGGCGTCTATCGCCCCTTTCTGTCCGGCGAGCCCTGGTGGGAGCGCCTGGGCTGGCTAGAGTCTGCCGGCGCCCGCTGGTGGCCAGGGCTTGGTGCGGTCTACCTTCTTGTGGCCGTAAAGCGCCGCGAGGGTATGCGCATGATGCGGGCGGGCTGGAAGCGCCGACGGTCCGCGCGCGCGGGGGTGGTAGCCACCAGCCGTGTGGCCGGGCAAGAGAGGACAATGAAGGGATGATCACCCGGACTGATAAGACCACTGCGGCGCAGGAAGCCGCGCTGGGTAGCGTCGACTTGTACACCGACGGGGCCTGCAAGGGAAATCCTGGCCCGGGGGGCTGGGGCGTCCTCATGCGGTCAGGAGCCCACGAGAAGGGCCTCTGCGGTGGGGAGCTTCAGACAACCAACAATAGGATGGAGCTCATGGCTGTCATTGAAGGGCTGAACGCGCTAAACCGTGCATGCCGCGTGCGGCTTTTTACCGACTCGCAATACGTGAAAAATGGCATTGAAAGCTGGATGGCGGGCTGGAAGCAGAAGGGCTGGAAGACGTCGGCCGGCAAGCCTGTGGCAAACCAAGACCTCTGGCAACGCCTGGATGCCGCGCGGGGCCGACATGAGGTGGCATGGCATTGGGTGAAGGGCCATGCCGGCCACCCAGATAATGAACGGGCAGACGCGCTTGCGAACCAGGGGGTTGATTCTGTATTGAAGTCTCGAGCATAACGAGAGAGAGGACGTTGTGAAGACGCGAATAGTGGCGCTTGTGATCACCAGCTTGGTGATCCTTGGTCTGGTTGGGCATCGGCTTGGCTGGTGGGTGGGGGTCTTC
>JBJOHS010000021.1:0-30259 GCA_046047535.1 Pseudomonadota bacterium
TCGCGACTGCGGGCCTTATAGATGAACACTACCAGAGTCAGCGCTAGGGCTGCAGCAATGGCCGCCACTTCTGACGGCGTTGCAATACCACCGTACATGGCATAGCCGATCATGAGCACAATGACCAAAAAGGGTGTGACCCGACGCAACCCTTCGAATTTTTCCGCAAGGGTGTAACGCACTGATTCGGGTGCCTGCAGATTGAGATTTTTTGCCCGCGCCTGTGCAAGGCTGCTTAACCAGGCATAGCCCGCAAACATCACGACCAGAAGAATGCCCGGCACCACGCCAGCCAAGAAGAGTCGCCCAATCGAAGTCTCGGTGACGATGCCATAAAGGATCATCGTAATAGAGGGCGGTATGAGAATGCCTAAGGTGCCGCCCGCACAGACCGACCCTGTGGCCAGCCTTGCCGATATGCCCCGCTTGATCATCTCGGGTACGCCTGCCTTGCCGATGGCGGCAGCCGTGGCAGGGCTCGACCCACTAATCGCGCTAAACATTCCACAGGCAAGAATATTGGCAATCACCAACCCACCGGGAACACGATCGAGCCAACGATGCAATGACTCATAAATATCTTTGCCCGCCTGGGTACTCCCAATAGCGGCCCCCAGCAAGATAAATAAAGGAATCGTCAGCAGCGCAAAGGAGGCCAGTTCATCGATCATGACCAGCGGAACATTAACCAGCGCCCTGGGCCCCTCGAAGATTGTCAAAAAAGTTATGGCCACAAGGCTCAGACCCCAGGCAATGGGCAGCCCAGAGAACAACACCACCAGGGTTGCGAGGAGAATCAGCCCCCCAATTTGAAGTTCATTCATGACCGGCGGGACGACCAAAAAACTCTGCGATTTGCGCGAGATACTGGGCCGCAGTAAGCCCCAAGCCCACCGGCATCGTGGCATAGAGAGGCCACTTTAAGGGGGCCCAGACACTCTCGGTACGTTCGCCCTTGAGAAAGGAGTCAAAGGCAAACTCCGCGCAGAGGTAGGTAAGAAAAATCGTTACCCCTAACCCAACTACCATGACCAGAAGATTCAATGGGCGAGACCAGGGCTCAGGCAGGTAGGTGGTGAGGAGATCTACGCCTACGTGGCCGTGGGTCTTTAGCGTATAGGGGCTCGCCAAGAAGAGGCTACAGACCATCAGAAATACCGCAAGTTCGAGCTCCCACGAGGTGGAGTAGCCGAGTGAGCGGTAGAGCACCATCCAGATAATGACCAGCATTGCGACGGTGAGCAACACCGCCGCGCAGACTGCTAGGGCATCGCAGACACGGCCCATAAAGGCTACGTAGAGCCGTGTCATCGCCAACACACCACCAGGGCGCTGTCGAATATCCGCAGGCGAATCAGACTACTTCGACTTGGTTGCTGAAGGCTTTGCTGCCTTGAGCAACTCATCCATCAGGGCTTTGGCTGCAGGCGAAATGGCAGAGAACTCCGGGTAGGCTGTCTTCTTGGCGAGTGCCACCCAGGCGTCAAACTCTGCCTTGGAGAGTTCTCGTGCGGTGCCCCCAGCATTAACATAGGCCTCAGCCATTTTATTAGTGGCCTCGCGCTGTAAGGTTAAGAAAAACGCGTCGGACTTATCAGCCGCCTGCTGAAAGATCTGTTTCTGCTTTGGCGTGAGCTTGTCCCAGGCTGCCTTCGACATCACCAGGGGCTGCAGCAGCATCCAGAGCGCGCTCGGGCCACCAATCGTTGCGTGTTTCGTCTGCTCATACAGGCGCATAGAGACAAAAGTCTCTGCAGAGGTGAGTGCACCCGACAAGACGCCCGACTGCAGGCCAGAGTAGATCTCTGAGGAGGCCATCGCGGTAACCGAGGCCCCTGCCGCCTTCAGCATAGACTCAAAGGTTGGGTCTGCCGCCCGCAGCTTCATGCCCGAGACCGAATCAGGCCCCATCACAGGTTTTTCTTTAGTGGCGAAACCACCTGGGGTCCACCACCAGGTGATGATGCGAAATCCGTTCTTCTCTGAGAGTTCCTGAAGACGCTTGTAGTAGCCCGTCTTTTTAAGCTGCATCGCAAAGTCGAGGTTGGGAATTGTTCCCGGCAGAATCGTGGCGGAGAACTCCTTGGCCTTTCCCACCGCATAGGACATGGGGAATATCGCCATCTCGAGTGTGCCGTTCTGCAAGGCGTCGAGCTGTGCGACGGGCTTTATGCCCAGGGACTGAGCGGGGTAGATCCGAAACTTAATGCTGGGGTCGGCCTTCTCAACCTCTTGCACAAATAGACGAGCCGCACGGTCACGACCATCGACATTGGCCTTCCACTGATGAGAAATCTTTATTTCTGTGGACTGGGCAAGCGCACTGGCTGCCCCGAGTGTGGCGGAGAGCCCCACCACTGCGAGGGAAGAAATCAATGAACGTAAACGCAGCGCCATACCGTCATCTCCTAAAAATGTTGCAGTTGATTGTTGTTGTAGGGTCTATTTTTCATAAAGTCTGGCTGAGTGTGACGGAAGGGTCAGGCGGGCGCATTAGGGAATCCCCGGGGACCTAGCGCGTTTTCCCTGGGCCCTCGTGTTTAAATCGAGGCGTTTTATTCAATTAGACCTGCAAGGAGGTACGCGATGACGACGCCGGTTCCTGAGAAAGATCTCTGTGTCATCTATATCCATGGCTTTCGCAGTTCGCCACAATCGAGCAAGGCCATGCAGCTTGCAGAGTGGCTCGGGCCACGAGGAGTCCGTTACGAGTGCCCTGCCCTTGATATCGCCCCACTGACCGCCCTCGACCAGCTCTCCCATCTCATCAGCCACGTGCTCTCTGAGGGCTATCAGCCCAGGCTCATCGGCAGCTCACTGGGTGGGTTTTATGCAAGCTGGTTTATGGAACGTCACCCCAACCGCAGCCAGTTTCGTGCCGCCCTCATCAATCCAGCCTGCTGGCCTTCCCGCGATCTAGCCGACCAAGTAGGAGAGCTAGCGGCATGGCATGGTCCGGAGATTCTGCATTTTCATGCCCAGTACCTCGACGACCTGAAGTCCATGGAGGTGGGCCTGACCGATCCAGAACGCTACATGCTGGTTGCAGCCAAAGGCGACACCCTACTTGACTGGAACGAGATGGTGGCCCGCTACCCCGGCAGTCTCATGCGTGTTGTCGAAGGGTCAGACCACAGCCTGTCTGACTTTCCTGAACACTGGCCGGCTATTGCGGCGTTTCTTCTGCAGTAGAACTCGCACGGGGTGCAGGTGCATCAAATCGCACCCGAAGCAGAAGCAGTAGCCCCAGCACAAAGAAGAGACCAGTCACGGCAATAGCCACACGATGGTTGTTCTGGGTGATCGCGGTCGTGAGCCCATAGGCCAGGGGGCCGAGAATTGATGCGAGGTGCACGGCCACACCCCAGTAGCCAAAGACCTCTGCCTGACGATCTGTTGGCCCTAGCACCGAGATTGCTGCACGGGCCCCGCTCTGCGACGCCCCCATTGCTAGGCCCGCCAGATTGGCTGCCAGCCAAAACATCGCCTCGGTCTGTCCGAGGGCCGCAACGGTCACCATCAGAATCCAGGCCAGCAGGCTAAAAATTAGGCTATTGCGATGGCCGACCCGGTCCTGGAATTTTCCAAACAGAAACGCCCCAATACTCGCGGTAATGTTAACCACCAAGACCAGGAGAATCGTCTTGGTCATCGTGAACCCCATGACCTGCTGGGCATAGACTGCCGCCAGCGTAATCACGGTAGCCACGCCCGCCTGATAGACCACCACACAGACAAGCATCCGACGCAGCGGCAGATCAGGCGAGAGGCGCGACCACCCCGCCCAGAGACGACGCCAGGCCCCCTGCCAATCGTTCTCTTGGGGCGCCTGTGCATGCGCACGCAGCGGATGTTCACGCTCGTGCTTAGCCAAGACCAACAACGCAGGAAACCCCACGGCTGCAAAGACAAAGGCCACCAGAATCATAGCGCCACCCACCAGCCCTTGGGCCGCAAGCCCTCCGCCTTCCGAAAGCGGCAGTCCCCAGGTAGCAGCCAGCCAGGGTGCCATTGAGGGTGCCAGGGCCTGTATCCAGACGAGGCTAACGACCAATGCGAGTAGCCCACCCCAATAGCCCCAGGCCCAGCCATAACCCGAGAGCCTGCCCAGATGGCTCGCGGGAGAGAGCTCCTGGAGATAGCCAGCGGTGAGATCTTGGTGGCTCGCATAGGCCAGATTGGAGACAATCAGAAGGACTACGGCCAAAAGCCAATCACCAGGACCCACGAGGGCTAGCCCTGCGGTCGCGAGTACGCAGACCCCGGTGGCCCAGAAAAGGAGGCGCCGTTTCGCACCCCGGGCATCCGCATATGCGCCAAGCCAAGGCGCGCTGATCATCACCAGCAGATAGCTCATCGACAAGACAAGGGTCCAGGCCAGGGTCGCCATCGGATTATCGGCCATCACAACCGACACGAAATAGGCATTAAAGACCGCCGTGAGCACTACCGTGGTGTAGCCAGAATTGGCAAAGTCCAGGCTGGCCCAGGCCCAGAAATCGCGACGCCGAACGCCAGGATTTAAGAGTTCTGAATAAGGCACAATATGATCCTTTCCACGCGAGTGGCCCTCCAGTTATAAGCCTGAGACGGTAACTCTGACCCTATGCCTGCAAAAGTCTACGTTCGCACCTTCGGGTGCCAGATGAATGAGTATGACTCAGCCAAGATGATCGATGTGTTACAGGCATCGCACGGGCTAGAGTCTACCGACCGGCCCGAAGAGGCCGATGTCATTCTTTTCAACACCTGCTCTGTGCGCGAGAAGGCGCAAGAAAAAGTCTTCTCTGATCTTGGCCGGGCTCGAGACCTCAAGAAGCTCAAACCTCATCTGGTTATTGGCGTGGGCGGCTGTGTGGCGAGCCAGGAAGGGGATGCCATTGTGCGGCGTGCGCCGTATGTCGATGTAGTCTTCGGCCCGCAGACGCTCCACCGGCTGCCCACCATGATCGAGGCAAGAAAATCGTCTGGTCGGCCGCAGGTCGATATCAGCTTCCCCGAAATTGAGAAGTTTGACAACCTACCGCCCGCCCGCATCGAAGGCCCCTCAGCCTTTGTCTCCATCATGGAGGGCTGCAGCAAATACTGCAGCTTCTGTGTAGTTCCGTATACGCGGGGCACCGAGATATCGCGCCCAGCGGAAGATGTGCTTGCCGAGATCATTGAACTGACTGACCAGGGAGTCAAAGAGGTCACCCTACTTGGTCAGAACGTGAATGCCTTTATCGACCCCAGTACCGGCACCGACTTTGCCGACCTCCTGCGCATGATCCACGATCTGCCCGGCATAGAGCGTATTCGCTACACCACCTCGCACCCCAAAGAGTTTAGCCAGAGGCTTATTGATGTCTATGGCGAACTGCCCAAGCTGGTGAGTCATGTACACCTGCCTGTGCAGTCTGGCAGCGACCGCATTCTCATGGCCATGAAGCGTGGTTACACCGCCCTAGAGTACAAGAGCATTGTGCGACGGCTCAAGGCTGTTCGGCCTGATGTGTCTCTATCCACGGACTTTATTGTGGGGTTTCCAGGCGAGACCGATGCAGACTTCGAGGCGAGCATGCGGCTCATCGAGGCCGTGGGCTTTGACCATTCTTTCTCATTCATCTACAGCCCTCGCCCAGGAACCCCAGCGGCATCGCTGCACGATGACACGACAGCCGAGGTAAAGCTCGCTCGATTGCAGGCCCTACAGGCAGCCATAGAGTCCAACGCCCAGGCCGTAAGCCAGGCCATGGTAGGAAAGACCTTCGCGGTATTAGTAGAGGGCCCTGCAAAGAAAAATCCCGATGAACTCATGGCCCGTACCGAGAACAATCGGGTCGTAAATTTCGCTGGACCACCGCGGCTTATCGGACAGATGATTCCCATGCGTATTACCCATGCCCTCAGCCATAGCCTGCGCGGAGAGGCGGTCTGATGGCGCCTGCCCAGGCGGCACAAAAAGCGCGCCGGGCTCCCACCGTTCAACGCCTCTGCCTACTCGAGAATGACAACCAGGGGCTTGCACAGCTCTGTGGCCCGTTAGAGCAAAACCTTCGTGCGGTGGAGACAGGTCTCGACGTAAGCATTCGCCGCAAGGGGCCAATCTTCGAAATCTCTGGCGGTGATGCCCAGGTAGCCCGGGCTACCGCATTACTCGAAGACCTCGCCAATGCACCCGCCCGCATTCGGCTTGAAGACCTGCAACTCGCCATGGTCGAGCACCACGACACAGCAACCACTGCAGTCGCAGAACCGGAGAGCGTAGACGAAGCCCACGAAGCAGCCGCCATCCTGCGCACCCGCCGACGCGATCTGCGGGGCCGTACGCCCAATCAGAGACGCTACATCTCACAGATTCTCGACCACGACGTCACCTTTGGCATTGGTCCGGCCGGCACAGGCAAAACATTCTTAGCAGTGGCCTGTGCAGTCGATGCACTGGAACGTGACCTCGTACAACGTATTGTGCTCACTCGCCCTGCAGTTGAGGCCGGGGAACGCCTGGGGTTTCTGCCCGGAGACCTCGCCCAAAAAGTAGACCCCTATCTGCGTCCACTCTACGACGCCCTCTACGACCTCATGGGCTATGAGAAGGCGATCAAGCTTGCCGAAAAACAGATTATCGAGATTGCACCACTAGCCTATATGCGTGGCCGCACGCTAAACCATTCGTTTGTGATTCTCGATGAGGCGCAGAACACCACGCCCGAGCAGATGAAAATGTTTCTCACACGTATCGGATTTGGCAGTAAGGCCGTCATCACAGGAGATCCCTCACAGGTCGATCTACCCAAAGGTCAAAAGAGTGGGCTGGCCGACGCACGGCATGTTCTCGAGGGTGTTCGGGGCATTGCCTTTACCGAATTCGAGAGCCGCGATGTCGTGCGACACCCACTGGTCGCCCGTATCGTTGAGGCCTATGCCCAGCAGAATCCTACTTAACCTCCAATGGAGCATTCCCGGTCAGCAGGCCCAATGGCCTCTATCTCGACCGAGAATACGTCGTTTACTAGACGCTAGCCTGGGCGCTCAGGCAGACCACGCCGAGATCACCGTTCGACTGGTGGGCAGCCGCGAAGGCCGTCTACTGAACCGCGACTTTCGCGGAAAAGACTATGCCACCAACGTTCTCACGTTTGGCTACACACTTCATCCCGTGGTGCAGGCAGATCTCGTCTTATGCCTCCCCGTCTTGGTGCGTGAGGCCAAGGCCCAGAACAAAGACCTAGCAGCCCATGTCGCCCATATGCTCATCCATGGCATGTTGCATGCGCAGGGATTTGACCACCTACATGATGACGAGGCCGAAGAAATGGAGTCTATGGAGCAACGCATCATGCGGCGTTTTCGCCTACCTGATCCATATTCGGTACACTAGCACTGTGTTCAACTATCATGCCCCTGCATGTCTGACCCAGACCCTAGGCCCTCAGGCCTGAGTCATTCCCTCAAACGCCTCCTCGGCCGGCTCTTTGGACGAACCGCCGAAAAAGAGGAGCTCATTGAGCAGCTCCGCGAGGCGCAGGCGCACGCCGTTATAGATGCCGATGCGGTATCCATGATGGAAGGCGTCTTGCAGTTTGCCGATCTTGCGGTCCGTGATCTGATGGTGCCTCGCGCCCAGATGGATGTCCTCGACATCAACGCGCCGCTTGAAAACATCCTGCCCACCGTACTTGAGACCGCCCACTCGCGCTTCCCGGTTATCGACGGAAACAAAGACAACATCATCGGCATTCTGCTGGCCAAGGATCTACTGCGGGTCTTGGCCCAAGACGAGAAAGATATTCGGGGACTCTTACGGCCGGCGGTCTTTGTACCGGAATCCAAGCGGCTTAATGTGTTGCTTCGCGACTTTCGTAATAACCGTAACCACATCGCAATCGTCGTTGATGAGTATGGTGGCGTGGCAGGGCTCATCACCATCGAAGATGTACTCGAGCAGATCGTGGGCGATATCGAAGATGAGCACGATATCGACGAAGAAGAAGACAATATCCTACCCGTGGCTCATGAGGCTGGGCTCTTTCGGATTAAAGCACTCACGCCCATTGCCCAGTTCAACGAGGCCTTTGCCTGCACCCTCTCTGACGAAGACAGTGACACCATCGGTGGCCTAGTCACTGATCATCTAGGCCGTGTTCCCCATCGGGGGGATCACGTACAAATTGCAGGATTTGACTTTGAAGTGCAGCGTGCGGATGCGCGAATGGTAGAAATACTTCTTGTGCGTCGGCTACCCAAGTCAGAGCCAGAAACCGGCAGCGAAGAAGAGGGCGGCTAAGGCCATGGATCTGCACCTGCCCGGATGGCTTCAGAGCCTCGGGTCGTTGCTCTTTCTGGCTCTGCTCATCCGCCTCTACAAGACGCCTACTGAATGGGCAGGGTGGTTGGCGAGCGGCCTATTGCTTATGGCCAGTTTGCTCGGCTTTCATTGGATCTTCATCAGTCTGCATACCTACGGACAGATGCCAGCAATCATCGCTGGTTTTGCCACTCTATTGCTCGCCTTCTATGTCGCATCTTATGGACTGCTCGCAGGCTGGCTCGTACGCCGATTTCAGCTGCTGCCTCTGGCCACCGCCGGACTCATTACCCTTCTCGAGTGGGTCCGTGGTGTGTTGTTTACTGGCTTTCCATGGCTCAACTGGGGCTACCAGCAGATCGATAGTCTGTTAGCCGGCTTCGCCCCCTGGCTCGGGGTCTATGGCGTAGTCTTTGTGACAGCGCTTTCTGCAGCCTGGCTCGCTCAGGGTCTGCCTCGCCCACTGCTGGCCACCGTCTTTCTGCACCTCGCGGGCGGCATTGCTGGCACGATCCCACTCACCCAGCCCACCGGCCTGCCACTGCAGGCGGCGCTGGTTCAGACTGCCATCCCTCAGCAGATGAAGTTCGACCCTGCCCACGCCCTGGCCTCAGAGCAGTCGGTACTCAGCCTGGCGGCGGTCGCGGCAGATCCTGGCAGCCGACTCGACCTCATTGTCCTACCCGAGACCGCCCTCATTCGCCCCTGGAACCAGGTCTCGGCCAGTACCCAGGAGGCGCTAAACCGGATTGCACAACGCAGCGGGGCTACGGTCATTACCGGCATTCCGCTTCACGATGCACGTGGCTGGACGAATTCGGCTATCGCATTAAGCGGTGCTGATCCTGTAGGCCAATACACCAGCCGATATGACAAGCACCATCTGGTGCCCTTTGGCGAGTTCATTCCCCTGGGCTTTCGCTGGTTTGTAGACCTCATGGATATGCCTCTGGGAGACTTTCGACGCGGCGAGGCCGTGCAGCCCCCGTTTATGGTGAGCGACCAACGGATAGGCCTGAACATTTGTTTCGAAGACCTCTTTGGTGAAGAGATCATCCGCCCTCTTGCGGCAGATCGTGCCGAACGTGACCAGCCTACGATTCTGCTCAACATCAGCAACCTCGCCTGGTTTGGCAACACCCGGGCGCTTGACCAACATCTGCAGATTGCCCGAATGCGGTCACTGGAGACCGGGCGACCCAGTCTTCGGGCGACCAACACGGGCATGACGGCCGCCATTGACGAGAAGGGCCGCGTATTGGCACGGCTCACTCCCCAAGATGCAGACCTGTTGATTGCCCAGGTGCAGGGGATGTCAGGCTCTACCCCCTACATCCGGTTCGGCAACCTTATAGCGCTCGCCCTCGCGGTACTCTCCGTCGCGACGAGCCTTATGCTTGTGGGGCTTCGTCGCAGCGGCTAGTGAAACGTGTATGCGCGCATTTAACGGCGTGCAGTCTTAGCGATTCTGTCCGCGGAAGGCCCAGCCGGTAAAACGCTTCTCAATTAAGGCCGTGCCGATGTACAAGAGAATGCCGAGCACCGCCAACACCAGAAGCCCAGCAAAGACGATCTGCACCTGAAAGGCAGCCTGGGCATCGAGCATCAGCTTGCCGATGCCCTTATTGGCACCCACTGTCTCGGAGACCACCGCCCCCACAAAGGCTAGCGTAATAGCCACCTTTAACGAGCCAAAGAAATACGGCAACGACCGAGGAATGCCCACCTTACGCATGATGTCGAGCTTTGAGGCGCCAAGAGCCCGCAGCACATCTTCGAGTTCGGGCTCGGTGGTTGCAAGACCCGTGGCCACATTTACCACGATAGGAAAAAAGGAGATCAGAAACGCTGTAAGAATGGCCGGAATTTCTCCAAGACCAAACCAGAGAATCAACACTGGCACCACCGCCACTTTCGGAATCGAGTTAAACCCGACAAGCAAGGGATAGATTCCAGCATAGATAGCCTTGTGCCAACCCACCGCAATTCCGAGCAGTAGGCCAAAGACCGTGGCTAGCGCAAAGCCCACCAGGGTGGTCCAGAGCGTCACCCAAGAATTACTAATAATGGGGTCACGAAACTCGATAAGCGCATCGAAAATCACTGTCGGTGCGGGCAGAATCGTTAACGGAATCGAGAAGAGACGGCAGGCAATTTCCCAGATAAGAAAGAGCCCCACCGTGAAGGCGGCCGGTGAGACGACCTTAACCATGAATTCATCGCGGTCCATTAGTGCTTGCCTCCGATCATGCTGCGTAACTCATGCACCACATCTTGAAACTCCGCGGTATAGGTGACGTCGAGGTCACGCGGGCGGGGAATCGTAACGCGGCACTTCTTAACAATACGTCCCGGGCGATTAGACATCACATAAACCGTGTCGGCGAGAAAGACCGCCTCGCGTAGGTCGTGGGTCACGAGCATGACTGTCACACCACGTGCTGCATGAATATCGCGCAAGGCGCACCAGAGCTCTTCCCGGGTAAAGGCATCAAGGGCACCAAAGGGCTCATCCAGCATGAGTACCTCCGGCTCATGAATAAGGGCCCGACAGATCGAGGCACGCTGCTGCATACCACCAGAGAGCTGCCAAGGAAATTTATCGGTAAAGCCGGTCAGGCCCACCGAATTAAGCAGATCGACCGCTTTTTGCTTGTACTCGGCGCGGTGCGATCCAATACGCTGCCGATGGGGAGGGACAATTTCCAACGGCAGTAAAACGTTATCCACGCAGGTGCGCCAGGGCAGCAGGTTACTATTTTGAAAGGCCATGCCCACCGACTTGAGCGGCTGGGTCACCGCCTCCCCCTTCACCCTGAGCTCCCCCTTGGAGATGGGATGCAGTCCGCTGATAAGTTTCATCAGCGAGCTCTTACCGCATCCCGAGGGCCCCACCACAGCAATAAACTCGCCTGGCTGAATATCGAGAGAAACGTCTTCGATCGCTGGTACGGCCAGAGAGCCCTTGCCATAGGCCATCGAGACATTATTTAAAACGACCAAAGGATCCATAGTCACCTCCCTTATATTTCTGCCAGACCGACTCTGACTGCTCGATTTCGAGACCTGCCAAGAAATGAATCGTATTGCCCTGGCAGGTCCAAATGCGCCGACTTAGTTCGCCAGACGCTGCTCACGTGGGGGCAGAAACTCAGAGGTAAAGATATCCTGCGCCTTGGGCTTGTTGGTGTACTTAAACGTCAGTCCAATCTGATCGATAGACCGTGATAGCCGAGTCATATCGACGGCGCCAAGGCCATTCTTACGCACATCAGGCGTTACGAAGTTTCGGGCGATCGCGAGCTTCAGTCGCTCAAGCTCCACGTCACGCTTGGCAATCTGATTACGGGCCATGAGGGAATCAATAGCAGTCTCCGGCGACTTGATGGTCTCCTGAATACCTTTGATGGTGGCGCGTACGAAACCCGCCACTGCCTTAGGATTGGCCTTTGCGAAGTCTGGGTTGACGATAATCACATTGCCATAAAGATCAACCCCATGGTCTTTCATGAGCATTACGACAATCTCATCATCTTTTGCCCCATTGGCCTTCAGATTCATGTAAGAAGAGAACCAGAAGCCGGTAATGGCATCGACCTTACCCTGAACCAGCATAGGCTCGCGCACGGGAAAGCCCACATTCTCAATCTTCACCTTTGAGGCATCAACTTTGTTGGCGTCAACAAAGATAGGCCACTGCGCATAGGCGCCGTCAGGAGCAGGCGCACCCAGAATCTTGCCCTCGAGG
Source organism: Pseudomonadota bacterium (assembly GCA_046047535.1). Taxonomy (GTDB): domain Bacteria; phylum Pseudomonadota; class Gammaproteobacteria; order Burkholderiales; family Burkholderiaceae_A; genus Hahnella. The sequence goes on from JBJOHS010000021.1 coordinate 12,039, forward strand.
TCTTTGGGCGACTTAATGCCGGTCTTCTTTAGCGTGATGATCGCAAAAGCTGGCGTGTCGTACACCATCTGCACGGCCTTAATCGGGCTATTGGCCGGATTGTCACGATACTTGACCAACGAGTTAATATCGGCAAAGCCGAGTTGATAGGCGCCAGAGGCTACCCGATTAATTCCCTCCACCGACCCCGACCCCGGATCAATGCTGACATCAAGGCCCTCTGCCTTGTAAAACCCCTTGTCGATCGCCACAAAATAGGGCGCGGCCGGTCCCTCAAAACGCCAGTCCAGTGCAAACTTGATCGCTGTCTGTGCATAGACACTGCCACTGACCAGCAGGCTTCCTACTAAGGCTGCAAAAACTCTCATGATAAATCTCCTGTAAAAGTCATTCCACATCGACGTTCTGCTTTACCACCCAAACAACAAGTTGCTGTTACGTCTTTCTAATGCAATAACTACACCAGCCCCCCGCGAGGAGGCATTCGGTACGTCGTTAGCTTCCCCGATAGGTTGAATAGCTCCATGGCGTGCAGACCAGTGGCACGTGATAGCTGCCGTGTGCATCTGCAAGGCCAAACTCCAGAGAGACCTCGTCTAAGAAGGCAGGGTCAGGCAGCACCTGGCCGAGGCCCCGAAAATACACAGCGACCCCAAAGACCAGCCGGTAACGTCCTATGGGAATGCTCTCGCCCTCCAGCAGCGGCCGATCCGTTCGGCCATCGGTGTTGGTCTCTGTCTCTGCCACGGTAGCCCAGGAATCGGGACCTTCTAGACGGCGGTCGAGTCGTATAGACATTCCTGCAGCAGGCCGACCGCTGAGGGTGTCAAGGACATGGGTGCTCAGTTTGGCCATAGACCGACTACCCTTCTAAAGAGAGTGCTTCACAGAATCCCCGAAAAGCATCGACCGCGAGCTGCATATCTTCGCGGGTCGTCGACTCAAGGGGGTTATGGCTAATGCCACGGTTTTCACCACGCACGAAGAGCATACCCTGCGGGAGACGCTCATGGAGCTTCATTGCATCATGGCCTGCACCACTGGGAAGATACTCTACCGGTAACCCTAAGGCTCCGACCGCCCCTGCCCAGAGGCCCTGCAATCGGGCATCACAGGGCGCCGCCGAGGCACGCAAGACCTCCTCTACAGAGAACTGGACATCGCGGGCCTGGCAGACCGAGGCCACCGTACTCAAGACATCACGGGCCAGGGCATCACGGTCTTCGTTATTCGGTGCACGCAGATCGAGGGAGAGTTCGCAGAGACCGGGTACCGTGTTGATCGATCCCTGCGGTACCTGCAGCATGCCTACGGTACCAACCAATCCAGGCACAGAACGGGCCCGGGTCTCGGTGGCAAGAATAATTTCTGCTGCCGCACAGGCGGCATCTCGGCGCTGGCCCATCGGCGTCGTACCCGCATGACTGGCCTGACCATGCAACCGCAGGCGATAACGTAGACTGCCGTTGATTGCAGTCACGACCCCCAGCGCAATACCCTTTTGGTTGAGCACAGGGCCCTGTTCAATATGTACCTCGACAAACCCAAGGTAGCGTGCTGGGTCACGGGCCAATACGTTGATCTGCTCAGCCTCAGAAGCCAGACCTGCATTGGCCAACGCTTCTCGCAGGGCGGTTCCGCCTGCATCGACCATGTCGAGCCAGCCAGCCTGAAAGCTGCCTGTCAGTGCACTCGAGCCTAAAAAGGTGGAGCTGTAGCGTACGCCCTCTTCCTCAGAAAATCCTACGATCTCGATGCCAAAAGGCAGCCTGCGGCCTGCGGCCGAGAGACCACGAACCACCTGTAGTGGCACGACGATACCTAGCCGCCCGTCATACCTCCCACCACGCCGCACCGTATCGTAGTGGCTGCCCGTGAGCAAGAAGGGGCCCGAGGCCGCCTGGTTGCCGAAGTAACGCCCCACCACATTACCAATCGCATCACGTGCCACCTCGTCGCAGCCGGCCTCCCGAAAGAGCTTCACTAGAGAATCGGCACAGGCCTGATGGGCGGGAGAGAGAAAAGTGACCGTGAGGCCATCACTGGTCTCCGAGTGCGCGGCGAGGCGTTGGCAGTCATCCCAGACCCGATCGCCATCGATGGTCTGCATACCAAAGCGCTCATAGAGACGCATCTCGGCAATGCGGTGAATCTGCCGCAGGCACTCCTGAAGCTCCGATGCCTCGGAGTCGAGTAGCCGCCGCTCCCAAGTCTGAATAATCTCCTGCCGCGAGAGACCCGTACCACGGGGCCCACGCACCGCCAGAATAAATGGCCAGCCGAACCGGGCCTCGTACTGTCCATGCAGCCGGGTAAGGGCCGCGTACTCGTCGGGGCTACAGCGATCGAGCCCCACCAGCGACTGCTCGTTTTGCGAGTCCCGGGCTAGGTCTTGGCCAATCTTGGCCTTGCCCGTGAGTGGGGGATGGGCGCGAATCAGCCTGAGCTGCTGCTCAACGGAGGCCATATCTACTACCTGCTGCAGCGCAAACAGAAGCGCCGGAAGAGATACATGAGGGTGGGCCTCTAGGGCCTTCTCGACAATCCAGTCTGAATGCTCGTAGACCCCTGCGAGATACTCAAGCGCCACATCTACAGGCATCTGCCGGAAGGCATCAAAACCAACGGTCGTGGACATGGACGACGCCATAGAACTTGTCATAGCAGCTATGAATCTGAAAGGCCCACAAAGGGGTGTTTGGCCAGCCAATGCCGCGCAATATCGATACGCCTGCAGATCCAGACCTTCTCGTGTTTCTGCACGTAGTCTAAAAATCGTTGAAGCGCGAGAAACCGCCCAGGCCGGCCAACCAGTCGGCAATGCAGTCCAATACTCATCATGCGGGGAGTCTCGGCCCCTTCGGCATAGAGCACATCAAAGGCATCGCGCAGATAGTCAAAAAACGGCTGGCCATGCGAAAACCCCTGCGGCAGGGAGAATCGCATGTCATTGTTGTCGAGGGTGTAGGGCACCACCAACTGAGGTACCGTACGACCATCGGTGGTCTGCACAGCAATGTAGAAAGGCAGGTCGTCACCGTAGTAATCGCTCTGATAGAGAAACCCCCCTTCATCAGCGACCAGCCTTCGGGTGTTGGGGCTATCGCGCCCTGTGTACCAACCCAGCGGCCGCTCCCCGCAGGTCTTTGCAATGGCGGAAATACACTGGGCCATATGGGCACGCTCTGTGGCCTCATCCATGTTTTGATAGTGAATCCAGCGGTATCCATGTCCAGCCACCTCATGGCCCAGGGTAACAAAGGCACGGGCAAGATCAGGATGCTTCTCAAGCGCTAGCCCAATGCCGAAAATCGTCATAGGAAGTCTGCGCCGCTCGAACTCCCGCAGGATTCGCCAGACACCCACGCGAGAACCATACTCGTAGATGCTCTCCATGGTGAGATGTCGATCGGGATAGCTGGCGGGGCTAAAAAGCTCAGACAGAAAAGTCTCAGAGCCTGCGTCCCCATCAAGCACGCAATTCTCACCGCCCTCTTCGTAATTAAGGACAAACTGCACCGCTAAGCGGGCATCGCCTGGCCAGCAGGCCTGAGGGGGATGGGCTCCATAGCCGATCAGATCACGCAGAGGAGAGGCAGGAGATAGACTCGACACAACAGCGCTCTTTAGAATTCACGGTCAACCGGAGCACCGGCTTTAAACCAGGCCGCTACCGTCTGCCGTTCAGAATCAGACATCTGGGTCAGATTATTCATGGGCATGGCCTTGAGCACCGCCACCTGCTGATACATTGCTAAGGCATGGCTCTTAAGGGCCTCGGTACTATCGAGGCGGACATTTTTCATTTGGACAGCTGCACCGTGACACTGCAGGCAATGTTGCGAAACAATCTTCTGAATTCTTAACGGCTCTTGAACTCCTGCAGCCGCCGTGGCCTCAGCAGGGACTGGCGCTGTAGCACGAGAAGAGACGGCGGCAGAGGAGGTCGCACGCGGCGCAGGCACCGACACCGCGACAGCGGCTACCAGCAGTGCGAGGCCTGCTACGAGATAGGGCCACGGATGGCTCAGACGGCCAAGCTTGTAGCCATGCATCTGGACAAAGAAATGGCGAATCAGTGCGCCGCCCACCATGATCAGCAGTAGTAAGACCAGACGATCTTCGTGGCCGGTGATAAAGCCATAATGGTTGGACAGCATGGCAAAGACCACCGGCAGGGTGAAATAGGTGTTGTGCACACTGCGCTGCTTTCCAATAATGCCAGGAAGCGGATCTACTTCTTCGCCCGCCTGCAGCTTTGCCACCATCTTCTTCTGCCCAGGTATCACCCAAAAGAGCACGTTGGCAGACATGACGGTGGCCATCATAGCCCCCGTGATCAAGAATGCCGCACGACCAGAGAAAAGTTCTGTTGCAATAAAGGCAGCCCCAGCAACGGCCAGCACCACTAAGACTGCAACAACGCCATCACCCTTACCTGGCTTGGCTGCAAACCGACAGATAAGTTCATAGACAAGAAAAAATCCTAAGAGCATGGCCAAGACAATGCCCACCGCCTGGCCCTCAGTCAGGACTGCCACAGAAGGATCAATCAGATAGCTCGAGGGGTTCCAGAGATAGGAGACTGTGAGCAGTAGAAAGCCGGTGATCCAGGTGAAATAGCTTTCCCAGTAAAACCAATGCAGATGACCGCCGACGTATGGCGGTGCCCCTACAAATTTACGCGCATGGTAGAAGCCGCCGCCGTGCACGGACCAGATCTCACCATAGACCTTATCGGGGTTATCTCCCTTCGGCGGCACCAGGCTGAGGTCGAGAAAGACGAAATAAAAAGAGGCGCCAATCCAGGCTACGGCGACAATGACATGCAGCCATCGCAGAAGCAGGTTGGCCCAGTCAAGCAGAAATGCTTCCATAGCAGCTCAAAGGGACACAACCTGCTTACCACTGCGGGCGCTGTAAGCAGAAACACATCGCGACCAACCCTTACGTTTCTAGGATGCCTCGCTGCGACGGTGTCTAAAGTCTATTACAAGTTGTGTCTTCTGATAAGGACTTTTGTCTCCTGTTTTCTACCAATGCCGGGTACGCCCAATAAGCAGCTGGGCTGCAACCGATGCGGCGATTACCGCTGGCTCTTTCCCTTCAATATCAGGTAGCCCAATCGGGCAGGTCACCTGTCCCAGGGCCTGGTCGTCAAACCCCAACGCGGCGAGTCGATGCCGAAACCTCGCCCACTTGGTCTTGCTGCCAATCAGCCCAATAAATGGCAAGGGAAGCGCTACCCCATCCCCGAGGGCGATACGATTACGTGCCAGACAGGCCCGCACCACCTGCAGATCCTCGGCATGGCTAAAGCTCATGATCAGCACCTGGGTATCTTCCGGCAGGTGCATCACCGCGTCCTCCACGGGCTCAATCTCTTCGCGCGTGACCGCAGAAACGGGGCAGTCTTCGACCAATGCTGCAGAGGGCTGTGATAAGAACCCCTCCCGACTATCAATCCAATGCACCGCAAAGGGTAGCGGCGCGAGGGCACGGATAATAGCAGCCCCGACATGGCCTCCGCCGAAGACCGCTACAGGAAGTCTTGGTGGTGCCAGCCGCGCCGCCCAGGCTTGCCAATTGGCCTCCGATGCAAGCCAGACATAAGAAAGCCAGACCACGCCACCGCAGCACTGGCCCAGCGATGGGCCAAGCGGGCAGCGCTGAAGATCATGCCCAACCGACTCGTCCGCCCCCCCTGATGCGAGCCAATGCCGGGCGCGGGCGATCGCCTGAAACTCGAGATGCCCGCCGCCGATGGTCCCTTCCAACGCCAGCATGGACACCCGCATAAAGGTGTCGACCCCTCTAGGCACTGACCCTTCCGTGCGGGCCACCCGCACCAACACCTGCGGATAGTCCATAGAGACGCTAGTCGCGCAGGGCCATCAGAATCCGCTCGGGGGTGCAGGGGAGATCGAGGCAGAAATGTAGGCTAAGCCCTCGGGCCCGGCGTACCCGGCCGATGGCATCGCGAATCGCCTCCATTACGCTTAAGGCAAGCATCAAGGGAGGCTCGCCAACGGCTTTAGAGCGAAAGACAGTCTCCTCGCGATTCGGATGCGGCCAGAAATCGACGGTGAAGTGGCCGGGCAGATCACCCGCGGCAGGTATCTTGTAGGTAGACGGCGCCTGGGTCTTCAGGCGCCCCGAAGCATCCCAGACGAGTTCTTCGGTTGTGAGCCAGCCCATGCCCTGAACAAAGCCCCCCTCAATCTGACCCCGATCAATCGCCGGATTAATGCTCTGCCCGACATCGTGCAGGATATCTACCCGCAATACCCGCAGCTCTCCAGTGAGCGTATCGATAACCACCTCAGAGCAGGCAGCGCCATAGGCAAAGTAATAAAAGGGGCGTCCCTGCAGCTTGGTGCGGTCGTAATGAATTTTCGGCGTGGCATAAAAGCCATCACTCCAGAGTTGTACCCGGGCCATATAGGCACGCTGAACAAGATCTTCAAACCGGTCTTCGGGCTGGCGCAGAGGCTCTAGGCGCTCTCTAATCTGACGGGCGGCAAGCTGCGCAGCCTTCGCATTGAGATCAGTACCACTAGAGGCCGCCGTGGGCGATGCATTCGGTACCTTACTGGTATCACTGGCACTGACGCGGATCTTTTCCAGAGGTACACCGAGCTCGTCGGCCACCACCTGTGCCACCTTGGTAAAAAGCCCCTGCCCCATCTCCGTACCGCCATGATTCACCAACACGCTGCCATCGGTGTAGACGTGCACCAAGGCGCCGGCCTGGTTCATATGGGTGGCCGTAAAAGAGATACCAAACTTCACCGGGGTTAGCGCCATTCCTTTTTGCAGGATCCCGCTTTTCGCATTGAAGGCCGCAATCGCGGCGCGACGATCGTCGTACTGGGCGCGCTTGGCCAGATCGTCTACGAGCGCCGGTGCCACGTTGTCTTCGATGGTCATGCCGTAGTGGGTAACCGCACGCGGACCGGACAGACCATAAAAATTTTGACGACGAATGTCTAACGCGTCCTTATCGAGATAACGGGCGATCTCGCCCATCAGGCTCTCAATCAGCACCATTCCCTGGGGGCCACCAAAACCCCGAAATGCGGTCATGCTCTGCAGATTGGTCTTACACCGATACGAAGCCACCGAGAGGTGCTCTAAGAAGTAGGCATTATCTAAATGAAAGATCGCGCGGTCTGCCACGGGGCCACTTAAATCTGCGCTAAATCCACAGTTGCTGGCAATCAAAAGCTTCAAGCCCCGAATCCGGCCCGCGTCATCAAAACCCACCCTATAGTCGTAGAAGAATGGATGTCGTTTTCCGGTAATCAGAAAATCATCATCACGGTCGAGGCGCATTTTTACCGGCCGCCCGGTATGTCGCGCAGCGATAGCTGCCCATACTGCCACCTGCCCCGCCTGGGTCTCCTTGCCGCCAAAGCCCCCACCCATGCGCCGGCACTCGACACGCACTTCATGGTTCTGCAATCCAAGCGCGTGCGCGACCCAGTGCTGCACCTCGCCCGGGTGTTGGGTACTGGAATGGACCCGCATCTGACCCTGCTCCTCGGGCAACGCCAAGGCCGCCTGGCCTTCGAGATAAAAATGCTCCTGCCCCCCCAGATGAAACTGGCCCTGTAGGCAGTGTGGTGCAGTCGCGATAGCCGCCTCTGGACTACCCCGCTCCACAAATACCGGAGGCAGCACATAGCTCTCCGCTGCGAGCGCCTGCGCAATGGTGAGAATGGCAGGCAGCGGCTCAGCCTCAATACGTACTTCTGCAGCTGCCCGACGCGCCTGAAGATGGCTATCGGCCAGTACCACCCCCACCACCTGGCCCACATGCAAGAGATGGGTCTGGGCAAATATCGGTTCATCCATCGCCGGTGTCGCCAGCAGATTCTCAGCAGGAATATGTTCCGCCAACACCACACTATGGACCCCCGGCAGGGCCAAGGCTGCAGACGTATCCACCCGGTGCAGACGCGCATGGGCGTGGGTCGAGAGAATGGGGGCCGCATGCAGACATCCGCGCGGAACAGGAATGTCATCGATATAGGGCGCTCGGCCGGTAACGTGCAGCACAGCGCTCTCGTGGGCAGAGGCAATACCCGTTGCAACCACCGCCACTGCCTCCCCCGGGCGGCCTTCTGGGGCGGGCTCTGATGCCAGGCCTGGGGCTGCCACAGACATATTGTTGGAGGACTCCGCAGACCGCATTAGCCCTCTAGCCTCACGGTTACCCCGTTCGCCCACTCGTGCCCAAGTTTTACCAATAGATTGGCCAAGACCGTACGCCGATAGTCCGCACTCGCACGCATATCTGAAATAGGCGAGAACTCATTGCGTAACACCTCTGCAGCTGCCTCGAGAACCGAAAGAGATACCGGCTGACCTTTGAGTGCCTGTTCTGTCATATAGGCCCGCACCGGGGTAGCAGCCACGCCCCCCACCCCGATGCGCACCTCGTCTAGGCGGTCTGTGCCAGAGGCCCAGACTACAAGGCTAATGGCAGAGATATCGTCTTCAAAACGCTTAGAAATTTTATAACTCGCCAACCGCGACTGCGCCGTGCGCCGGGGCAGCACAATGCGCTCAATGACTTCGGTGGGAGCCAAACCGGTTTGGCGATAGCCGAGATAAAAATCCTTCAATGCAACAGTACGTCGCTGTACGGGTGCCTGGGGGGCTTCCACCGACGAGAGCACGACCGAGGCATCGAGCGCAAGCAAAAAGGGCATGGAATCGCCAATGGGCGAGCCATTTGCCACGTTACCCCCGAGGGTGGCCGACTCACGAATGGGCCGACCGGCAAAACGCCCAAAAAAATGATGGGCCTCAGGCCATTGTTCGGAGAGGGCATGAAAGACATCTGCCAGAGGCTCTGCTGCGCCAACCGAGATCTGACTCCCAGTCTGAACAATACCGCGGAGCTCCGGCACTGCGGTGAGGTCTATCACCTCGGCGTGTGACTGTAAGAGCTTGCTAACCCAGAGCCCTACATCGGTGGTCCCCGCCGCAAGCAAGGCCTGCGGGTACTGCAGGCGCAGCGCGAGCAGACTCTGCAGATCGGTGGGCCGATGGTAGTGCTGCGGGGCGCTGATGCGGTGACCCACCGACGCAGCCGAAGACGCCTTATTTGTCGGCGCTGACGTTGAAGGGTTCGACAACAACTCGGCAAGCCACTGCCCGTCTACCGTTACCACTGGATAGTCGGCCATACGCAGTCCTGCCTCGATAATTGGTGCATACCCCGTACATCGGCAGAGATTGCCCGACAGCGCCTCCTCCACCTCGGCCTTCGCAGGCCTTCGTCCCTCAGCCACGGTATTCATGTAGAGGGCAAATAGGCTCATAACAAAACCCGGAGTACAAAAGCCACACTGACTCGCATGGCAGTCAACCATTGCCTGCTGCACCGGATGCAGTGCGCCCTTAACCCCCGTTGCCCTCTCCGCCAGCAGAGGCAAATCCTGTGCGGTAAACACAACCGCATCGGACACCGAGCCCGCAAACCGAATACAGCTATTAACCGCCCGCCAACGAAGCCGCGGCCCTGACCCAGAAGATGCCGTTGGCGCAAAACTAGAGACAAGATCCTCGGACTGGGCAATCACAACCGTACAGGCGCCACAGTCGCCAGAGGCGCAGCCCTCTTTTACGGATGTATTACCCTCCTCCTCCCGCAGTCGCTGCAGCAGAGTCTGAGTTGCTGGGGCAGCCGCCGACACCACCCGGCTCTAAGCGATTTTTTCGAATACCACGTCTTGGGCACCTTCCCAGAGACACTTCACACCAAGGGGACGAAGATTTTCCTTGCCCTCGGTGATGGTCAAGAAATGGTTTCCTGCAAGCTGGCCCAGCTTACTGGCAAAGCTACATGCGCCATAGGCCAGAATAATCTCGGTCTCCGAGTAGCCACCAGGATAAAAAAGAATGTCGCCCACCGAGGGGTGGCTCGTATGGTTTTCAAACCCCACCCCGAGCTGAAACTCTCCCAACGGTACCCAGACCCCCTCACCGCTCCAACGCACATGAATGAGCTTCTGCTTGTAGGGCAAGAGCTTTAAAAAGGCCTCTACCGTCTTCGGGGCCTCGGGATGGGTCTCGGCCAAAAACTCGAAACCGCCTGATTTCACGACCAGCTGTGTCAAAGTATTCTCCTTAGAAAAAAACTACGCGCGTGTATTTTGTTTATTAGGCACTAGCCGCTTGGCCCCGCTCTTTTATTGGCACAGAGAACTGATAGTCGATATCCCAAGGAAAAAAGATCCACTTCTGCTGTTTAAATTCCTTTACGCAGGTATCGACCAGCGGCCGCCCCGAAGGCTTGGCATAGAGGGTGGCAAAGTGGGCCTTGGGCAGCTTGGTACGTACGAAAGCAGCTGTCTTCCCGGTATCGACGAGGTCATCGACCAGAAGAAACCCATCGCCATCACCCTCAATCATCTTAAGCACCTGAAGGCTACCCTGAGTCTTCTCAGCCTCGGCCGAGACACTTGCCCCATAACTGGTAATGCACACCGTATCAATAAAGCGAATATCAAGCTCACGGGCGATGAGGGCCGCGGGCACTAACCCGCCACGAGTAATCGCAATAATACCTTTCCAGGGTCCTTTGGCATGCAGCATCTCGCAGAGGTAGCGGGCGTCGCGATGCAGCTCAGGCCAGGAAATAATAATGTCGTCTTCGTAGGGTCGGCGCACCTCTGCGTCCTCTTTTGCCATGCCTGGATCTCCTGAGTTGATATTCAGTTTTGTGCGGAGTGGTTCAGCGCTGATTATGCCTGCGACTAGCCCCCAAGCATGCCCTTCTTTAGACCCGTATCGGCAGGCTGATCGCCCAGCCAGACCCGTAGCAATGCAGACGCAAATTTGGGGCTGGGAATCGTGCCCTTGTCGACACCTGCCACCTGAATAGTCACTCCTGCCTGCGAAAAATCAAGAATGACGGTGTCACCTTCTTTAGCCTTGCCGATCGACATCATGAGGCTGCCCAGCTGTTTTGCCTCGGCGTCGAGCTCGGCTAGGGCAGCGGCAGAAAGGTTCTTTTTCAGGCCATCTTGCAGCGCTTCATTGAGCGTGTCGGCCCCGAGATCGCGCAGCATGACCATCTGCACCCGGCGCGGCGTGGTTGCATTAATAACGGCGTTGGCGTCTTGGGTCTTCTGTGCAGTGTAGAGCCCTGCCACATAGACCTTAATGATGACCCGTGTACGAACCCCAGCGCCATTAAGAACCAAGGCCTGGCCCTGCACCGTGGCGGTATCTGGAAGGTTCACACCTCCTACTTCGCGTGCCATGGCAGGTGCCGTGGCAATACCCAAAAGCCAGGCGCCCAAAAGGGCCGAAGCGAATAACGCCTTAGAACAAGAAAAAGCCCGTAGAACACTCGTAAACATGACGTCTCCTTTGGTTAGTGGAATTGTTGTATGAGTCTACTCTTGGCGGTTACTGGTTTTCATTCGGAATACACCGTGCGACCTGCCTGCTGTATTGCATTCGCTAACCGACTATCAAAGGTCGCCAACACTTGCTTTCTCTCCGCAAACCAGATCGAAGCCGCATCGGGCGCTGTGCGTAAGGGGTTCAGGGGCAAGTAGTGTGCCCAGCAGCATCAGCGTCCCGTAACAGGACGCTGATCACGCTAAATACCCCATGCTGATCCAGGAAGTCATGACCAAGACATCAACGCCCCAGGCTCGCGAAGCCCAGCGCTTGAAACAGCAAGCCCAGCGGCTGCGAGATCAGGCTCAACAGGTGCGCGCCCAGCGCTCCCTTCAGCGTGCCCGCGACGCACTGATCACAGCCCAACAGACCAAAAAAAACCCCTGACATCGCTGCCAGGGGGTTTTTCGTCTCATACATCTCTAACTGCCTTGCGGCAGCGGGAGATTAGAACGTGTGCATCAGACCAATTGCGCTACCCGAGGTTGTCTTAGAAGCGCCAGCAGCGTTCGTACGCTTGATTTCATTCTCACCCATAACGGCATAGACCGTGGTGCGCTTGCTCAGAGCGTAACGCACACTGACCTGATAACCGGACATATCGGTGTTGTCGGTCGTGGCAGCGCTGCCCTTGTCGTCGCCATCATACATAGCGGCCGACAGCGTCATCGCACCCATGGGTACTGAAACGCCGAAGGACGTAACGGAAACGTCGCGCGCCTTCGTCTTCACTCCAGTTCCCGCCGCTATGTCAGAGTCCTCACGGGTAATGTTAGCAACGGATACCTTGGCAACGCCAAGGTCATACGCAGCACCTACCCAGTTCAGATCTGCCTCAACTTTAGCGCCAGCGGCAGTAGCGGAAGCACCTTCAGCGGAAATCTCCTTGCTGTTCATACCAACACCAGCAGACAGGGGACCAGCGGAGTAGCTAACACTGAGACCTTGGAGCGTGGTTTCCGCTTTGCCAGCAGTAGCGGTAGCGTCGTTGGAGTTTTGCGCAATGCTCACGTTAGCTGTGAGACCAGACATCGAAGGCGTTGTGTACTGAATCTGGTTGCTATTACGCTCGAAGGAACCACCAGGAGCAGCAGCAATCATTCCAGAACCAGTTCCGATGCTATATGTGGAGCCGAATGTAGTTGTCGGAGCACCAGAAAAACCATGGTAAGCCATCGAAGATGCATTGATGAAACGACCAATCCGAACGGTTCCAAAGTCACCAGCGAGCGACAAGTTTTGATCACGAGTTGTGCCCCAGCCCGTCGTAGCTTCATTTCTCAAATCAACGTTGGCAACAAAAGAAGCCTTGAGACCACCACCGAGATCTTCTGTTCCAGCGAAAGAAATTTGCGATGCGGTCCAGCTGCGGGCACCAATGTAACCAGTCGCTGACTCTTTAACCTTTGTCGCCGCTGTAGCTGCCGCTGCGGTAGTTTCGGTGTCTTGGCTGTTCAGCAAGTCATAAATAAGCGTTCCGCTAACAGTAACCTGCGCCATGGCGGGCACTGCGAATGCACCTGCGACTGCTGCAGCAATAAGATGCTTCTTCATTCAGTATTCTCCTAAGAGGTTGTATACACCCTGCGACATGTACGCAGGACGACGCACTCCTGTACGTGGTTAGAATTGTGGCCGGTCGCCCGTCTCACACCAAATTTAAGTTCGTAATTCTTGGATATTTCAGCAGCCAACGTTGCATCAGCGCAACAACGCACCAAAAGAGGGCAGTCAGAGCTCCCAATTACCTGGGTTGAGGCCGAAATGGCCTGTCAGCCGCACAGGGTCGCGCGACTGGTCTACGACGGAAGGCCCGTATGGATCAAACGCCCCTCGCCAGTGCGTCCGCCCGGTATCTATCGCGCTCTACGCCTCATCGCCTGGCTGCACGGCCTGTCCGTGCTCACCCCAGCCCCCCGGCCCGGGGGCGCCTCGGGCCTGTGCCTCGAAGCCCAGCGACTAGAGGCCCTCAAACGTCTTGGAGTCTGGGTACCAGAGGTACTGCTTCTGACCGAGGAATTTCTCGGTCTCTCAGAGATGCCCGGGCATGACCTGGCCTATTACATGCAAGTGCCAGGCACGGAACCCGTACGGCCAAGGGTCTGGAAGGCAGGGATGGAGGCGATTCTCTCCGTTCACGCCAGAGGTTCTTATATTAGTCAGTGCTTTTCCCGCAACATGATCGTTTCGGCGGACCTCCAGACCGTAGGCTTTATTGACTTCGAGGACGATCCGGGCCTCGTATTACCGACCTCCCATGCCCAGGCCCGCGACTGGCTTCTTTTTCTGCTCTCAACCGCAGTATGGGTTAAGGGCATTGAAGACCGACACGCCATCCTTATTGCGGTCCTCGGGCGTGAGGCCCCAGTGGTTCACGACTTGGTCTGGGGGGCGCTCAGGCGACTGGCCTGGTTTAGGCACCTTCCGTCTGAGCGACGGTGGGGGAAAGATGCCTGGTGGCTACAGGCAGCGGCCCAGCTCGGCTATGAATGCAAGCAATTGATCAATCGATAAAAAAAAGAACCTTCTGGTTGCGCCGCATCAATGAAAGCGCACTTTTTTTTAAGGATTTATGGATTTAAGGTTGCAACGCAACATAAATCGGGGTAAGGTGAAGGCTGTCTCCTCCACCCTCCTCTAAAGGTGGATTACGCCCCGGGTCTCGAGACCTGGGGCTTTTTTTTGGGTGTCGCAGGCTCTTCGTTGGGCATAGCCGCCTGGCTCAATACCTCGGTTGCCCTTTGATTCAAGCTCTGCCCCGCGGCATGCGCGGCGATCAGCGCACGTCCATGCAACTCGGGCGGAACCCGCAAGAGCAACTTTCCGGAGGCTGGTTTCTCTGGATGGATACCCCGCTGCCTGCAGTCATCCAAATAATCGTTAATCGCCGACCCAAATTCGGCCCGCAAATCTGCAACCGTCTCTCCATGGAAACTGACGATGTCACGGATACCCAGAATCCTTCCGACGAATAGATTGTCACGTTCGTCGAACTCAATACGAGCGGTGTATCCCTTAAGAGTCATGGTGTTCATGGCTGCACTCCGGCGCGTTCCAATAATTCACGGGCTTCCTCAACCTGATAGCGTTTGGCCTCTTTACTCGGGTGAGGCCTATGGCAACGCCACAACGCACCGTTAAGCTCGATTCTTACGCGAGACCCCTCGCGCTCTAAAACAGAACCCCCCAGTGCTTTGATAAGCGCCTCTATGTCTGCGAACAAGATCGACGCTTGCGTTGGCTTGGCAAAAATTGCCAAAAGCGTTTTACGGTGGTTAGCGAGCGCCGGAAAGTGATATCTTTTTTTGATATCAAAAGAAACGAGTGTGGGCCCCAAAAAAACAGAGGCTTTGCACTTCACGCTGTTTTTACGAGATAATTAAGAGTTTTCTCGTACACCGTTTGGCTGAACTCCAAACGACATCAACAAGGGCTGGGCCAAAAATCCCAGGAAAGGAAAGTTATGAAGACGTTTTCTGCCAAGGCGCACGAGGTCGTGCACGATTGGTATGTGGTTGACGCCACAGACAAGGTGCTAGGCCGTCTGGCCAGCGAGATTGCCCACCGCCTGCGGGGCAAACACAAACCCGAATTCACTCCCCACGTTGACACGGGCGACTTCATTGTTGTGGTCAACGCCGAAAAGATTCGTGTCACGGGCAACAAGGCGCTCGATAAGCGCTATTACCGCCACTCGGGCTACCCGGGTGGCATTACCGAGACCAACTTTGGCGATATGCAGGCCAAGTTTCCTGGCCGCGCGCTTGAGATTGCGGTCAAAGGCATGCTGCCCAAGGGGCCGCTGGGCTACGCCATGATCAAGAAGCTCAAGGTCTACTCTGGCGATAGCCATCCGCATTCTGCACAGCAGCCCAAGCCGCTTGCGATCTAACCTTACTGGCAAAGGATACTTTCAATTATGGTCGGTGATTACAACTACGGAACGGGACGGCGCAAAAGCTCCGTGGCCCGCGTATTCATTAAGCTAGGCAAGGGGTCGTTTACGGTCAACGGCAAGCCGCTTGACCAGTATTTCGCCCGCGAAACGGGCCGCATGGTCGTGCGTCAGCCGCTCGAACTCACCAACAATCTCTCTAGTTTCGATATCAAGGTTAATGTGCATGGTGGCGGCGAGTCTGGCCAGGCTGGCGCCGTTCGCCACGGGCTTACCCGCGCGCTTATCGATTACGACGAGACCTTAAAGCCCGTTCTGTCAAAAGCTGGCTTGGTTACCCGCGATGCCCGTGAGGTTGAGCGTAAGAAGGTCGGTCTGCACAAGGCCCGTAAGCGCAAGCAGTTCTCGAAGCGTTAAGCTTCCGCAGTCCCAGAAAAAGCGCCCGTGTTGGATTGGGGCGCTTTTTTTGTGGGCGGTTATGGCCAGTAAGCTTTTAGTCGTTGTGGAGTCCGACAATAGGATTTGTTACACAGGCGTTGAAGAACCCTAGTTTGATGCCTTATTATCTTTATTCCTTGCTTCCTTACTTTCTCCATACCATTCGATGCTAACCAAACTGACCGCGAAAAACCAGATTACATTGCCCAAAAAGGTAACTCAGGCGCTCAGCCCATTTGAGTATCTCGAGGTCGAAACCCGTAATGGGCAGATCGTGCTTACCCCCGTTCGCCTTCAACGAGCCGAGTCCTTACGTGCCAAGCTTGCCGAGCTTGAAATTACCGAGCGCGATGTCTCGCAGGCGGTAGCCTGGGCTCGTTCAGGCGGAGGGGCTTAAGTAATTTATGATGCTGTCGCACTGTTAGACATCCTCCTTTGTGCGCCTCGTTATTGATACAAATCTTGTTCTTTCGGCCCTGGTATTTCAGTCAGGAAATGCCAGTCTCCTTAGAAAGAAATGGCAGTCCGATCAGCTTAAGCCCTTGGTCTCGCGCGACACCGCTGAAGAGTTGATTCGAGCGCTTAACTACCCGAAGTTCAGACTCGAGATGCAAGAGCAGCAGGAACTGCTGGCGGACTATCTACCCTTTTGCGAAGTGGTTGGATTGCCGCGTACGCCGCCGGAAACGCCTTTATGCCGAGATCCGAACGACATAAAATTTCTAGTGTTGGCGATCACTGCTAGGGCAGAGTGCATTCTTTCTGACGACCAAGATTTACTCGTACTCGATGGTCAACAGGGGTTGGTAATTAAAAACTTACAGGCATTCCTAGCCCAGATAGATTTGGGGCGGTAATTCATGCGAATGGAAGAATGGTTTAGGCATTGGGTCAGGAAACCCTCATGATCAAAATCGGAATCGTTGGTGGAACGGGATACACCGGGGTGGAGTTGCTACGACTACTTGCCCAGCACCCGCATGCAGAGCTCATGGCGATCACCTCGCGCAAAGAAGCGGGTATGCCGGTGGCCGACCTCTTTCCGTCGCTACGCGGTCGGGTAAAGCTTGCATTCTCTGATCCTGCAGAAGCCCCGCTCAAAGACTGCGATGTGGTGTTTTTCGCAACGCCTCACGGGGTGGCCATGGAGCAGGCCCGCAGCCTTTTAGAGGCGGGGGTGCGGGTCATCGACCTGGCTGCCGACTTTCGCCTGCAAGATGCTGCGGAATTTGCCCGTTGGTACAAAATGGAGCACAGCTGCACTGACCTCTTGGCCCAGGCGGTCTATGGCCTGCCTGAGGTAAACCGTAGTGCTATTCGCGCTGCACGGCTTATTGGGCTGCCGGGCTGCTACCCCACGGCGGTACAGCTGGGCTATCTGCCTGTGCTTGAGCACGGCGGCCTTATCGATCCAGGCTCGCTCATAGCAGACTGCAAGTCGGGCGTGAGCGGCGCGGGCCGCAAGGCCGAGGTGGGTACGCTGTTATCAGAAGCGGGCGATAACTTTAAGGCATATGGGGTCATGGGACATCGGCATTGGCCAGAGATTACCCAGGGCTTAAAGGCAATTGCCAAAGCAGGCGGGCAGCACACGATCGCAGACCAGTTGCGTATGGCGTTTGTTCCCCACCTCACGCCTATGATCCGCGGTATTCATGCCACGCTCTATGCCCGCATTCTGCCCGAGGCCCTTGATACCGACTTTCAGGCGCTCTACGAGAAGCGGTATGTAGATGAGCCCTTTGTGGATGTTTTACCCGCAGGCCAGATGCCCGAGACACGGTCGGTACGGGCGTCCAACTTTATGCGCATCGCGGTTCACAGGCCACCGGTGGGTGGCAGCGGGCCGTCAGATCTGCTCTGTATCTTGGTCGTGGAAGACAACCTCGTGAAAGGCGCCTCCGGCCAGGGCGTGCAGGTGATGAACCTTATGTTCAATCTGCCAGAGACCACAGGGCTAACCCTTGTACCGGTGCTGCCTTAGGTGCACAATCAGAAAATCTTGACTTTTATTGTCGGAAAAACATTGACGTGCTTTAAGCACATTGAGTCGCTCTCCCGCTCTAATACCACCCACAAGGAAATAGCCCCATGAATGCCGCCGTTGAAACCGCCAACCTTCAAGACGCAATGCCTGATATCCCCGCGCCGCTGATCTTCACGGAGTCTGCTGCGGGTAAGGTGAAGGCGCTCATTGAAGAAGAAGGCAACCCCGAGCTCAAGCTGCGCGTGTTCGTGCAAGGCGGCGGCTGCTCTGGCTTTCAGTATGGCTTTACCTTCGATGAGGCCGTCAACGAAGACGACACCACCATGGAAAAAAACGGGGTTCAGTTGCTCATCGACAGCATGAGCTACCAGTACCTCGTGGGAGCAGAGATCGACTACAAAGAAGACCTTGAGGGTGCCCAATTCGTCATTAAGAATCCCAACGCCACCACAACCTGCGGCTGCGGGTCGAGCTTCT
>JBJOHS010000022.1:0-35971 GCA_046047535.1 Pseudomonadota bacterium
CCGATATCGTTTCGAGCTTCCAGCGTGCCCAGGGAGACACCGGATCGCCTGAGGTCCAGGTTGCCCTGCTCACCGCCCGCATTAACCACCTCACGGGTCATTTCAAGACCCATGCCAAAGACCACCATTCTCGTCGCGGACTGCTGAAGATGGTGAGTCGCCGTCGCAAACTGCTCGACTACCTCAAGCGCACCAATCTGCCCTCTTATCGGTCCCTGATTGAAAAGCTGGGTCTGCGTAAGTAACGGGCCCTGTAAAACTGGCATCTGCGTAGTGCGAGCGCATGCCGGTTTTTATGTGCCGTGCCGTATCAAGGGTTGTCGTTGACTGCTGACTAATAGAAAAGGAAGAGTTCGTGTTCAATATTGCTAAAGAGAGTTTTTCGTTTGGCCAGCACACCGTCACCCTTGAAACAGGAGAAATTGCCCGCCAGGCCTCTGGTGCGGTCGTCGTAAATATGAACGACACGGTGGTCTTAGCCACCGTGGTGGCCGCTAAGTCGGCAAAGCCTGGTCAGGATTTCTTCCCGCTTACGGTCGACTACATGGAGAAGACCTATGCGGCTGGAAAGATCCCAGGGGGCTTCTTCAAGCGCGAGGGGCGGCCTAGCGAGAAGGAGACCCTCACAAGCCGTCTCATCGACCGCCCCCTGCGCCCGCTCTTTCCCGATGGTTTCTATAACGAAGTCCAGGTGGTCTGTACGGTCATGTCGCTCAATCCCGAAGTCGACCCAGACATTCCCGCCATGATCGGTGCGAGTGCGGCTATGGCCATATCAGGCGTGCCGTTCAATGGCCCTATTGGGGCAGCCCGCGTGGGCTACATCGATGGCCAATACGTGCTTTGTCCTAACGTCTCTGACCTCAAACGCTCCAAGCTTGACCTTGTCGTGGCGGGAACAGAGGCGGCGGTACTCATGGTGGAATCTGAGGCAGAGCAGCTCTCTGAAGAGGTCATGCTTGGCGCTGTTGTCTTTGGTCACACTCAGATGAAGGCCGCTATAGACGCAATACATCGTCTGGTCGAAAAAGCCGGCAAGCCTGAGTGGGAGTGGGCGCCAGAAGCCAAGGATGAGTCACTGGTCGCCAAGATTACGAGCTTGGCCCAAGGTCCTCTGCAAGAGGCCTACAAGCTGCGCAATAAGCAGGAGCGCTCCACGCGTCTGAAAGAAATTTACAGCCAGGTTGAGGCCCAACTCCAGGCTGATGCAGCGAACTCGGGGGTGGCACTGCCCGCGGGTAACCTCGTCAACGATACGCTCTTTGGGCTTGAGGCCCAGGTTGTACGTGGGCAGATTCTTAATGGTGAGCCGCGTATTGATGGCCGCGACACCCGTACCGTCCGCCCGATCAGCATCCGCTCTGGTGTCTTGCCTCGCGCCCATGGATCTGCGCTCTTTACCCGTGGTGAGACTCAGGCGCTTGTGGTGGCTACGCTGGGTACGAATCGGGATGAGCAGATCATTGACGCCCTTGGGGGCGAGTATCGTGATCGGTTCATGCTTCACTACAACATGCCCCCGTATGCCACAGGGGAGTGTGGTCGTGTTGGTACGCCAAAGCGCAGAGAAATTGGCCATGGTCGTCTCGCCAAGCGCGCGCTAGTCGCAGTCCTGCCCTCTCCGGAAGACTTTGCCTACTCTATGCGGGTGGTCAGTGAGATTACCGAGTCCAATGGATCTTCTTCTATGGCCTCCGTCTGTGGTGGATGTCTGGCACTCATGGATGCAGGGGTTCCGCTCAAGGCGCATGTTGCGGGTATCGCTATGGGTCTTATTAAGGAAGGCGGGCGTTTCGCGGTGCTCACCGATATTCTGGGCGATGAGGATCACCTCGGAGATATGGATTTCAAGGTTGCGGGCTCTGAGATTGGGGTGACCGCCCTTCAGATGGACATCAAGATTCAGGGCATTACCAAAGAAATCATGCAGGTAGCGTTGGCGCAGGCTAAAGACGCTCGTATGCATATTCTTGGCAAGATGAAGGAGGCTATGGGTCAGGCCCGTACCGAACTCTCCGAGTATGCCCCTCGGCTCTATAACGTCAAGATTAATCCTGAGCGTATTCGCGACGTTATTGGTAAGGGTGGTGCCACAATTCGGGCCATCACCGAAGAGACGGGCACTACGATCGACATTGATGAGTCGGGCAGTATCACCATCGCCGCAACTACGGCCGAGGCGGCCCGTGCGGCGATCAAGCGCATTGAGGAACTAACCGCCGAGGTCGAAGTCGGCAAGATCTACGAGGGTACGATTCTTCGCCTGCTTGAGTTCGGTGCAATCGTCTCGGTTCTCCCCGGCAAGGATGGTCTCCTGCACATCTCCCAGATCGCTAATGAGCGGGTCAATCAGGTTTCTGATTACCTCAAAGAGGGCCAGGTAGTGAAGGTCAAAGTCATTGAGGCAGACGATAAAGGTAGGCTGCGCCTGTCTATGAAGGCGGCTGCCGAAGAGGCAGCGCTAGCACCCGCAGCAGACGGTGCAGCGCCCTCTGATGCGGCGGGTGCTGCCGGGGTTTAAGGCGTATTGGCTTCGTAGATATTCGGAATAATCGTGCGCAAACCGTTGGTCTTGGGAAACTGGAAAATGCATGGCGATATGATCGCCAATGAGGCACTCCTCTCGGATTTGCTCTCGCTGGCAGATCAATCAGGTTTTCAGTCCTCGCGTGTTCAGGCGGGGATTGCGGCGCCTTTTCCTTATCTTTTTCAGGTGGCAACTCGTCTGCGTGGTCGCGGTTTCGACTGGGGGGCCCAGGACGTTTCTGACGAGTCTTCAGGTGCCTTTACGGGTGAGGTTTCGGCCACCATGCTTTCCGACTTCGAATGTCAGTTTAGTCTTGTGGGCCATTCAGAGTGCCGCCTGCGGTCGGGCCATACGAATGCGCGGGTGGCGCTTAAAGTTCAGCAGCTTCTCACTCAGTCAATTGCTGCGGTGGTTTGTGTGGGGGAGTCTTTGGCGGATCGTCAGGCTGGACGGGCAGTAGAAGTCGTCTCTGAGCAGGTACGTGCCGCTTTGTCTCAGGTAAAGCCCGATCAGTTGTCGCGGGTTAGCATTGCCTACGAGCCGATCTGGGCTATCGGAACGGGACAGAGCGCTTCCCCCTTCGATGCGCAGGCTATGCATGCTGCGATTCGAGGCATTCTGGCCGAGCGCACGCCAGCGGCGTCGGCATCGGTTCGTATTATCTACGGGGGTAGCGTGAAGCCTGCGTTTGCCTTCGAACTCTTTTCTCAGCCCGATGTAGATGGCGCCCTCGTGGGAGGGGCTGCACTTCAGTCCCGAGACTTCTGGGGTATCGTGCAGGCCGCACAGTCTCTTCAATCAACCGTGGAATAAACGACGTCATGGCCTGGTTCACCAATCTCTTATTGATCGTTCAGCTGGCCTCGGCTGTCGCCATCATTGTGCTGGTGTTGCTGCAGCAGGGTAAGGGGGCTGATCTTGGTGCAGCCTTCGGGTCGGGCAGTGCGGGCTCGGTCTTTGGCGCCTCTGGTTCAGCAAACTTCTTGTCCCGCTCTACCGCAATCCTCGCTGTTGTATTTTTTTCCGCGACCTTGGCCTTGTCCTACGTAGGTAGCCGGGGAATTCGTACCGACGCCTCGGGAGGCGGTATCATGGAGTCTATTCCTGGGGCAGTACCGGGTGTTGTTTCTCCTGAACTGCCTCCGGTGCCGGCAGCACCCAAAGAGGATGCGCCGACAAAGCAGTAGTTGTTGTTGTAAGCCGACGTGGTGAAATTGGTAGACACGCTATCTTGAGGGGGTAGTGGCGAAAGCTGTGCGAGTTCGAGTCTCGCCGTCGGCACCAAAAAAAGGGGGGGCCTATGAGCCTTGAGTCTTATCTGCCAGTACTGCTGTTTATTCTGGTCGGCATCGCCGTGGGCGTCGGCCCCATGCTGATCGGAAAGCTCGTTGGGCCAAGTCGCCCCGATTCCGAGAAGCTTTCCCCCTATGAATGCGGCTTCGAGGCCTTCGAAGATGCGCGCATGCAGTTCGATGTCCGCTATTACCTGGTTGCTATTCTCTTCATTCTCTTTGACCTTGAGATTGCCTTCCTCTTTCCTTGGGCGGTGACTCTTCACGAAATTGGGTTCTTCGGGTTCATGGCCATGATGATCTTTTTGGCTATTTTGGTGCTGGGCTTCATCTATGAATGGATGAAGGGTGCACTCGATTGGGAATGACAACATGGCAATAGATGGCGTTCTCAAGCAAGGCTTCATTACTACGACCGCAGACCAGGTTATCAACTGGACGCGTACGGGTTCTCTCTGGCCCATGACCTTCGGCCTAGCCTGCTGTGCGGTGGAGATGATGCATGCTGGCGCGTCAAGGTACGACCTAGATAGATTTGGTGTTGTCTTTCGACCCAGTCCTCGCCAGTCCGATCTCATGATTGTTGCGGGCACCCTCTGCAACAAAATGGCGCCTGCCCTGCGTAAGGTCTATGACCAGATGCCTGAACCGCGTTGGGTCATTAGCATGGGTTCGTGCGCCAATGGCGGTGGCTACTACCACTATTCCTATTCGGTGGTGCGCGGCTGCGACCGTATCGTGCCGGTTGATATCTATGTACCCGGCTGCCCCCCCACGGCTGAGGCGCTTCTGTACGGCATCTTGCAGTTGCAAAACAAGATCAAGCGCACCAGCACCATCGCCCGCGACTAACGCGTTATTGCACGAACGAATCCGACAAGGCCCCCGCGTTCTCCTATGACCCAACCTCCTTCTCCTGCCGCGCAGGTCGTAGCCCCGGGCGACACACCGGCGCTCGCGGAGGCTGGCTCTGAGGCCCCGCTGTCCCCAGCGCAGGCACTTGTCTCCCAGGCCACCGCACGGCTCGGTGCCATGGTATTGCGCAGCCATGTGAGTTTTGGGGAAGTCACTGTCGAGGTGGCCGCCTCCCACTATGTGGCCGCTGCCGAGCTTCTGCGAGATGCACCGGGTCTAGAATTCGACACCCTCATCGACCTCTGCGGTGTCGATTACCAGGCCTATAAAGAGGGTCGCTATGAAGGGCCACGGTTTGCTGTCGTCAGCCATCTTCTGTCAGTAAGCTGCAATCAGCGGCTTCGGCTACGCGTCTTCTGCCCCGATGACGACCTGCCCATGGTCCATTCCCTCACCCAGATTTGGCCCGCATCAGGCTGGTACGAGCGAGAGGCTTTTGACCTCTATGGAATAGTCTTTGAAGGCCACGAAGATCTGCGCCGGCTTCTCACCGATTACGGGTTTGTCGGCCATCCTTTCCGTAAAGATTTCCCCCTTTCGGGCTATGTTGAGATGCGCTACGACCCGGAGCAGAAGCGGGTCATCTATCAGCCCGTCACCATCGAGCCGCGTGACATTACGCCGCGGGTGATTCGCGAAGAACAGTATGGCCGAACTTAAGAACTACACCCTCAACTTCGGTCCCCAGCATCCGGCCGCCCACGGGGTGTTGCGCCTCGTGCTCGAACTCGATGGCGAGGTCGTCCAGCGTGCCGACCCTCATATTGGCTTATTGCACCGGGGCACCGAGAAGCTGGCGGAGTCTAAGACCTTCCTGCAGTCGGTGCCCTACATGGACAGGCTCGACTATGTCTCGATGATGTGTAACGAGCACGCCTATGTCATGGCCATCGAGAAGTTGCTGGGTGTTGAACCTCCGCTGCGGGCGCAGTACATCCGGGTGATGTTTGATGAGATCACCCGCATCCTGAATCATCTACTCTGGATCGGCGCCCATGGCCTCGATGTTGGTGCGATGGCGGTCTTTCTCTATGCCTTTCGCGAGCGGGAAGACCTTATGGACTGCTATGAGGCTGTCTCGGGTGCCCGTATGCACGCGGCCTATTACCGGCCCGGTGGGGTCTATCGCGACCTGCCAGACAGCATGCCGCAGTATCAGGTTAATCGGCTACGCAGCAAGTCTTCCGTACACCGTCTTAACGAGAACCGCCAGGGGTCACTGCTCGACTTTATCGACGACTTCACCCAGCGATTCCCCAAATGCGTTGATGAATACGAAACACTCCTTACCGATAACCGTATTTGGAAGCAGCGGCTGGTGGGCATCGGGGTAGTAAGCCCAGATCGTGCCAAGGCCCTGGGCTTTACGGGGCCCATGCTTCGGGGTTCTGGGGTGGAGTGGGATCTTCGCAAGACCCAGCCCTACGAGGTCTACGACCGCCTCAACTTCGATATTCCGGTGGGTACGGAAGGCGATTCCTATGATCGCTACCTGGTGCGTATGGCCGAGATGCGCGAGAGCAATAAGATTATCGTCCAGTGCGTCGACTGGCTCCGCAAGAACCCGGGCCCTGTCATCACCAGTAACCATAAGGTGGCACCTCCGCCGCGAACCGGCATGAAGTCCAACATGGAAGAGTTGATTCATCACTTTAAGCTCTTTACCGAGGGCTTTCATGTGCCCGAAGGGGAGTGCTATGCCGCAGTCGAACATCCCAAGGGAGAGTTCGGCATCTATCTTATTTCTGATGGGGCCAATATGCCCTACCGCGTTAAGATTCGCGCGCCCGGATTCGCCCATCTCCAGGCGCTCGATGAGATGTCGCGTGGCCACATGATTGCCGATGTGGTTACGCTGATTGGTACCCAGGATATTGTTTTCGGAGAGATCGACCGATGACCCTGCAGATGCCTATCGACTTGGCGGGCGGCTTCTCCCCGGGATCCCGTCAACTCTCTGAGTCGGCCTATCGGCAGATCGATAAAGAGCTCGCTAAGTATCCTTCTGAACAGAAGCAGTCTGCAGTGATGGCAGCCCTCCGTATCGCGCAGACCGAGAAGGGCTACATCTCACCGGCCTTAGAGGCCGAGATTGCAAGCTATCTTGAGATTCCGGCGATGGCGGTGCATGAGGTAGCGACCTTCTACAACATGTACGACTTGAAGCCTTTGGGCCGGTTCAAGATTACGGTCTGCACAAACCTGCCTTGTGCCCTGCGCAGTGGGGGCCAGGCCGCAGACTACCTCAAGGCGCGCCTCGGTATTGGCTTTAATGAGACCACTGCCGATGGCCTCTTCACCCTCAAAGAGGGCGAGTGTATGGGCGCCTGTGGCGATGCCCCCGTTATGTTGGTCAACAACCACAGAATGTGTAGCTTCATGTCAAACGACCGAATCGATGCCCTGCTCGAGGAGCTCCGTTCGGCACCTGCTGCTAAGGGAGACGCCCATGGGCGCGCCTGAAGTCCCGTTTATTGACACCTGTTTTCATGGGCGCCATATTGCCCCGCAGATCCTTGCAGGCCTCAGCCCCGATGGTTGGCGTCTGAAAGACTATGAGGCGCGCGATGGCTACAAGGCGCTGAAAAAAATTCTTGGGGCGGACGGTGGCCCTGGTATGACGCAAGAAGAGGTGATTGCCGAGATTAAGGCTTCCGGACTGCGGGGCCGCGGTGGGGCAGGGTTCCCCACAGGTCTGAAGTGGAGTTTCATGCCTGCGAAGCTTCCCATTCAGAAGTATCTCGTCTGTAACTCTGACGAGGGCGAGCCGGGCACCTTCAAAGACCGTGACATTCTGCGCTACAACCCTCATATCGTGATCGAGGGTATGGCGATTGCTGCCTATGCCATGGGTATCACCGTGGGCTATAACTATATTCACGGAGAAATATTCTCGGTCTACCAGCGGTTTGAGGAGGCCTTAGAAGAAGCCCGAGCCGCTGGCTATCTGGGTAATAACATCATGGGCAAGGGCTTTCAGTTTCAGCTCCATGCACACCACGGTTACGGCGCCTATATCTGTGGTGAAGAGACCGCACTTCTGGAGTCACTTGAGGGTAAGAAGGGGCAGCCCCGGTACAAGCCCCCCTTTCCCGCGAGCTATGGTCTCTATGGCAAGCCCACCACCATTAACAACACCGAAACCTTTGCGGCGACCCCGTGGATTATTCGCAACTCTGGTCAGGCCTATCTCGAGGTTGGGCGCCCAAACAATGGGGGCACCAAGGTCTTCTCCATCAGCGGCGATGTGGAGCGTCCCGGAAACTATGAGATTCCTCTGGGTACCCCGTTTGCCAAGCTGCTCGAACTGGCTGGAGGTGTTCGTAATGGCAAGAAGCTGAAGGCGGTGATTCCGGGCGGCTCTTCCATGCCTGTATTGCCGGCCGACATTATGATGGCCACCGACATGGATTACGACTCCATCGCCAAGGCGGGCTCTATGCTTGGCTCTGGCGCGGTTATTGTCATGGACGAAACCCGCTGTATGGTGCGCTGCTTGCTGCGCCTGTCGTATTTTTATTACGAGGAGTCTTGTGGGCAGTGCACCCCGTGCCGCGAAGGCACCGGCTGGCTCTATCGGGTGGTCAAGCGCATTGAAGAAGGCAAGGGCACGCCCGAAGACCTCGATCAACTCAATCGCGTCGCTGACAACATTCAGGGTCGTACGATCTGCGCCCTAGGCGACGCAGCGGCCATGCCTGTCCGTGCCTTCATTAAGCAGTTCCGCAGCGAGTTCGAACACCACATCACCCACAAGACCTGCATGGTGCCCCACTATGATTGAGCTTGAGATCGATGGACAGAAGGTTGAGGTGCCGCCTGGCAGCATGGTGATGGAGGCGGCGACCAAGCTTGGGCTCTATGTGCCGCATTTCTGCTATCACAAGAAGCTGTCGATTGCGGCCAACTGCCGCATGTGTCTGGTTGAAGTGGAGAAAGCGCCCAAGCCGCTTCCAGCCTGTGCTACGCCCGTAACTGCAGGTATGAAGGTCTACACGGCCTCTGAGAAGGCCAAGCTCGCCCAGAAGGGCGTGATGGAGTTTCTGCTCATCAACCATCCCCTCGATTGCCCGATCTGTGATCAGGGGGGGGAGTGTCAGCTGCAAGATTTGGCGGTGGGCTACGGCCCTTCGGCCTCGCGCTACACCGAAGAGAAGCGAGTGGTTTTTCACAAGCCCATGGGACCGCTCATTTCGGCCGAAGAAATGTCTCGGTGTATTCATTGCACCCGATGCGTAAGGTTCGGTCAGGAGATTGCCGGGGTCATGGAGCTCGGTATGGCGGGCCGTGGGGAGCACTCTGAGATCATGTCCTTCGTGGGCAATGCTGTAGAGAGTGAGCTCTCCGGCAATATGATTGATATTTGCCCTGTGGGTGCGCTGACCAGTAAGCCCTTTAGGTATAGCGCCCGTACCTGGGAGCTCAGCCGGCGTCGGTCGGTGAGTCCGCACGACAGTCTTGGCGCAAACCTGGTAGTCCAGTCAAAAAGCGGTACGGTGATGCGCGTGGTGCCGCAGGAGAATGACGCGGTCAATGAGTGTTGGATCTCCGATCGTGACCGATTCTCTTATGAAGGACTGAATGTCGCAGACCGCCTCACGGTGCCGATGATTCGCGAGGCCACCGGTCAGTGGCGTGAGGCCGACTGGCAGGAGGCACTTGCCCGTGCTGCCGATATGCTCAAGCAGGCCGCTTCCCGAGGTGCGAACCGTGTCCGTGGGCTTGCCTCCCCGATTTCCACCCTAGAAGAACTCAGCCTCATGGCCCAGGTGGTTCGCGGTCTTGGCAGTGACGCGGTGGACTGTCGGTTAGGCCTGAGCGACCCAGACTTTGATGCTGCCCGTGTAGGGGTTCCTGGCTTGGGTCTTTCCCTTGCCGAACTCTCGGAGGCCGAGCGTGTCTTTGTTGTTGGAAGCCAGCTACGCGCGGAGGTGCCGCTGGTGGCTCAGCGCCTCCGTCAGGCGGTTCGACGTGGCGCTCAGGTCTCTGTGCTCAATGCCTGGACAGAGTCGCTGCTCATGCCGGTACACACGACAGTGAGTCTTGCGCCTCTGCAGTGGGACAGTTTTCTTCAGACTCTTCAGAGCTTAACCCCCAAGACCAAGTCTAAGGTCACGCCCGCTGAAGTTGTCCTTACCCAGGCGCAGGCCGTCTGGGAATCTTTGTCGTCTGCGCCCAGTGAGGGCGGTAAGACAGTCATTCTTGCGGGGGCTGGTCTACTCAATCACCCGCAGGCGGGCCTGCTTTTGTCCCGTCTCCAGCAGATTGCAAGTACCCTCGGTGCTCGGCTTGGTGTCTTGCCCAAGGGAGGAAATGGGCTTGGCGGTTACCTGGCCCACGCGGTTCCCAGTAAGGGTGGCCTCAATGCGGCCCAGATGTTTGATGCACCAATTGCAGCCTATGTACTGGTTAATGTCGAGCCCGCCTTAGACCTCGCCGTCAGCCCGCGGGCCGTAAAAACCATGAAGGACTCTCTTGGGGTCGTTGCCCTCACGAGCTATCGTTCTGCAGTAGAAGACGTGGCGAGCATCATGCTGCCGATTGCGC
Organism: Pseudomonadota bacterium; assembly: GCA_046047535.1. Taxonomy (GTDB): domain Bacteria; phylum Pseudomonadota; class Gammaproteobacteria; order Burkholderiales; family Burkholderiaceae_A; genus Hahnella. The sequence continues at coordinate 10,282 of JBJOHS010000022.1, forward strand.
CGTTTACCGAGACCTCTGGTAGCTTTGTGAATCTCGAGGGCCGTCTGCAGGCCGTGCAGGCCGTGGTCCCGCCGCTGGGCCAGTCTCGTCCCGGTTGGAAGGTGTTGCGTGTCCTCGGCAACCTCTTGGGGCTGCAGAATTTCGACTTTACGAGTTCCGAAGAGGTACGCAACCAGGTACTACCAGGCGCCCGAGATGGAGAGGTTCTGCCTGGGCTGGGTTTCCAGTTTGGTCCGGTATCGGGTGCTTCGGCCAAGTCAAAAGAGCTTCTCGATCAGGCGGCCACCGCGCCGCTTTACCGCGTGTCTGATACGCCGATCTATCTCACTGATCCTATCGTTCGACGGGCAAAGAGCCTCCTACAGACACGTCAGTCCCAGGTACCGAAGGCCTGGTTCCACCCTACGGATCTTCCTGGGCTTGGGCTTGCCTCGGGCATGCAGTGCGCGGTCAAGCAGGGGGGGGCTGAGGCACTCTTTGAGGTCGGTATTGATACGACCTTGGCGCCGGGGCTTGTTCGTATCGCTACCGGGCATCCCCAGGCGGCAGCGTTGAATATCACCATGGGCCCCCTGCAGGTTCGTCCCGTGACCAAGGCGGCCGATGCGCCCGCCGAGATGGCATAGCGGGCGGGTTAATGATGGGCGATTTTCTCCAGACGCTAAATTCCACCGGCACCGCCTATCTTGGCGTCGCTTGGCCTGTAGTCTTCACCCTCATCAAGATCATGGCGGTAGTGGTACCCATTCTGGGTGCTGTGGCCTATCTCACTCTCTGGGAGCGTAAGCTCATTGGCTGGATGCATGTCCGGCTCGGACCAAACCGCGTGGGGCCACTGGGTCTTCTACAGCCTATTGCCGACGCGCTCAAACTTCTCGCCAAAGAAATTATTCTTCCGGCCCAGGCCAACAAGGGGCTCTATATTCTTGCCCCGATCATGACTATCATGCCCGCACTGGCGGCCTGGGCAGTGATCCCCTTCGGGCCAGATATCGTGCTTGCCAATATCAATGCTGGTCTGCTCTTCCTGCTGGCCATCACCTCGCTGGAGGTCTACGGCGTCATCCTGGCGGGGTGGGCTTCAAATTCGAAGTATGCGTTTCTTGCCGCAATGCGTGCTTCGGCCCAGATGGTTTCCTATGAATTGGCGATAGGCTTTGCGCTCGTGGTGGTTCTCATGGTCTCCGGTAGCCTCAATCTCACCGACATTGTCTTGGGTCAGCAAAAGGGCGACTTCCACGCGCAGGGGCTTAACTTTCTGTCGTGGAACTGGCTACCTTTGCTGCCAATCTTCGTGGTCTATTTCGTTTCGTCTGTGGCAGAGACCAATCGCCATCCGTTCGATGTGGTGGAGGGTGAGTCAGAAATCGTCGCTGGCCACATGGTGGAGTACAGCGGCATGGCCTTTGCCATCTTCTTTCTCGCTGAGTACGCCAACATGATTCTATTGTCGATGCTCGCCTCTATCTTATTTCTGGGCGGGTGGGATGCACCCGTGGCGCAGCTTGCCTTTATTCCTGGATGGATATGGCTGGGCCTGAAGACCTTCCTGGTGGTGAGCATGTTCATCTGGCTGCGTGCCTCCTTCCCACGGTACCGCTACGACCAGATCATGCGCCTGGGCTGGAAGATCTTTATCCCTGTGACGCTCGTCTGGTTGGTCGTGGTGGGCGCATGGATGCAGACCCCCTGGTCGATTTGGAAGCCCTAAGGGAGCATAGATCGCTATGGCCGCCATTGTTCAGTTCTTTAAATCGTTTCTTTTGCTTGAGATGCTTATGGGCCTCTCGGTCACGGGCCGTAACCTCTTTGCCCGCAAGATTACGGTGCAATATCCCGAGGAAAAGACGCCCATGTCCCCCCGGTTTCGAGGGCTTCATGCGCTACGTCGCTACCCAAATGGTGAAGAGCGGTGTATTGCCTGCAAGCTCTGCGAGGCTGTCTGTCCGGCTAAGGCTATTACGATCGAGTCGGAGGTGCGCGATGACGGCTCCCGCAGAACGACCCGCTACGACATAGACCTCACCAAGTGCATTTTTTGCGGCTTCTGCGAGGAGAGCTGCCCCGTTGACTCGATCGTAGAGACGAATATTCACGAATATCACGGAGAGAAGCGGGGTGACCTCTACTTCACCAAAGAAATGTTGCTGGCCATTGGCGATAAGGTAGAGCCCGAAATCGCCAAGGCCCGTCAGCTTGATGCGCCCTATCGCTAGAACGCCTATCGCCTACTTGATGCGACCCTGAAAGACCGATTCGCCCATGTCCCCCACCCCCGCTAGTCTGTTTTATATCTTCGCGGCCATTCTGGTTTTTGCAGCGGTCAAGGTCATCACGGCCCGCAACCCCGTGCATGCAGCCCTCTATCTGGTGCTCTCGTTTTTTACCGCTGCCGCCATCTGGCTCTTACTGAAGGCAGAGTTCTTGGCCATTGCGCTGGTGCTGGTCTATGTGGGCGCGGTAATGGTCTTGTTTTTGTTTGTGGTCATGATGATCGACTTCGATCTTACAAAGCTGCGTCAGGGTTTCTGGGCCAATCTTAAGGTTGCATTACCGGTGGGCATCCTCATCGTCTTCGAGATGGCGGCAGTACTGCTTCGGAGCTTTAAGGTGCCGGAGACCGCTGCGCCCCCAGTTACTGAGCCAAGTAACACCAAGGCCCTCGGAATGATCCTGTACACCGACTACTTTTTTGCCTTCCAGATAGCCGCTGTGCTGCTTCTTCTGGCTATGGTGGCGGCTATCGCGCTCACGCTTCGCAAGCGTAAGGATGCCAAAGGCCAAGACCCCTCCGCCCAGGTTCGTGTACGTGCTAAAGATCGACTGCGGATGGTCTCATTCCCTAAGACGTCCAACGCAAAGGCCAAAGACGCATGATCACGCTTGCCCACTATCTCGTTCTGGGCTCGGTGCTCTTTGCATTGAGCGTTATTGGCATATTTATGAACCGCAAGAATCTTATTGTGTTGCTGATGGCCATCGAACTTATGCTGCTTGCGGTCAACCTGAACTTCATCGCCTTCTCCCATTTCTTGGGAGATCTCGCGGGCCAGGTCTTTGTCTTTTTTATTCTCACCGTGGCGGCGGCCGAGTCGGCGATTGGGCTGGCCATCCTGGTGGTCTTGTTTAGAAATCTGAAGACGGTTGAGGTCGAGCGCCTCGATACCTTGAAAGGCTAGGCGATGGTTGCGGTCTACCTCATAGCGGCGTTAGCCCCCCTTGTTGGCGCCCTGGCCGCAGGGCTCTTCGGCCGATCGCTGGGGCGCGTTCGTAGCCATCAGGTCACGATTGCGGGGGTTGCCATCTCTCTGGTTGCCTCCCTGGTGGTCTTTTTCGACGTCGTACAGGGCGGGGTATTTAATGGAACCGTCTATACCTGGGCCACGATTGGTGGCCTGCGGTTTGAGGTCGGATTTCTTATCGATACGCTGACGGCAACCATGATGGTGGTTGTTACCTCGGTCTCGCTTGCAGTCCATGTCTACACCATTGGGTACATGGAGGAAGACCCGGGCTACCAGCGATTCTTCAGCTACATCTCGCTCTTTACCTTCAGCATGCTGATGCTGGTTATGAGTAACAACTTCCTGCAGCTCTTCTTTGGCTGGGAGGCCGTGGGGCTTGTCTCCTATCTGCTGATTGGTTTCTGGTACAAAAAGCCCACCGCCATTCATGCCAACCTGAAGGCATTTTTGGTGAACCGCGTGGGCGATTTCGGCTTCATTCTGGGTATTGGCCTTCTCCTAGCCTATGCGGGTAGCCTTAATTACGCTGAAGTCTTCTCTGCCCGAGATGCCCTATCGACGCAGTCCATCTCGTTGATTCCAGGGCAAGACTGGTCGTTGCTTACCGTGGCCTGTATCTGCCTCTTCATTGGGGCTATGGGAAAGTCTGCCCAGTTTCCTCTGCACGTCTGGCTGCCCGACTCGATGGAAGGTCCCACGCCGATCTCTGCCCTCATTCATGCGGCTACCATGGTAACCGCCGGTATTTTTATGGTGGCCCGCATGTCGCCGCTCTTTGAGTTGAGCGACATGGCGCTGATCGTGGTTATGGTCATTGGCTCCATTACCGCGTTATTCATGGGCTTCCTCGGTATTGTTCAGAATGACATCAAGCGCGTGGTGGCCTACTCCACGCTTTCACAGTTGGGCTACATGACTGTAGCCCTTGGAGCGTCCGCCTATTCGGTGGCCGTCTTCCATCTTGTCACCCATGCCTTCTTTAAGGCCTTACTGTTCTTGGCGGCCGGTTCGGTCATTATCGGCATGCACCACGAGCAGGATATGCGGCGGATGGGCGGCCTCTGGAAGAAGATGCCAATTACGTACACCGTCTCGCTCTTGGGTTCGCTCGCCTTGATTGGTGCGCCGCTCTTCTCAGGTTTTTATTCTAAGGACATGATCATTGAGGCAGTGCGTGCCTCTACGCTAGCACCGGCAGCCGTGGTCTACGTCATGTTGCTGGTGGGGGTCTTCGTCACTGCCTTCTACAGCTTCCGGATGTTCTTCCTAGTCTTTCATGGCCGGCCCCGTTGGGGCAGGGGCCATGGGGGCATTAGTACGCACGCGATCGGGCATGGGCATGGAAATGATCACGAGCCGCACGAGTCGCCCTGGGTTGTCACAGGACCGCTGATTTTCCTGGCAATTCCATCGGTGATACTCGGAGGGCTTGCCATTGGTCCAATGCTCTTTGGCAGCTTTTTTGCCGATGTGATTACGGTGTCGGCCACGCATCCCGCGATGTCGGTCTTAGCGGATCACTACCATGGGGCATGGGCGCTTGCCCTGCATGCCTTTCAGACCCTGCCCTTCTGGCTCGCTTTGGCGGGTGTGGCCGCAGCCTACCTCTTTTACATTGTGTTCCCGTCTGTCCCTGAAGCCTTGCGCGCAAGCCTCTCACCCGTGCATCGGCTGCTCGTCGAGAAATACTACCTTGATCGCTTCAACGAGTTCTTCTTTGCCGGAGGGGCGCGTCGCCTGGGCGCTGGGCTCTGGCAGCGGGCCGATCAGGGGCTGATCGACAGCTTCTTGGTGAATGGTTCTGCCCGTGTGGTGGCCTCCGTGGCTAGTGTCCTACGTCTCGGTCAGACAGGATTTCTGTATCACTATGCCATTGCGATGATCCTCGGCGTCGCTCTTCTTCTCTGGTGGTTTGCGCCGATGCCCATGTCGGCGGTGCCCGCCTCTTAAGGCCCGCTGGTTAGCCCTCTCTATGACTGAAACCGCCTCCACACTCTTCCTGACGGCCTCGGTACCGTGGCTCTCGTTATCAATCTGGCTGCCTATCCTTGGAGGGCTGGCTGTGGCGGTCTATGGCCGTAATTGCCAGTCAGCAGCACAGTTGCTTCTTATCAAGAGGCTTTCGCTCGGCGCCTCCGTCTTGGGCCTGCTGGTTACCCTGCCCGTCATTTTTGGTTTCGATGCCGCCCATGCGGGCTTTCAGTTTACAGAGCGGGCCGCCTGGATCTCCCGCTTCAATATTCAATATCTGCTGGCGGTTGATGGGCTGTCTGTCTGGTTTGTACCGCTGACGGCCCTGATCACAGTGATCGTGGTTCTGGCGGGATGGGAATCGATCCAAGATCGTGTGGCCCAGTATATGGGTAGCTTTCTGATTCTTTCGGGCCTCATGGTTGGGGTCTTCTCGGCCCTTGATGGTCTGCTCTTCTATGTTTTCTTTGAGGCTACTCTGATCCCGATGTACCTCATTATTGGTATCTGGGGGGGGCCGCGTCGGGTCTATGCGGCCTTTAAGTTCTTTTTGTATACCTTGCTCGGGTCGCTGCTCACCCTGGTGGCCATTCTCTATCTCTACACCGCCTCTGGTACTTTTGAAATTCTCTCCTGGCATACCCTGCCGCTCTCTTTAGAGGCGCAGATCTTGTTGTTTCTGGCCTTCCTAATGGCCTTTGCTGTGAAGGTGCCGATGTGGCCAGTCCACACCTGGCTGCCCGATGCGCACGTAGAGGCACCGACCGGAGGGTCAATCGTACTGGCGGCAATCATGCTCAAGCTCGGCGCCTACGGGTTTCTGCGGTTCTCGCTACCCATTGCGCCAGATGCCTCCCATGAGCTGGCCTGGCTGATGATCACCTTGTCTCTGGTAGCCGTGGTCTACATTGGCCTAGTCGCCCTGGTGCAGCAGGACATGAAAAAGCTTGTGGCCTATTCGTCGGTCGCACACATGGGTTTTGTGACATTGGGCTTCTTCCTGTTTAGTCCGCTCGGGGTGCAAGGCGCGATCGTACAGATGGTCTCGCACGGTTTTGTCTCGGGCGCCATGTTTATGTGCATTGGGGTGCTCTACGACCGCATGCACACCCGACAGATTGCGGATTACGGTGGGGTTGTGAACCGCATGCCCAAATTTGCGGCCCTCTTTGTCTTGTTTGCCATGGCCAATGCCGGCCTGCCCGCCACCAGCGGCTTTGTGGGCGAGTTTATGGTCATTCTTGCCGCGGTGAAGTTTGATTTCTGGATCGGGCTGCTTGCGGCTACCACCCTCATCTTTGGTGCGGCGTACACCCTCTGGATGGTCAAGCGGGTCATCTTTGGAGAGGTGGCCAATGACCATGTTAACGAACTGAAAGACACCAATACGCGGGAGTTCAGCCTGTTGCTTCTGTTGGCATTCTTTGTCTTGCTGATGGGTCTGTGGCCCGCCCTCTTCACCGATCTCATGTCGGTCTCTGTCGATGGCCTGCTGCGGCATGTATCGGCCTCTAAACTCCCCATTTAAAGGCTCTTAAGGGCGCTCCTGTCATGACCTTCTCTGCACTTAACCTCGCAACCATCGCCCCCGAGATTGCCCTCTTGGGGCTCATGGCCGTGGTCTTGCTTCTTGAGGTCTTCAGTCGCTCGCGTGCCCTGATGCTCATGCATCTGTTGAGTGTGGGCGGACTTGTGGTCATTGGCCTATGGCAGGCCGTCGCCTCAGCGTCGATCGTACCCACCGTAGGGATGAATGGCCTCACCGTAGTTGACCCAATGTCTGCGCTCTTAAAGGCGGGCTCCGCCTTCGCGACTGCAGGCTGTCTTGTCTATGCCCGCGAATACCTGCAGCAGCAACGAATGGGCTTTGGGGAGTTTCATCTCTTTGCCCTCTTTGCGGCCCTGGGGCAGTTCGTGATGATCTCGGGCAATCATCTGCTCACCATCTATTTGGGCATCGAACTACTGTCTCTGGCCTTGTATTCGGCAGTCGCATTGCGCCGAGACAGTGTGGTCTCTGTTGAGGCTGCCATGAAGTATTTTGTGCTCGGGGCGCTCGCCTCTGGTTTCCTGCTCTATGGCATGTCGATGATTTACGGGGCTACGGGTTCCCTAGAGATCACCGCCATCTCCGATAAGCTCTCCGGTGGCGGCGCGGAGCGCCTGCCCATGGTCTTTGGTACGGTCTTTCTGGTTGCAGGTCTCGCCTTTAAACTGGGGGTCGTACCTTTTCATATGTGGGTACCCGACGTCTATCAGGGGGCACCCACCGCCACCACACTGCTTATTGGTGCCGCGCCAAAGTTTGCGGCCTTCGCAATCACCATTCGCCTGCTTGTCTCTGGCCTGCTGGGGGTAGCCGCCGACTGGCAGCAGATGCTGCTGGTCCTCTGCGTGCTCTCTCTGGTGGTTGGTAATTTTGTTGCCCTGGTTCAGACCGACCTGAAGCGAATTCTTGCCTACTCGACGATTGCCCACATGGGCTTTATGCTGCTGGCTATTGCTTCCGGTGTTGTTGGTGAGCAGGCGGGTGGTGCAGTCGATGCCTATGCCTCCTCGCTCTTCTACGTGGTGATCTATGCCATCACGACTCTTGGCAGTTTTGGCGTTCTGCTCTTGGCGAGTCGTCAGGGCTATGAACTTGCCTCGCTTGACGATCTTAGAGGAATGGCCAAGACCCACCCGGTACTTGCCTGGGTCATGCTTGTTCTTGTCTTCTCCCTTGCCGGAATCCCGCCAACGGCAGGCTTCTATGCGAAGTTGGCTGTATTGGAGTCTGCCGTGGCTGCGGGCTATGTGGCTCTGGCGGTATTTGCGGTGATGGCCTCACTCATCGGCGCCTTCTATTATCTGCGTCTGGTGAAGGTCATGTTCTTCGATGCACCGATATCGCCCGAGCGTGCGGCCGAGGGCGCGGCTGATTCGGCCAGCAGCGCTCTTAAGGCGGATAGGTCGGGTGCCGATGAGGCCTCCACGTCTGGTTTTGTCGGTGTCTGCCGGGTGCAGCAGTCTGTGCTCTCTGTCAATGGGCTGGCGGTACTGGTTCTTGGTATCGTGCCTGGCCCGCTGATGGCCTACTGCGTCTATGCCGTGAAGGTCTCGTTGGCGGCATGAATGTCACCGCTGCAGCGGTTCTCTGGCTGACGGTGGGGTTCGTACTCGCCACCTGGCCATTTCTCACAGAGCGTCGATTCGGGCTCTTTGGTACCCCAGTCAAGCCTTTCTGGTTTCGAATGCTTGAACTCGTGGTCAGTTATGGTCTGCTGCTCGGGCTAGGATGGGCACTGGAGGCCAGTGTGGGCAGAATTCAGAGCCAGACCTGGAATTTCTATGCCATTACGGCACTGCTCTTTTTGCTGATGGCCTACCCGGGCTATGTCTGGCGCTTTTTGCGTCGTCGTCCGCGACAATGAAAGACTGCCGGCCACCTCCCTTGTCCGACGAGGCTGCGCCATGGCTGACGGAACAGCGCCTCGGGGGAGAGGCTGTCTACGAAGGGGTGCTGCTGCGTATTCAGAGAGACCAAGTGCAGTCGGCAGACGGGCATTTAGGGGTCCGCGAGTACACCCTGCACCCCGGGGCCGCGGCCGTCGTACCTATGTTCGATGATGGCAGTCTTTTGCTAGAGCGCCAGTGGCGCTATCCCCTCAATCGCAGCTTTTTGGAGTTTCCTGCGGGCAAGCTCGAGCCAGGAGAGGAGGTCCTGCGCACCGCGCAGCGAGAGCTCCGCGAGGAGACTGGCTTCGCGGCCCGGGAATGGGCCTACCTTGGGGAGATGCATCCGGTCATCTCCTATTCCACAGAGGTGATTCATCTCTTTTTGGCGCGGGGGCTCATGGGTGGCGAAGCTGCGTTGGAGCGCGGGGAGTGTCTTGAGATTCTTCCGCTCAGTCAGGAGCAGTTTTTTCAGGCGATTTTGATGGGCGATGTTACCGATGCCAAGACCCTCGCCTGCGCTTTCTGGCTGCAACGCATGGCCCTGGGGCTCTATCAGCCTGAGTGGCTTCCCGCAACGGGCGCCGCAGGGCAGCCCTAGGGCACCGAGGGCAGGACGCATCGCGATGTGGTCGGTTATTCAGCGGTCTTTGCCGCTTCTCTATACCTGGTTTAGTGCCTCGCTGGCGCTCTGGATTGTCGATTCGTTCTTCGAGACGATCTGGTTCGATCGATTCGAGACGCTCCTGATCAGCAGCCTTCTCTTGTCGTTGGTCAATGTATTTATCAAGCCGGTCTTGCTGCTTCTCACCCTGCCGTTAGCGATCTTCACCCTGGGCCTTGCAATTCCGCTACTCAATGGACTTATTCTCATGGGTGTGGCCGAGCTGGTCACCGGCTTTCAGATTGGTGGGTACTGGATCAGTGTCTTTGCTGCCTTTGTGATGTCGACGATACTTTTCTTGATTAATCTCGCCACAGGACAGACGCAGATGCGCGCGCAGTTTTTTTGGCAGAGATCTGGGGGCGCGCCTTCTTCCGCAGACTCGCGCAGCCAGAGGGCACAGGGCCCTCGCGGAAGATCCTCAGGGACGGGCCAGGCGCGCCCAGGCCCATCCCGCGGGGCCGACCGTCCCGATCGTCGTTCGGCCCGAGATTTTCAGGCAGAGGACACGGTCATCGATGTGGAAGTGCGGGAGAAGAAGGACTAAATATCAACGACCTTTCCGGGGTTCAGAATGTTGTCTGGGTCCCAGGCCTGCTTGATCTGCTTCATGAGGGCAACAGCCTCGCCGCCGAGTTCTTCGGAGAGTAACGGGATCTTATGACGGCCCACCCCGTGCTCGCCGGTGCAGGTTCCTTCCAGGGCGATCGCACGGCGCATGATGCGTTGGTTCAACCTTTCAGCCTCTTCGAGTTCGTCGGGATTGTCTGGGTGGGCAAGAATCACGCAATGGAAGTTGCCATCGCCGACGTGGCCAAAGACAGGCGCTATTAGAGGGGACTTCGAGAAGTCTTCAATTGTCTCTTCAACGCACTGGGCGAGCTTCGACAAGGGTACACAGGCATCTGTCGCAAAGGCACGCGTGCCAGGTCGCAGATGCAGGCAGGCAAAGTAGGCGTGATGTCGGGCCGCCCAGAGCTTTGTGCGGTCTTCCGTGTTGGTGGTCCAGACAAAATCCTCCCCGCCGTGGTCGTGGGCGATTTCTTGGACCGTCTTGGCCTGCTCCTCTACGCTGCTGGGGCTGCCGTGAAATTCCAAAAAGAGCATGGGCTGCTCTTTGAGATTGGTCTTACTGTGGGCGTTGATGGCTTTAATCGTCAGGGCATCGAGCATTTCGGCCCGGGCAATGGGCACGCCCATCTGGATCGTCTGGATTACCGTCTCTACGGCTTTTGTCACAGAGGGAAATGAGCAGACCGCGCCAGAGATGGCCTCTGGCTGGGGGTAGAGGCGCACGGTGACCTCGGTGATGATGCCCAGGGTACCCTCGCTGCCCACGAATATACGTGTGAGGTCGTAGCCTGCCGAAGACTTTCTCGCCCGTTGCGCGGTTTTCAGCACCGTGCCCTGCGCGGTAACGACCGTGAGGCTTATGACGTTCTCGCGCATCGTGCCGTAGCGTACGGCATTGGTTCCGGAGGCCCGGGTGGCGGTCATACCCCCAAGGGTGGCATCGGCACCAGGGTCAATTGGGAAGAAGAGCCCTGTATGCCGAATCTCTTGGTTCAGTTGGTTGCGGGTCACGCCCGCCTGCACGGTGGCCATGAGGTCGTCCTGGTGCACGGCGAGTACCTGGTTCATCTGTGTCAGGTCGACCGCGACGCCGCCCTCAAAGGCCAGTACGTGGCCCTCTACCGAGGAGCCAGCGCCGAAAGGAATGATCGGCACCTTAAAGGCGGCGCAGGCCCGCACCAGGTCTTGCACCTCCTCCGTCGATTGAGCAAAGACGACCGCGTCGGGCGGCGTGAGGGGATAGGGGGATTCGTCTCTACCATGCTGGTCGCGTATGGCCGACACGGTGGTAAATCGAGACCCAAAGCGCTCGCTGAGTTTTTTTACGAGCCCGTCGGGCAGGGGTTTTTGTGGTGCAATAGCATCGCGTTTCATTGCAAAAAGATAGCAGAGTCATGACCCCAGCGATAGAGTCCAAACTGCCCCATGTGGGCACCACCATTTTTACCGTCATGTCGGCCCTGGCGGCGGAGAAGAACGCCGTGAATCTGGGTCAGGGTTTTCCTGACTTTGATTGCGATCCCGCCTTGATAGATGCGGTCACCCGTGCCATGCGGCAGGGCAGAAACCAGTACCCGCCGATGGCGGGGGTCGCTGAGTTGCGCAGCACCATCGCCGCCAAGATTAAGACCCTCTACCAGGCCGATTACGACGCGAATACCGAAATTACCGTGACGGCCGGGGCGACCCAGGCCATTCTCAATGTGGTGCTCGCCACCGTGCGTCCCGGCGATGAGGTGATTGTCTTAGAGCCCTGCTACGACAGTTACATTCCGAATATCGAGATGGCGGGTGGTACGGTCGTGCGGGTGCCGCTCACCCCCGGAAGTTTTCGTCCAGACTTCACCAAGATTGCCGCTGCGATCTCGCCAAAGACGCGGCTCATGCTTGTCAATTCGCCGCACAATCCGAGCGCCACTGTCTGGACCGACGAGGAGATGCGTGCACTCGAGGCGTTGCTCCTACCTACCCAGGTGCTGCTTATCAGCGACGAGGTCTACGAGCATATGGTCTATGCGCCTCGCAAGCACCTCAGCGTCTCTTCGTACCCGGGGCTGCGCGAACGCGCCTTCGTGATCTCGAGCTTTGGCAAGACATTTCATGTCACAGGCTGGAAGGTCGCCTACTGTGCAGCACCCGCAAGCCTCACTGTGGAGTTCCGCAAGATCCACCAGTTCAATGTCTTTACCGTGAATACGCCGGTGCAGGTGGGTCTGGCCGAGTACATGCAGAACCCAGAGCCCTATCTCTTGTTGCCAGCGTTTTATCAGCGTAAGCGCGATCTCTTTCGCGAGGGTCTGGCCAAGACAAAATTCACCCTCTTGCCCAGTGAAGGCAGCTATTTTCAGTGCGCCCGTATCGATGGTCTCTCGGTACCTGAAAAGCGCTTAAGCGAGTCGGATTTCTGCCGGTGGCTTACGAGTGAGATTGGTGTGGCAGCCATTCCTCTGTCGGCCTTCTATGCCGATGGCTTTGATCAACGCACGATTCGCTTCTGCTTTGCCAAGAAAGACGAGACCCTGAAGCTTGCCCTGGAGCGACTCTCTCGGCTGTAGCTGTCTCGCGGGTGTCTTCGGTCTAGGCGCCTATTCCCCGTTATCGTTTCGGCTGTACCAGAGACCAGACCTTGTACGGCGTAAACGGCACCTGGAAGTCAGACTGTGTCGTATCGACGCCATGCCGGGCCAGCGCATCGGCAATGGCATTGACCAGGGCCGGTGTGGCCCCAATCGTTCCGAGTTCACCGACCCCCTTTACGCCCAAGAGGTTGGTGAGGCAGGGTGTGGACTGGTCCAAGCTGGTCTTAAACCAGGTTGGCATGAAGTCGGCACGGGGCAGGGTGTAGTCCATCAGGCTTCCCGTGAGGAGCTGGCCCGACTCTGGGTCATAGACCATCTGCTCACAGAGGGCCTGGCCAATGCCCTGCATGGCACCGCCGTCGAGCTGGCCCAGTACGATGGTCTCATTCACCACGCGCCCTACGTCGTTCACCGAGGAATAGGCCTCTATGCGCACCACTCCTGTGGCCGGATCGATCGTGGCCTCACAGATATGGCAGGCGTTGGGCCAACTCGCGCCTTCTGCCGTGGTGGTCGCGTCAATGGTGATTGACCGCTCGGGCTGCGCCTGGGCAACTTCTGCAAGCGTCTTCTTCATGTCTGTGCCGGCCACCGTAAAGACCCCTTGGGCATAGACCAGGTCATTGGCGGAGACCTCCATGACCTTGGCGGCAAGTTCTTTGGCCTTTGTAAGTGCCTGGGTAGCGCCATTGGAGGCGGCACTTCCCCCCGTAAAGAGTGACCGTGACCCGGCACTGCCATAGCCATTGGCGAGATCGGTGTCGCCGAGGATTACCTTGATCTGTTCGGGGGGCAGGCCAAAGACATCTTTAATGAGTTGGACAAGGCTGGTTCTAATACCTTGGCCCATCCCTGCAACCGCCGAGTGGAGTTCCACCGAGCCATCGGCCTGCACGACCACACGTACGGTTTCGCTCAGCGACCCTCCGCCCGTCCATTCCAGGAAGGTGGCAATACCGCAGCCACGCCAGAGCCCTTGGGCTTCACTTTCTTTTGCACGCTGGTCAAAACCAGCCCAGTCGGCCTGTGCCACCGCCTGATTCATGACCGATTCGAACTTACCCGAGTCGTAGACCTGAGCCATCGGATTCTTGTAAGGCATCTGGTCAGGCCGAATAAAGTTGCGGCGGCGAATCTCCAGGCGATCAATACCTGTGACCCGCGCTGCTTCGTCCATGAGCCGCTCAATGGTGAGAATGGCCTCGGGCCGCCCTGCGCCACGATAGGGGCCTGTGGGGGCCGTGTTGGTCATGAAGCCCTGGTAGCGAAAATGCACCGTGGGAATATCGTAGACCCCGGTCTGTACCCGTGGGCCAATCATGATCTGAATGGCGGTACCGGCAATTGTGGGGTAGGCCCCGAGGTCTGCAGCGCCATGTACTTTGAGGGCCAGGATCTTGCCCTGGCTATCTAAGGCAAGCGAGGCCTGGGTGCGGACGCCGCGGCCATGCAGGCTGGCAAGAAAGTCTTCGCTGCGTTCTGCCGTCCACCTCACGGTGCGCTTCAGATGCTTGGCTGCACAGGCCACTACCATGTCTTCGGCATAGACCCCCGTCTTCATGCCAAAGCCGCCGCCAATGTCAAAGATGCGCACACGGACCGTATTGGCTGGCAGCCCCAGGATGTTCTGGGCCATATCGCGCACGGCAGTGGGCATCTGGCTACTGAGTTCAATAATGAGGCGATCACCCTCCGGATAGGCCCTGCTTGTTCGCGGCTCAATGGTGACCGCCGCCACCCGGCGGTGGTTAAGCGTCAGTTGCACCACATGGGCAGCCTTCTGAAAGGCGGCCTCGGTGGCAGCGGTATCGCCAAACTGGGTCTCGGCTACCGGGCCTCGGGGCAGCGGCTCCGCGCTGAGATTGGCAGAGAAGACGTCTTCGGGTACCTCTGCAGAGGCCTCAAGGGCGTCATAGTCCACCACGATGGCCTCCGATGCGAGCACGGCCTGCGCCTTAGTCTGAGCGATCACGGCGGCTACGGGTTCGCCAACAAACCGTACTCTGTCGGTGGCCAGGATGGGCCGCGGGGCAACGGGGGCAAGGCTGCCATCGGCCCGCTTAAAGGCGGCCTGGGCGGGCATGGGGGACACGCCAAGCCCTGCGAGGTCATTCCCGGTAAGGACCGCAATGACCCCCTCTGAGGCCTTCGCCGCGGTCGTATCCACTGCACGAATCGCGGCATGGGCGTAGGGAGAACGTAGAAATACGAGGTGCACCTCATCGGCGCGATGCAGGTCATCGACAAACTGGCCCCTGCCTAGGAGGAGGTCTTGGTCTTCTAGACGTGCGAGGCTGTCGCTGCGGCCAAACCGCTCGGGGAGATCGTGCATCACGGGAACAACTCCTGAGGAATAAAATGGAATTTTAATGCCCGTGGGTAGAGAAACATGCCTTGGCCCGTGATTTTGTCCAGTGTTTTTGTAGGGCTGCCTGCCCTAGGGTTACTACTCGGTATGCCCTGGCTGGGCCTCGCAGTGGGCGCTGTCGTTGTGCCGCTCGCAGAATGGGTCTGGGGAACACGCGCGGCAGGTCGGCCCATTCGGTCGGCATGGCTGCTCCGGCTACTAATGGGCGCGGTGATCTGTCAGATACTTGGGTTGTCTGTTTATGCAGCCGCTCTTGACACTGATCAGTGGATCTTTCTTGCCCTGTCCATGGGCTATGTGGCGGGGGGCGCCGGCATCGTGTTGGCCCATGAATTGGGGCATCGGCGTGTCGGCCTCGACCAGTGGCTCTCTCGAATTCTGCTTGCCTCTGTGGCCTGGGGCCCGTATCGGGTGGAGCATAACCGTGGTCACCATCGGCATGCCGCCACCTTTGATGACCCTGCCAGTGCGCGCGCGTCAGAATCCTTTTATCGGTTTTTCCCGAGGTATCTCCGTGGGGTCTATGTGAATGGCTGGCGGTTAAGCAGCCACCCGGCAGCGCGCTGGCATGAGGCGGCTGCTCTGGTAGGCCTGTCTCTGGTCCTTGCGTTGACATTGTGGTTGGCAGGGGGGTTTCCGGCCTTAGGCTTCTGGCTGGTGCAGGCTGCCACCGCTATATTTCTGGTGGCTGCGGTGGACTATGTTGAGCATTGGGGTCTGGTGCGCGGTCAGACCGAGCGGGGCGTCGAGCGTATGGGGCCGAGCCATACGTGGGACTGCGGTAATGGCTTGGCTGAAGCCTTGTTGTTTAACCTCCCGCGTCATGCCCACCACCACCTCGCACCGGGTGAAGAGGGTCATGCGCTGCAGCGCACCCCGGAGGCCCCGCAGATGCCGACGGGCTATGCCGGCATGGTGCTTTTGGCAGTCATACCCTGGGCCTGGTTTCGCGTCATGCGGCCGAGGCTTGAGAGGGTGCAGTCAGTGTCGTCGGGCTCGTAGCGGCGCTGATCGCGATACAATCGACAGTGGGGAAGCGTGGCAGAGCGGTTGAATGCACCGGTCTTGAAAACCGGCGAAGGGGCAACCCTTCCGTGAGTTCGAATCTCACCGCTTCCGCCAGGTCTTGGCGAGCGGACTTCGACGAAAATAAAATCCGTTTTTAATTTGGGCGAACGTTTCAACAACCCCTGTTCGCGCCCGTCGTGCGTCGCCTTCGCACTTAATGTTCTAACGGCGACGTTCTAGCGTGGCGAGGCAACGCCGAAAATATTCAAGAGATCCCCGAGATTCCTTCCTTCGTAGTTCGGCCGCATATCGAGGTGCTCCATAGGCTGAGACGATCGATTCACCCAGAAGGTCTGAAACCCAAACCAGTGGGCCCCGGCCACATCCCAGCAATTCGAGGACACCATCAACACGTCGCTGGGGGCACAGCCAAATCGATCACAGACGAGTTGATAGACGCTGGCATCGACCTTAAACCGCTTCACGGTATCGGCGGACAAGACTGCATCAAAGATACCCTCCATGCCTGCGGAGGACACCGCCGTGTCCAGCATGTCCGGGCTGCCATTGGAGAGAATCGAAAGCGACAGCCCGTGCGTTTTGAGTGCCTTCAGCACCCCGAGGTTCTCTGGGAAGGGCTTGAGTGCCGCGTACTGGTCGAGAAGCCCCTGCTCCTGGTTTTCTGAAAGGGATAGCGACAGGGCCTGGGTGGTAAATCGCAGACTATCGATGGTGATCTGCCAGAACGACTTGTAGCGGTTCGGGCCCGCCATTGAGCGCAGCCTGGTGTATTCGATCTGCTTGTCACGCCAGAGCTTAGCAAGGGCGGCGCCCTGGTCCGGCCAGTAGGCTTCGGCCTGGGCGGTGATGGCGTAGACATCGAAGAGGGTGCCGTAGGCATCGAAGGCGATTGCCTTGGGGGTTGGGTTTAAGTTGGTCATGTACTCAGAATAAGGGAAAAAACAACGAAACTGGTAACGTATGCGTAATCACTGCTCTAGGAGTCCCCATGTTTAAGACCGCAATCGCAGGCAGCCTTCCCAAACCCCACTGGCTCGCCGAAACCGAGAAGCTCTGGCCCCAGTGGCGCCACGAAGGCGAGGCCTTAGGGCAGGCTAAAGACGACGCCACCCTGCTCTGGATTAAGGCCCAAGAAGATGCTGGTCTTGATGTCGTGGGCGATGGCGAGCAGTCTCGGCAACACTTTGTGCATGGCTTTCTGGAGCAGGTGGAGGGCATTGATTTTCAGAACAAAGTCAAGATGGGCATTCGTAACAATCGTTACGACGCGATGGTGCCGCAGGTGATTGCGCCATTAAAGCTCAAGGGAAGGGTGCATGCACGCGAGGCCCAGCTTGCCCGGGCCCATACGAAAAAGCTTCTGAAGTTCACCTTGCCAGGACCGATGACGATTGTTGACACGGTGGCCGACCGCTTCTACAACGATCGGGTCAAAATGGCGATGGCCTTTGCTGAGTTGCTAAATCAAGAGGCATTGGCCCTCGAGGCCGATGGGGTCGATACCATTCAGTTCGACGAGCCTGCGTTTAATGTCTACATGCAGGAGGCAGCCGACTGGGGCGTGAAGGCACTAGAGCGTGCAGCCCAGGGGCTACGGTGTAAGAAGGCTGTCCATATCTGCTATGGCTATGGTATTCAGGCCAATATCGACTGGAAGCAGACCCTGGGCCATGAGTGGCGTCAATACGAGCAGGTCTTTCCTGCGTTACAGAAGAGCAGCATTGATCAGGTGAGTCTGGAGTGTTTTCATTCCCATGTGCCGATGGACCTTATTAAGCTCTTAGAGGGCAAAGAAGTTATGGTCGGCGTTATTGATGTGGCCAGCGACGTCGTGGAGACCCCCGAGCAGGTTGCCGACACCATTGGAAAAGCTCTTCAGTTCGTACGCAAAGACCGGCTGATTGCCTGCACGAACTGTGGGCTGGCCCCGATGAGTCGCGAGGTGGCCATGGCGAAGCTGAAGGCGCTGGCTGAGGGGGCGAAGCTGGCGGGTGAGAAATTTGGTGAGGTTGTTTAGCGTATCTGGTTTGGCACGAGGGCTTCGATTACCATATCTCGAACAATCACAGCAAGATTATGAACGCCGTCAAAAATACTAAGGTTGCAAGCCCCAAACGGGCGGTGATCGTTGTGGAGGACCATCCGCTCTATGTGGATGCACTCGTGGCGCTTGTCGCTTCCCACCACAAAGCGCACTCGGTTCGATCTTGCGCCACTGTGAAAGAGGCAGAGGTACTGATTCGGATGGAGGCGAAAGCGCAGGGTATTCCGCCGATTGTGCTGCTTGATCTCGCCATTCCAGACATATCCGGTATTTCTGCAATCCAGTTTTTGAAGGCAAGCGCACCAGACTCGCAAATCGCCATTATCTCGGCAAGCGACGATTACATAGAGGTTTCTTCTTGCATTAGCGCTGGGGCAGATATCTTTGTGAGTAAGACAGCCCTTCCAGAGCAGATCGTAGCCGTCGTCGGAAGCTTGCTAAGGGGAGATCTGCCAGAAGAGAAATGGATGTCTGCAACAGGGTTTAGACCGGTGGACACCCGTCATGCAGTTCGCCTTACTGACCGCCAGCGTGAGGTGTTGGAATTGGTCTGCCAAGGGAGGTCGAATAAAGAGATTGCTGCGACGTTGCAGCTGGCGGAGATAACAACCAAGGCGCATGTGAGTGCGATCTTCCGTGAGCTTCGTGTCGCTAACCGGACCCAAGCCCTTCTCGCAGCCAAAAAGCTCGGGTTACAAAAGATTCTTTAGCGCGGAACAGATACGTTAGTATTGATTTTTAAGTATTTATTAGGTATCTTCGAAGAGCTTTTTATGAAGGTATCTAGTCATGCACTCCGATCTCGATTCGAAGCAACTCGCCCAGACACTAGGCATCGTCATACTTATAGTGGGCGGTATTATCGGGACTGCGATTTGGCTTCTCGCGGAGCATTTCGCTGCAAAGCCTATGGTAATTCAGGTGGAGCTAGAAAACCGGTGTGGAATGCCCGATGACGTGTTCATGGTCAAGTTGATCCCCGATGGTGTACCCACGGCCTTTACTGGGAAGAAAGCACGCCTTACCGCGATGTCTGACGCACGCGTTCAGCTTATAGCGAGTACGAAATTTAAAGACTTCCAGTTCGAGGGGGCGCTAACAAAGGTAAAGCCGCGCCTCACACTCATTGCGATTTGCGAGCACAAGAATTTCTTCGGCAAGTCGTAAGTCTGTCTTCAGAGTGTGATCCAAGGAGTCTACTCGCTCAATTAGACTCAGACTGGGAGGCTTCTTGTATCTGCCTTAAGAGTGATCGCGCGTTGAGGGGCTTATAGGCGGTCGAAAGGCCCCGTTTATCAATATTGGTAAGAACCTCGCTAGATGTCTCTCCGGTAATGATGATTGCCGGTATCTGTGCGTTGTACTCCTCTCGCAGATTCTCAATAACCGATATGCCGCTCTCGTCGTGAAGACGGTAGTCAACCAGCAGTAGGTCAGGGCAGCGGTTAATCTTGGCGAGGCGGTCCTTTGCCTCGTTAGAGTTGCTTGCACAGATGACTTCTGCCCCGAGGCTGCTGAGGAGTAACTGTGTCGATTCAAGAATTTCGATCTCGTCGTCCACCACAACAATAAAGAGCCCCCGGAGGTTGAACCGGGGTTGTAGGCTAGGGTCTGAAGAATACTTTTCGGGAGGATGATTTCGGATAGGTTTATTACTCTTTTCTCGTGCGGCATCTTGGGCAGGGAGCGTTAGCCGGAACACCGAACCTACGGACTGCCAGCTGTGGCAACGCAGAGTTCCCTGCATACGCATCACGAGCCTACGTGCTATCGAAAGCCCAAGCCCGAAACCAACCCCACCGATGCCGATTTTTTTTGTCTGCGCCTGGTGTTCGCGGACTTGTATAAAGTCTTCGAAAATCCTCTCGCGCAAGGCTAGGGGTATCCCGAGTCCGGTATCCACGAGCCTAACCTCAAAGTGTCGAGCGGTGCGATACACCGAGATTCGCACGCCTCCAGCTTCTGTGTATCGAAACGCGTTTACCAAAAGATTGTTCATGACGCGCTCAAGCGCTAATCGGTCGGCAATCGCCTCTAGCTTTCCATCTGCGGGTACATTTCTGAACTTAAGATCTAGATGTAGTCCTTGTGCGTCTGCGATAGTTTGGTGCCGGTCGACCACCTCTCGCAGAAATACGGAGAGATCTATTGGGCGCAGATTGAGTCGGAGTGCCCCCGACTCAATTCGAGAGAGATCTAAAAGATTCTCGAAGAGGCCATTGAGGTGCTCTACAAGCCCGCGAAGGCGACGCAACTGTGTTTCAACAAAAGACTTGTCATTGCCTTGTAATACCGAGTTCGCAATTGCGTTCTCTACGGTCGCCACGGATAAGCTTACCGCATGCATGGGTTGACGAAGGTCGTGACTTACAGAAGCTAGGAATCGTGTCTTTGCTGTATTGGTTTCTACTGCCTGCGCATGCCGTTGCGTGACCTCGCTTAATAGTGTCTCAATGTTCTTCTGCAGTTGATGATTGATCGCAAAATAGTCGCAGAAGCGAATCGCGAACATGGAGGATACGAGCGCGATTAGGGGTATGAAGGGGACGATTTCTTCAATGTGGCTGGGCAAGAAATGGTTGGGGAATACATATATTGAGAACGGGAGCCACCAAAGTGATGCTGCAGAGTACGCAATGTAGGTACCGAATGCGGGGCTGTAGGTATGCAGCCCGCCAAAAAGGAGCGCGATAATTGCTAAGAGATAGACAAACTGCCCGGTAGTAGACAGAACCGGCGCAAGAAGAAGCCAGCCAGCACCGTAGGCTAGGCCAGAGAATAGCGTGGCAGAGAAATACAGCGTTACGTACCGTGCGTCGCGACTGATCTCTGGTTGTTCGTTTCGTGTGCGCTCGTACCAGACCATAAGCGCCCCGCGCGCGATGGCAACTGGGATATGACCGCTTAACCAGGTGATCCAACGCCATACAAACGCGTCGTCCCACAGGATGATCGCCACCATCCAAGAGGTCGCAAGGCTACCTAGCAGGGCGACGGAGATATTCTCATGCAGGTGTTGGACACGCGCTCTTAGGAGGCTCGGTTCACGCGAGGATGCATTTCTGATCTCCCGGCGTCGAACCTCTAAAAATTTGCTCCACCAGTGTCGCCAGGGGAAAAGCGGTGTCATGAATTCACGATCTCACTGCGCCAGTTAGTCCATGATCCGTCGTTGGCAGGTACGGGGGTTACTAAGGTGTAGATATCCTTAGGGCCCACCGAAAACTCCGGGGACTCTTGATCTCCGACCTGTCGCTTCTTATTGTCAAAGAATGTAAAGAGCGCCTTGGCTTTCAGAAGGCGATCGCTCGTATTCTCAAGGGTTAACACGATTGAGGGGCCACTGGTGTCTTCCTTAACCTCGGCAGAAACCACCCGCAACCCCTGCTCTGCCAGACTCCTCTGATGTTCTTGGGCTCGTCGAACTGGCCCTTCCGCCCTTGCCGAGAGCCAAGTGGGTACCGTACTTAACCGGCCAAAACGGATAGTCTTGTCCATTATGGCGATTCTGCGCGCGATCGAGTGAATACGGAGGCTAACGAGAAAAACTAGACTAATTAACGCCAGAATGCTTGCGGTAAAAAGAGTGAGAACCCGGTTTGTCAGCAGGTCTTGAATAAACTCCCCCGGCACTGCTTCCGAAAAATAGCGGGATACGGGGCCTTCGGGGTTGAGATTTTTTGTAACCACCCGCTGGGCCATAGCTTCTTGTGAGAACAGGCTCATTGCGTATGTCGCATAGTGGTCTAGCCCTACAGCGTATATCTTTGCGAGGTCGAGAGGATTCTCCCGTTTTTCGCAGAAAAATTCGGTAAAAGCTGTGGCAGCTTGACTGTCTTGAAAGGTGAGGCCGAAGAGATCTTCTAGACCCACCCTCCCAAGGAAGGAAATATTGATGGGGTTCTGCTTATTTTGGCTAGCGATCTGGCCTAGAAGTTCGCTAACACACGCTCCAAACCGATTTTTCTCCTCGGCGATTGTGCCACTATGCCCTGCCGGTGACCATTGAAGCACCTGCGCCTGCGTCTCTTGACGGATTTCTTGTAATGTGGCTTCTGATAGCTGGCCGCGCGGTGTTGTATCTGCAGGAAAAAAAGTAGACTCGAGGGCTAGCACGGTAAAAAATGTTGCGAGCGCTGCAGACAGAAGCGACAAACCTCCGAGAAGGATGCGAACGAGCCAAAGGGTTATCATGCGTGAGGGTGCGATTAGTCTCGCTTATCTGTGTCGCCAGGGTGGCGGGGGAAAGTTGGGAGGCGCAGTCCCCCGTCAATTACAAGAATGCGTAGTGGGCCAGCGGCACTAAGATCGGCGGAAACACCCACGGTGAGTGCGTCTTTCGTTGCTGCCAACTCGTTTGGTTCAGTTACTTCTGCAGTTTCAGTCTCGGGAGATTGACCTTGCCCTACGCCTAACAAGCGGCTATCCCGAGATAAGGGGCGTACTTGTATGGGCGTAGGGGATACCGTTTGCACCTCCACGGCGCCCTCGCGTACTGGAGTACTACCAACGAAAGGGGCAATCGGCTGAAGATTTTCGTTAACGGCAACAAAACGAACGCCAGTTTCTAGCCGTGGGTTAATTCGGGTGGGCGTTGCGGCCACGGGCGCAGGCAGATTCACTCGGGTATTGTCTGCGCGATGGGGGTCAGGAAGTCCAGAGATGTCTGCTTCAGAGGTGATGGTGATTTCCTCGGGTACGAAATAGTTGCGTGCTGAACTGCCAAACAGGGTGAACCGATCTAGTCGCACGGGCTTGTTCTCACCGACCGCAGGGTTGTTAAATGTGCCGAAAGCTTCCGCAACTTGCAGTGAGTCGCCAGGCAGTAGCCCGGTCACCACGACCCCTGAGACATCTGCTGTGGCGACGTTTGTCCCGTCGAATTTCTTGTCTTGGGCAATGGCGCCCGTAATGCTTAATAGGGGCCGGGGGGTGATCGTACCCTGGCCGTTGGTCCACAGCAGTTGATAGTTTGAGGAATCCGATCCTGTGAGGCCGAGAGTTCCACGTACAACAAGCCGCGCGCCTGAATGCGCAGAAGAGAAGCGAGGCGCGCCGTCAATGGCAACCTGATCGCCCGCAACTGCACTAGATGCGGAGTAGCCAATCTCGCCAACGGGTAGAGCCATCGACTGGTCATAGATTTTGGTGATACCTGAGACGCCGGTGAGGCTAAGTGGGCGCGCTGAGATGGTGCCCTCCGAGCTTGCGGAGGTAGAGGCAAGAACATAGTTTTGTCCTTCCCGTCCACCAAGGACAATGTTAGAGACGCTGACGGGCTTATTTGTACCGACCAGCTTATCGGCAAAGTTCGCTGCTGCCGACGTAATCAGAATCTGGTCTCCTGTGAGCGCACCGGAGAAAATAGCAGCGGTGAGGTCGAGCGGTGCCTGTGTGGTTCCGTCATACACCTTATCTGAACGGAGTCCGGTGATGCCAGAGATAGTCAATGGCGTGATAGAGGCAGTGAGGTTGGTCACAGGCTGAATCTGATAATTTGCCGCCTCCGTACCGGTGAGCCCGAGGCCCACGAGGGTGACAGGCTTATTCATGCCGACATTGCGGTTGGCAAATCGGCCAGTGAGGGTGGCGCTGTCCAGCGATACGGTGTCACCACCAAGCACCCCGTTAATTACGGCGGCGCTGATGTCGAGGGGAGCGTCGATGCTAGTGTTGTCGTAGGGTCGCGAGAGTGCAGCAATTCCGTTAAGGGTTACAGGCTTTGGCAGTATGCTTGCGTAGCTGACGTGAGTACCCGATTGCAGTGTGTAATTGGCTGCATCGGCCCCAGTAAGGGTGATGCCGGTGATATCTACGGGCTTATTAACACCGGCAGAGGCCGAGTGAAAGGCGCTCGAGGTATAGCTTATGCTGACATCCTGGCCTAAGACAGAGTTAGAAAGGACAAGATTCCCGATGCTTGGGCTTGCATTTGTTGTCTGGTCGTAGGTTTTGTTAGCGACTGGCAGTTGAAGAATAAAAATGTTGCGGCTAAGAATGTCGGCGGTAAGGCCAGTCGGCTGAGTCAAAACATAGTTGCCTGCTGAATCGCCCGTGAGCGTTATGTCAGTAACCGAGACGGGAATGCTCGTGCCCACCGCGGCCGAGCTGAAGGTCCCCCGGGCTGCGCTCGTGTTGAGCGTAACGCGGCCATTGTCGACAGGTAAGAAGCCTGGAACACCGACCGCGGTGAGGTCTAAGGCGGCAAGTGTTGTGCCGTCGTAGGTCTTGTCATGTGCCCGGGCTCCCGCTACCGACACCGTGAGGGGTGTGATCGCGCCGGTAAGCCCTTGGGGCTGGTTCAGGCTGTAATTTGATGTGGCCTGGCCTGCAAGACTGTAGCCAGACGCAGTGACTGCTATGGCGTTTCCCGCATTTGCCGAGGCGTAGAAGGCTTGTGCGCCAGCGCTTACGAGAGAGACGTCTGCAGTATCCGCGGCAAGAACGCCGTTAAGGCCTGCGGCGGTATTGTCTAGGGTGGCAGTTGCCTGCCCATCATAGGTTTTTCCTACTATGGCCACATTAGTGATATCAATTGGTCGGGGCAGAATATCAGCGCTGAGCCCGGAGGGCAGCGCCACGGCGTAGTTACCGGCATCCGCACCGGTGAGGGTGTATTGGCTGACCGTAATTGCCTTAGCGTTTCCGGCGCGGCTATTCGCAAAATGGGCGGCATAGCTCCCGAGCGCTACCTGGTCACCAACCACCAGGCCGCTCGGCGCGAAAGTTGCTGCAACGGTCGACAGCGTAGCCTGGGTGAGGCCATCATAGATCTTATTTTGGCCGCCTAAGCCAACGATTGAGAGTGGTCGTGCGGAGATGTTTCCGGTCAGACCAGATGGCTGCACGAGCATGTAGTTTGCCGCCTGAGGGCCCGATAGCGAGATGCCTGAGACAGTAACGGGCTTGAGGCTTCCAACCTCACGGGTGTTGAAGAGCGCCTGTAGAAGCGAATAGTCAGCCTGCACCGAGTCACCGCTGGAGAGGCCGACGAGGCTTGCGCTTGCCGTAGAAAGACTCGCAGTACGAAGCCCGTCGTAGACCTTATCTGTAATGAAAATCCCGGCGAGTGTCAGAAGTTGCGGCGTAATATCGGCCGAGGTGGTACTGGTGGAGGGAATGAGTGTGTAATTGTGTGCGGACGCGCCAGACAGCGAGAGGCCAGAGGCGGCCACTGTTTTGCCTGCGCCCACTGTCGCGGTATCGAAGGCCGCGCCGGTCGTGTTCAGCATGAGGGCGTCGCCCGCCAGTGCGCCCTGCAATATTGCAGTTGCTGTATTGACTGTGGCGCTTGTTGACCCATCATAGACCTTGTTAATTCCGCTGATGCCGGTTATTTGGGTGATCTGCTGAGGGTTAATGCGCCCATCGGCGCCAGTGAAAGTCGATCCGCTAGCGATCTGATAGTTCGCGGCGTCTGCCCCTGCGAGGAGTATGTTCTGAATGGTGTAGCCGACGTTCGAGAGTACCGTGTTACCCGCGCCGCGGCTGACGTCAGCCTGGGTAAAAGCTCCCATTCCTGTCATGGTTACTGTATCGCCGGTAAGCAGGCCTGTGGGGCTGAGAAACAACGAGGGCATGGTCGTGGTGCGGTCGTAAGTCTTCTCGGTACCTGAGACCGAAACATTCACGGCCAGGGGGGTGACCACGAGGCTACCTACGATGGTAAGGGTATTGCTAAAGTTCCCGCTGTTACCGGAAACGTTCAATGCGCCGAGCTGATACGACCCGACGCGTAATTCTCCTGCGCCGCTCAAGGCTGGCGTGTCTGGTGCAAGGCTA
>JBJOHS010000023.1:0-128962 GCA_046047535.1 Pseudomonadota bacterium
GGCCTTGATGGTTGGAATCGTTGTTCTCTATCTTCTTCTTGGCTGCTTCCTCGATGCCATCTCGATGATGGTGCTGACAATGCCTCTCATTGTTCCTCTTATTGAGGCCCACGACATGAGCCTAGTCTGGTTTGGTGTCGTAGTCACCATGATGATGGCCGTGGGCGCTATTACCCCGCCGATGGGCCTGAACTGCTTCGTGATGAAGGGGGCTCTAGGAGACCAGGTGGAGCTTAAGGACATATTTCTGGGAGCGACGCCTTTTGTGTTTCTTATGCTCTTTACGGTTGGGCTCTTTGTGGCATTCCCAGACGTTGTTCTCTGGCTTCCCGAAGTCATGCGGTCGATGCGCTAAGGAGTGACGATCATGGAAAAAATAATTGATGCCTACGAGCGGGTCTACCGGCGCTGGATACCAGCGGTTATATCGCTACCACTCGCACTCATGACGGTAATCATCTTCTTCAACGCAATCGGAAGGAAGATCGGTACACCATTTCCACTGACTGTGGAATCGGTTGAGGCGCTCATTGTGGTCTCGGTCTACTTTGGGGTGGCTCTGGTGGCCCTGGAGAATGGCCATGTCAACGTCACTTTTGTAACCGACAGACTTGGGGCTCGTTTCAATCGCTACCTGGATGGCGTTGGTCATCTCTTGGCGTTCGCGACATTTACCTTCTTAACCGTTGCTGCCTGGTCTATTGCGATCGATTCCATCAAGATCCTTGAATACCGACTCGCGGTTGCCCGCTTCCCGCTCTGGCCATTCAAGACGCTTTTTGCCTTGGGCCTCACGTTTATGTCGATACAGGTATTTTTTAACGCGTATAAATATCTATTTCTTAAAAGGACACCGGGAGTTGAAGAAGCGACCCACTAGCCTCATTGGGTGATTCCGTCCTCAAGGTGGTCCTGTGTTTAATGAAAGGCTAATTTCTGGATGAATCTGGTTAACGAATTTGTTTTGAATGCGTCTCGAGGTGCTGTATGGGCTGGGCTAACTGACCCCGAGGTTGCCGTGCCCTGTATGCCTGGCACTGAACTCAACGAACGTGTTGGCGAGAAAGGGTTCAAGGCAACCGTGAGCCTAAAGGTAGGCCCCGTTAAGCTCCAGTTTCGGGGTGAAGGCGAGTTGATGAACCTTGCTGCCGATGGATCTTATGGAGAGGTCGTCGCGAAGGGGAGCGACAGCAAAGGCCGGGGTGGATTTAAGGCCGAGATGAAATTTCGTCTCTCTGAAGAAGCCCCGCAAAAGTGTCGCGTTCAGGTAGAAACTGAGCTCTCCTTGACAGGATCAGTGGCGCAATATGGCCGGGGAGTTGGGATCGTTAAAGAGGTCGCAGGTCAGTTGACCAGCGACTTCACAAAGAATCTTGAGGCACGCGTTGCAACCGCCTCGTCTCCGAGCGGTGTCGCCGGAGACTCCGTTGGAAGCACCCCTCCTGTTGTGGGCCTTGCATCGCCTACAGACCTTCCCTCACAGAGCCGTAGTTCCGCCTCGTCTTCTATTAACCTCTTCTCCCTCGTCTTTACGAGCCTATTTCGGTGGATTCGCTCGTTCTTTGTGCGTGGGTCCTGAGATTTTTACGAACCGGTGATGTCAAATGAAACCAGCCGCTTTTGAATACCATCGGCCCCAGACCCTTACTGAGGCCACGCAGATGCTATCAAGCCTTCCGGACGCCAAACTTTTGGCGGGAGGGCAGTCTCTTGGGCCGATGTTGAATTTTCGGTACCTCATGCCCGAGAACCTTATTGATCTGAATCGTGTTACCGAGTTGCAAGGGCTTACCCGATTACCTGATGGGGCCCTGCGAATCGGTGCCATGACCCGTCAGTATCAGCTCGAGCAGGATGCTGCCCTGCACGAGCAGGTTCCCATCTTTCGAGAGGCCTTACGTTGGGTGGGCCACTATGCGACCAGAAATCGAGGCACGATCGGCGGTAGCCTTTCGCATCTAGACCCTGCAGCTGAACTGCCGGGTATCTGCGCCTTATTAGACGCCGAGCTTGGTATACAGAGCACCCGGGGCCGCCGAGTGGTAAGTATTCACGACTGGCCTGTCGGATTCATGCAGGCCAATATCGAGGAAGACGAGTTGCTCACCGACATTGCTATACGACCCTGGACGCAGCCGCATGGCTTTGCTTTTATCGAGATGAGCCGCAGGCACGGTGACTTTGCGATTGCAGGGGTTGCCTGCCTGTTGGCGGTAGATGGCCAGTCTCGTATTGAGCGGGCTGCGATATCGGTGATTGGTGTCTCTAATGGGGCATCGCGTCTACGCCAAGCGGAGAAAGATCTTCTTGGTAGTCCTCTCACCGATGACCTTGCACGCGCTGCAGCCCATGACATCGATCAGCTCGAGGCACCGGCGGATGCACACCATTCTGGCGACTTTCGTAAACGGACAGCAAAGACGCTGTTTAGCCGTGCGGTACAGCATGCCTATCAAGACGCAATCAAGAGGAGGTCTGCCCAATGAGCACACGCCATGCGGTAGAAATGACCATCAATGGCCAGCCGTGCAAGGCCGAGATCGAAGCACGCATGACACTTGCGGATTTCATCCGTCACGTCTGCGGCCTTACGGGAACCCATGTGGGTTGTGAACACGGGGTCTGTGGCGCATGCACCCTAAAAGTCGATGGACGCGCGGTCCGGTCTTGCACGATGTACGCGGTACAGGCCGACGGCGCCTCGGTAACCACGGTCGAGGGTCTCGCCCAGGCCGATGGAAGTCTTCATCCGGTTCAGCAGGCCTTCACCGACTGCAACGGATTGCAATGCGGCTTCTGCACCCCCGGTATGCAGATGACGATCGCTGCCTACCTTGAGGAAAACCCAAACCCCACAGAGCGTGAGATCAGAGAGCTTATCTCTGGAAATATCTGCCGGTGTACCGGCTACCAAGGGATCGTACGCGCCGCCATGGATGCCGCGCAGAAAATGCGGGAGGCGCGGTAATGGGCGTACGCAATCTGGGTGCCGCGGTGCACCGTATTGAAGATGGGCGTCTGATCACGGGTAAGGGTAAGTATGTCGACGACATCAAGATTCCAGGCACCCTCTCGGCAGCGTTTCTTCGGTCGCCCGAGGCGCATGCCCGCATCAAGGCGATAGACCTGAGCGCCGCCCTGGCCATACCCGGTGTGGTTGCTGCCTACGCTCTCGACGATCTGGGCCCACAGGCCGCTAAGCGTATGGTGCAGGCCTATCCGAATCCAGCGATTAAGACCGACATTACGCCATACCCCCTGGCTAAGGACGAAGTCTGCTACGTCGGTGAGCCTATTGCGGTCGTCATCGCGGAGAATCGTTATCTCGCCGAAGATGGCCTTCAGGCCATCGAACTTGATCTTGAGTCGCTGCCTTGTGTGATCGATGCCCGTGATGCCCTCAAGCCCGACGCACCGCCTGTCCAGACATCCTTCTCGTCAAACCTCGCAGCCACTCTGAACTGGAAGTTCGGCGATATCGATAAGGCGTTTGCTGAGGCCGACCATGTCTTTGAGGAAGAGTATTTTCAACACCGGGGAGCACCACACTTCATGGAGTGCCGAGGGGTACTTGCCCAGCCGGATGTGGCGGGGGGGCGGCTCACCCTCTGGAGTTCTACCCAGTCCCCATTCCTTGTGCGGCGCTATCTCGCCGCATATCTCGACCGCGAAGAGTCCAGTATTCGGGTGATTGCCCCGGATGTCGGTGGCGGGTTTGGGCCAAAGGCGGTTCATTATGCTGAAGAGCTTGTTATCGCCATGGCGGCGGAGCGTCTAGGGCGGCCAATCAAGTGGATTGAAGACCGGCGCGAAAATTTTGTTAGCACCAATCAACAGCGTGATCAGTGGTGGCAGGTACAAGTCGCATGCAAAAAAGATGGACAGATCCTCGGAATTCGAGCCCAGTGTATTCATGACAATGGTGCCTATGTACCCTATGGGCTGCTACTTCCCAACACCTCGGTTGTCCCTTTCCCGGGCCCCTACGCAATTAACGCGGTTGATGTTCAACTTCATTCGGCGCTCACCAATGCGGTTCCGACCACACCTATTCGAGGCGCAGGTAGACCCAACGCCACCTTTGTAATGGAACGTACCGTGGATACGATCGCCCGCGAACTTGGACTCGATCGTGCCGATGTACGTCGCCGTAATTTCATTCGGAAGGACCAGTTTCCCTACGAGACTGGTGCGAAGCTCCCCAATGGCGTAACGGTCCAGTACGATTCGGGCGATTACCATCAGACTCTCGAGATGGCCTTAGAGGCCAGCAAAAAGCAAGACTTCGAGGCCCGACGGCAGGCGGCGGCGCAGACAGGCAGATGGCGTGGGCTGGGTATTGCCAGCTACAACGAAGACTCCGGCCTTCCCCCCTACGAGGGGGCAACGGTCAAGATTCTTCCGAGCGGTCGGGTCGTTGTCGAGGTGGGATCGTGTGCACAGGGACAGGGACTCGAGACGATCGTGGCCCAGATTGCTGCCGACTATTTTGGGGTTCAGACCCACGATGTCCTCGTGCGTACCGGGGATACCGATCTCCCGGCGCTTGCCTTGTCCACAGTGGGAAGCCGCGTCGCCGCTACTGTCGGGCCGAGTGTGCACCTCGCAGCTCAGCAGGTACGCGAAAAGGCCCTCAAACTGGCCGCCCGAGACTTTGAGGCGTCAGAGAACGATCTTGAAATTCTCAATGGCCAGGTCTCGATTAAGGGCGTACCTGGAAAGTCGATTCGGCTTGGAGATTTGAGCCGCCGTCTCATCGCGAATGTGAATCTTCCAGTACCTGCTGGCTTTACCCCTGGTCTGGAGGCAACGGCCTACCACACGACTAATCGGCCGGTCTATGCCAATGGCAGCAACGTCTGTGAGGTCGAGGTCGATATAGACACTGGTGAGGTACAACTCATGGACTACTGGGTGGCCCATGACTGCGGAACCATTATCAATCCCCGGCTTGTCGATGGGCAGATTATTGGTGGTGTGGTGCATGGCATCGGTAACGCCCTCTTCGAGCATATGAAGTACGACCGCGACACCGGTCAGCCCCTCTGTAATAACCTCGGGGAATACCTACTGCCACTGGCTACCGAGATGCCGCAGATTCACCTTCAGCATATGGAGAGTCCCTCACCGGTGAACCCACTTGGCATAAAAGGGGCCGGTGAAGGGGGCACGATTCCAGGTATTGCCTGCATTATTTCTGCGATTGAGGATGCGCTTAAGCCTCTAGGGGTAAAGATCAATGAGTATCCCCTCTCTCCAGAACGTCTGTTGGAGTTGATTGATGAAAAACGCCACCAGAAGGCGTCGTAGTGTCCCTCTGTTTTTTTAACCAAGGAGAGTCTTAATGAAGCGCACGTTTATAAAGACCTGCATTGCAGCGGGCATAGCACTGATGATGGGCGGTGCGGTAATGGCCCAGACCACCATAAAGGTGGCTACCCCAACGCCAGAAAAAGGCTGGTTTGGTGATATCCACAAGTGGTGGGGCCAAGAGGTTGAGAAGCGGTCTAACGGAGAAATCAAGGTCCAGTTCTTCTGGGCAAACTCCCTGGTCAAATGGGCCGACTGCCTGCCAGGACTCCAGTCTGGTATCGCCGATATGTGCTGGGTCAGCAGCAGTTACCACCCTGCAAACCTTGGTAACTACATGATTCTTGATAACGTCTTGAACTATGGCGACGACTATGTGGCGGCGGTTAAGGCGGCCATCGATACGGTTGAACTGCAGCCCGATATGGCTGCGGAAATGAAGCGCGAAGACGTCGTCAAGATGATGTCCCACATCAGTGGCCATGGCCCCATCGGCACCAAAAAGCAATTAAAGTCTCTCGACGAGATGAAGGGCAAGAGTCTGCGTACCTACGGTGGTGCGCGTACAGACTTCTATAAAGAACTTGGAATGAATCCGATCTTTATGGTGTTTTCCGATATGTACAACGCCATGGATCGGGGAACGGTCGATGCCCTGGGTGAAAACGTGTTGATGCTTGCTAACGCATTCAAGCTCAATGAGGTCATCGGTAACGTCCACATGGGTAACCCCCCGGGTGCCAACGGTAATGGCGGCGTCGTCGGCTCGGCCTTCTTTATGCGTGGCGAGAAATGGCGTAGCCTTAAGCCTGAGCATCAGAAGATGCTGAAACAACTTCGCTATGAGTATGCGATTCGCTACGCCTCTAGCCTGATGGATATGGAGAAGACTATCCGTGCCGACTGGGCGGCGAAGAATAAGATCACCTTCCAGACGTCAACTCCAGAAGATGCTCAGAAGATTCTGAAGGCAGCCAATGCCGCCAACGAAGCCTTTTTCAAGAAACAAGAGGCTGCAGGTGCGAAGAATGTACGCGCTGTCTATGACTACTATCTGAAGGCCCGCAAGAAGTACGAAGACCAGCACAAGAAAAATGGCAACTTTAACTAAGGGGTAGTCCTGCTACTGGTAAAAAAGCCCGCATATGCGGGCTTTTTTTTTGAGTGTTACGGATAGGCTCTAGCTCTGACGCTTTCGCCAGCCGTAGTAGTTGTCTAGGGTGGCATGCGGACTAATCATCTCCATCGCGAACGGAACAGGAGACTTGCCTGCCAAGATTTTTTTGGGCCAGTGAGGATCGGCGAGTGCACCCTTGCCAATTGAGCAGAAGTCTCCCTCCCCACTGGTCAGGGCTGCCTCGGCTAGCGCAGGATCATGAAGCTTGCCATTTGCGATGACTGGCAGGCGGGTATACTTTTTTGCCAACCCGCTCAGCGAATGGTTTGACCCAAATACGGGACTCACGCCAAGGTGCGCCGCCACATGAATATAGTCGGCACCTGCCAGCTCGAGCGCTGGAAAAATACCCTTTGCATCCGACTCTCCCCCCGGCCAGCTGTACTCTAGGTCGTTGACTTTCGTCTGCGAGATTCGCACTCCGATTGTGAAATCAGGCAGTGCCTTTCTTAGAGCCTGCAGAATCATGACATGCAGCCGAAGCCGGTTTTCCAGACTTCCTCCAAACTCGTCGGTACGATGGTTGGTGTAACTGGTGAGGAACTGGTCAGGTAGGTAGCCATTCGCGCCGTGCAACTCTATCCCATCAAACCCTGCAGCCTGGGCATTCCGGCCCGCCTGAACAAAGCTCTCGACTACCTCGAAAATCTCTTCACGAGAGATCTCTCTGGGCATCTGAAATGGCCCTTGTGACCCGCGGTAACGGGCAATCTGTTCGCCCTTTGGCTGTATCGCCGAGGGGGCGACCGACCCGGTGACCCAGGCATTGCCCTGATTAACGGCTCCCGCATGAAAGAGCTGCGCAAGAAAACGGCTGCCGCTGCGATGCACTGCCTCGACGATCCGGGCCCAGCCCGCGGTCTGCTCTGCATTAGCTAGTCCGGGCTGAAAACTGTATCCCTGGCTGTAGCGCTCATCGACATAAATCGCCTCGGTCAGTATGCCGCCCCAGCCGCCGTCGGCATACTCCAGGTAGTAGTCCATCATCTGATCGGTAACCAGGCCCTTCTCGGTCGCGCTTGCACGCGTAAGAGAAGAGACGAGACAGCGGTTGGAGAGGTTGAGTCGACCGAGTCGGCCTTCGGAAAAAAGATGGGGAAACTGGGCCATAGAACGCTCCTACCAGGTAAGCTTTGACGGTATCACGGCTTCGGATCGACCCGCCAGAAGAGTATGCAATCGGATAAGGATTTATTGAAAGACTGATCAACAAATACTAGACTAACATCCATGGCAATCCAAGAACTCAATCATTACCTCATTCGCGCTGCAGACCTCAAGGCGAGCAGAGACTTCTATGTGAATGTCCTGGGCCTTTCGGAAATGGACCGCCCAAACTTTCCTTTTCCGGGCTATTGGCTTGGAACAAATGGGGTGGTCCAAGTACATATGGCGCCAGACAACATCCCCAATCGTGAGTTTTACTATCTAGGCACACCTCCTGGAGCAGTCTCTGGTCAGCCAGGAACAGGGTCTATCGATCATGTTGCATTCATTGCAACAGACCACGAGCGCTTTCTTGAAAAGCTTCGCGCCGCCGGAGTGCATTACCGGCCTCGGTATCTCAAAGATTCACAGCTCTTTCAGGTGTTTATTCGAGACCCCGATGGCATCACCATTGAGCTCAACTTTTTCGGCGTTTCTGAGAGCGCTGATTGGGGCGGCGAGGATTACGACCAGATGGCAAGGGTTACCGAACAAAAGCCCTCTTCCTAAGAAAAAAGAGATTCTTCTTGGGGCGTTTTAGAACATTCTAGAGCGCCCTAGAGCCTTTTGAAAGCGCCGGCACGCCTTATGACCTACTTCTAGGTCATAGGAACATCTACCCACTTACGAAATCCTGGGTCCTGTCTTAGCCGTTCCATCCAGCTCTTTAATCCCACTTGGTCGTCCGCAAAAAGACCAAGAGACTCTGCCCGATAGGCGGTGGGTGCTAGCCCGATGTCTGCTAGTGTGATCTGATTTCCGGCCAGGAAGTCAGACTCACGGAGCCTCTGGTCTGCAACCACCAGATGGCTTCGAGACTCTTCTTCGGCCTCGGCAATCCGGAGGGGCTCTTGCTGCTCTGGCTTGAGACGCACACGCTGCCTAAATACGACCACCATGGGAGCGCTAATTCCCCAGAGAGTCCAGTCGAGCCACTGATCAACCTGACCACGCTTCTGGGCATCTACGGGATAGAGGCGCTCTGCCACCTGGCGCGAGGCCTCAGAGGAAGGCTGGGTATTACAGAGATACCGACAGATACTGTGCGACTCCCAGATTTGGTAGCCTGCATCTTCTAACAGAGGAACACGGCCATTCGGATTTTTTGCGAGAAAGTCGGCAGTCTTGTTTGCAGTGAACTGCAGTCCAGCATCTTCGCGCTGGTACGTGCAGCCCAGGGCATCTAGTACCCAGAGTACCTTTTGAACATTGATCGAATTGATTCGACCCCAGAGTTTAAGCATTGGGATCCCCATGGTCTGGCACGAGCCCGGCAGCCTTAATGCCAGCGACTGCACAGATCTCGTCGTTCGGTGAGGTCTCGCCGCTAATACCTACCGCACCAAGAAGGCTGCCGTCGGCATCACGGATAAGAACCCCGCCCTGTACGGGAACCATGTCGCCTTCGCTGAGGTGTTGTACGGCATGAATAAAAAATGGGGCCTTCTCTGCGCGACGCTGTAACTCGCGATTTCCGAATCCAAGTCCAAGTGCACCGCGGGCCTTTCCTGTAGCGATCTTGAACCGGTAGAGGGAGGTCCCTTCCTGGGCTAGGTGAACCTTCACCTCACCACGAATATCGAGCACGGTGACTGCGAGGGGCAGAAACTTATGGTCCTTCGCGGATTCGAGCGCCTTTTGGGCTATTACGAGAGCGGTGTCTAGTGAGATCGTTTTTAGAACTACGGCTGACATAGTAGGGATGTCCTTTCTGGATGTGGATTGTTCGCTGCAATAGCGGTTGGCAGGATTCTCGTGGAATTAGCAGTCGATGGGCTCGACCTGGCCAGAGACGACAGCCCTCATGATGGCCTCTAATGATGCAACGGTGTATCGCTTCTGGTTGCTGTCTACAGGGTATGGTGCCTGCCCCCGAACCGCTTTGGCAAAGGACTCCAGATTTTCACGTACCGCATGGTGTGGCTCGACGAAGGCAGTCTGGCGATCTTTGCCACGCATCACTCTGGTGATATCCCAGCCGGTGGGACTTTCTGGGTGCGTACGGTCTCGTATCTCACACCAGCCTTCAGAACCATACAGGGCAAAACGGCCGTCAAAGGGGGTTGCCAAGATGGCACTAATTAGGGATACGCCGCCCGACGCGAACTCGAGAAAGATGGCCAGCGTGTCACCGTTTTCAAAGCCGGCACCGCGCGAGCTGAGTCGAGCCGTCACCGATTTGGGCTTTCCAAAGAATGACACTGAGAGATCTACGAGATGAATACCCGTAGCGGTGAGCGGACCCACAGGGGCGACAGCGTTCGAGAGCCTCCAGTTATCGCGAGGTAGCTTTAAGAACTTATCTTGACTGAAATTGGCCTCGATCTGCAGCGCTGTTCCGTACATTCCGGATGCCACCTCCTGCCGCAAGACCTCCATGGCAGGTTCAAACCTTCGCTCATGGCCGACTCCCAGCACAAGGCCATGCTTCTCGCAGGCGGCAATGGCTCGTTCTGCATCTGCGAGGTTCATACATAGGGGCTTTTCGCAGAAAACATGCAGCCCACGCGATGCGGCCGATACGATCTGATCGGCATGTTGCGGATGGGGCGTACAGATCACTACCGCCTCAAGGCCAGGCTCCTGAACGAGGCTTTCGTAGTCGCTACAGAATCGGACATTCTTCAGGGGACCCTCGGGGTTTGTGGGATGCAAGGCTGTGAGGGGCTCTGCGATGCATCGGAGAGAAAATGCCGGGGATTGCGCTAAAAGAGCAGCAATAACCTTTCCCCACCAGCCATATCCCGCGATACCAATTGCGATCGGCTTTTCAGACGCCATAGTCAGTCTTATCCTTCTTCTCGTTAGTGAACAGTTGATTACTAACCATAACGCTGGATTCTACCGAAGAGCACCCCGAGGGCTCGACTCGTGGTTTCCCGATCAACAGAGGGCCTAGCAACTGAGATATAGTCCCGGGGTGTCGCTCGCAGACTATCCCATCGGCTTCTACCTTGGTGCAGCCTTCGCCGTGCTCATCACGGGTGTTATTAAGGGCGGTTTTGGGGGCGCGGCTGGGGGGCTTGCAGTCCCGATCATGTCCCTCTGGATCTCTCCTGTTGTCGCTGCAGGGGTCATGCTTCCGATCTTGTGCGCCATGGACATGATCGGCGTGCGGGCTTACTGGAAGAAATGGTCTTGGCCCGTCTTGCGTCCCGTATTCGTAGGGGCGGTTATCGGGATTGGCATTGGAAGCCTCATGTTTCAGAGCCTGTCGGTCCTGCAGTTAAAGCTAATCGTGGGCGTGATTGCAGTCACCTTCGTCCTGAATAAATGGCTCTCTCTGGCAGATAGGCTGGTGCAACTCTTGAAGCGGACGCGGTCGGAGATGGGCCCGGTGGGAGGCGTATTCTGGGGGTCAGTTTCGGGCTTTACCAGCACACTGGCCCATGCGGGGGGGCCACCCTTCTCTGTTTATATCTTGGGGCGCCAGATCGACAGGACCACAGTGGTGGCCTCTGCCTCGCTTTATTTTCTGTTTATGAACTACACCAAGATCATTCCCTACTACCTGCTTGGTCAGCTTAGCCCGTCCAATCTACAGCTCTCTCTGGTATTTGCACCGCTGGCACCGGTGGGCATTGGGGTCGGTATCTGGCTGCACAAGCGCATCTCTGAGCGCATTTTTTATCAAACCAGCTATCTGCTGCTCTTCTCAACTGGCCTGAAGCTCATCTGGGATGCGCTTGCCTAGGGGGTGTCGACGGGATATCTCGCCTTCGCCATTTCAGGTCTGTTGGCGTTGCGGTTAGGAGACCCCGGTAGAATGATTGCTCGTTCAACATAGCGGCATTCACGCCGCTTCGATTCCAGATTTTATAAAGCGAGAGACACGCCATGGCTACCACAACAGCACATTCCTATCTGTTTCCACCCAGTCCTCAGCCTGTATTGCCTATTCGTGGCCGGGCAGCGGTCATGCCGGTTCACCGTATCTACTGCATTGGCAGGAACTATGAGGCCCACGCGGTTGAGATGGGCCATGATCCTAACAAGGAACCACCCTTCTTCTTCCAGAAAAATGCTGACAGTCTCGTGGTCCACGGGGATTTCCCTTATCCACCGCAGAGTCAGGACGTACACCATGAGGTGGAGCTTGTGGTGGCGATTGGTAAGGCAGGGTCCAATATTCCTGTCTCGAAGGCGCTTGACCATGTCATCGGCTACGCGGTGGGTCTCGACATGACCTGCCGTGACCTTCAGACCGAGGCAAAGAAGCTGGGCCGGCCCTGGGAGCCAGGTAAGTCTTTCGAGCACTCCTCCCCCTGCTCAGAGCTGGTCTTGGTTGCCGATATTGGGCACCCGGCAGAAGGGGAGATTTCGCTGAAGATTAATGGAGAGACACGCCAAGTGGGTGATCTCAATCAGCTCATCTGGAAGGTACCCGAGTTGGTGAGTGTGATGTCTAATTTTTATCACCTGCAGCCCGGAGACCTTATTTTTTCTGGAACACCGTCGGGCATAGGCCCGGTACACAAGGGCGACCAGCTCGAGTGCTTTATTCAGTCGGTGGGTACGCTTAGCCTAAAGGTTGTCGGCTAGAGCGCCCCATCCGATGTCTTAGTCGGGTGTGCTCCTAAGAAACCGGAAGTCACACCCGTCTTCGGCCTGAAGTACCTCCTGGCTATGCAGTCGTCCGTAGCCTCGGTCTTGGCCAACCGTCGGTAGCGTTCTATGTAGTCCTTCAGCTTGTCTGGATTCAAGGGTGGCCTCGTCTACCAGAAGTGAGAGAGAGGATTCTTTGACGCTGAGTCGAATCTGATCACCAGAGCGCACCAGGCTCAGGGGCCCACCGTCTGCTGCCTCGGGGCTTATATGCAGGACGATTGTCCCGTAGGCGGTTCCACTCATACGACCATCCGAGATACGAACCATATCGCGAACCCCCTTGGCTGCGAGTTTTTTGGGGATTGGGATGAGGCCAGCCTCCGGCATCCCAGCGCCCTTGGGGCCTATTCCGCGAAGGACGAGGATGTCGTCAGCCTGCACATCAAGATCGGGATCATCGAGCCGGCGGGCCATATCTTCCAGACCATCAAAGACTACCGCGCGCCCGGTATGTTCTAAGAGTTTCTCACTTGCTGCTACGGGCTTGATGACAGCACCACGCGGTGCAAGATTGCCCGAGAGCCATCGCAGCC
Source organism: Pseudomonadota bacterium (assembly GCA_046047535.1). Taxonomy (GTDB): domain Bacteria; phylum Pseudomonadota; class Gammaproteobacteria; order Burkholderiales; family Burkholderiaceae_A; genus Hahnella. The sequence continues at coordinate 12,835 of JBJOHS010000023.1, forward strand.
CGCCGTTGGGATAGATAGGATTGGTGCGGTCACGAATGACCTCGCTTGGGCCGCTGGCCTCGAATGCATCGAGTCGTGTACGAAGGCTGTCGCCAAAGACCGTGGCGAAGTCGAGCTCCACCAGATCTGTCAGCTGGGCCAAGACCCGGATGAGGCCTCCTGCCTCATGAAAGTCGGGCATGTATCCTTCGCCACCGGGTTTGAGGTCGACCAGTACGGGAATCTGGTTTGCCAGCCTATTGAATTCTGCGGGATCCAGCCGCAGACCTACCCGCCCTACGATAGCGGCGAGGTGTACCAGGGCATTGGTGGAGCCCCCGACGGCCAGGAGTATGGTAAGCGCGTTGTGCAGCTGTTGCTTGCCAAACTCTGGCATGGCAACCTCCCCCTTCGCGAGACGGGCAGCCGCATAGCCAGAACGCTCTGCGATACGAATTCGATCTGCCGATACAGCGGGAGCGCTCGCTGCCCCTGGGGCTGTCAGTCCCATGGCCTCAACGATGCACGCCATAGTGCTGGCGGTTCCCATGACAGAGCAGGTCCCCACTGAGGGCACAAGGTGGTTGTTGGCGTCGTCGATCTGCGCCTGGGTGAGACGACCGGCACGGAAATCAGCCCAGAGGCGCCGGCAGTCGGTACAGGCACCTACCCGTTCGCCGCGCCAGCGTGACGAGAGCATGGGGCCGGTGGGTAAGACCACAAAGGGCCGGCGGGCGGAGAGGGCTCCCATGATTTGGGCTGGTATGGTCTTGTCGCAGCCCCCGATCAAAACCACCGCATCCATCGGCTGGGCCTTGATCATCTCCTCGGTGTCCATCGACATGAGGTTGCGTAGGTAGAGACTGGTGGGTGCCGCAAAGGATTCGTGCAGCGAGATGGTGGGAAAGACAATCGGCAGGGCGCCCTGCATCATGACCCCGCGCTTGACTGCTTCTATCAGCTGGGGGGCATTGCCATGGCAGGGGTTGAAGTCGCTACCCGTGTCGATGATCCCAACAATCGGTTTGGCGAGGTCTTCGTCCGAGAGCCCAGCCCCTTTGATAAAGGCGCGGCGCAAAAAGAGGGCAAACTCTTTATCACCATAATTCACGGTGCCGGCAGATAGGCCCTGTACAGGCTTTGTCGGTGGCGTGTTCATACTAGCCCCTTCCGACAAAAGGCATGTTGGTTGCCATGAGAGTCATGGTGAGGACATTGGCCTCAAGTGGCAGGCCTGCAATGTAGGCTACCGCATCTCCGCAATAGGCGGCATCAATGACAGGCTCAACCATAACCTCTCCGTTGGCCTGCGGTACCCCTGCCTTGAATCGCTCCCCAATTGCGGTGTCTGCGTTACCGATATCAATCTGGGAGGCGGCGATCTTATAAGGCCGCCCATCGAGGGAGAGTGACTTGGTCAGACCGGTAATGGCATGTTTGGTTGCCGTGTAGGCACAGGTATTGGGCCGTGGGGCATGCGCCGAGATTGAGCCATTATTAATAATTCTGCCACCCTGGGGCGTCTGCTTTTTCATCAGGGCGAAGGCCGCCTGAGCGCAGAGAAAAGATCCTGTGAGATTGACATCCACAACGCGCCGCCAGTCTTCCTCGGAGAGTTCCTCCAGAGGTACACGGGGGGCACCCATACCTGCGTTATTAAAAAGGACATCAAGTCTGCCAAATCGATTTTCAATCTCAGCAAAGAGCGTCTTCACGGCTGAACCTTGGCTGACATCGGCCGCGACTGCCACAATCGGCGGCTGCTCCGCAAGGCCTGCCGCAGCCGTTTCCTGTAATGGGTCTAGCCGCCGTCCTGTAACAACGACATGGAACCCTGCCTTCTGCAGGGAGTAGGCGGCCGCACGGCCAATTCCGGTACCTCCACCGGTGACAAGCGCAACTCTGGAATGGTGGGACATGGGAAGGGGAGTCCTTTCTAGTAAGGCGAAACACTCGAAGGCTGGGCGGCCAGACGGGTCGGGTCAGGCGTGTCCAGACAGGCCAGACGACTGAAAGTTTAGCGCTTATGATGGAGGTCACCCGATCAACAAGGATTTTGGCCGTAGACACAGGAGATTTTTATGGCAGAAGGTCGTCGTGTTTCGTTTAATGCGCTAGCGTCATTTATCACACAGGCCCTAGCGACCCAGGGCCTCTCCGATTCCGATGCCGCGACTGTCGCCCGCATGATGGCGCAAGCCGATCTGCAGGGATCCGACGGCCATGGGGTTATTCGTCTAGGCCAATACCTCAAGCGCATTCAGGCTGGAGGTATGAACATACGTCCCAATATTCGTGTTGTTCGTGAGCGGACCGCCATGGCCCTGGTCGACGGGGACAATGCGATGGGCCATCTTGTGGTCTCGAAGGCCGTCTCACTAGCGGCAGAAAAAGCCCGCACCACGGGTATTGCCTGGGTAGGTACCCGGATGAGTAACCATGCGGGCCCTGCATCTCTTTATGTGCGGGCGTTGGCGGATCAAGACCTGATCGGTATTTACTATGCGGTGGGCAATGCCAACCATCTTCCGCCGTGGGGCGGAATGGACATGCTGCTCTCGACCAATCCCATTGCAATTGCCTTTCCGAGGGGTCATCGTGAGCCTTCCGTGGTTCTCGATATGGCCACCACCGTAGCCGCCTACGGAAAAGTGAAGGCAAAGGCCCGTAAGGGCGAGTTGATGCCTGAAGGCTGGATGATCGACCGCCAGGGCCGGCCTCTACTGGATCCGCATCGCGCCGCCGAGGGGTTTCTCCTCCCGATTGGCGGCCATAAAGGCTACGGGTTGGCCCTCATGGGGGGCCTCCTTGCTGGAAGTCTCAATGGGGCTGCCATGGGCAGTGAGGTGATTGACTTCAATATGGATAGCCGTTCTACAACCAATACGGGCCAGGCGGTTTGCGCGATCGATCCGACCGCCTTTGACGACATCGATGTTCTGCGTGGTCGACTCGATAAGCTCATAGGCGAAATTCGTGACAGTGCGAAGTTACCGGCAACCGACCGAATTTGGCTTCCCGGTGAGCAGAGCCACTATAAGCGCCTGGAATACACCGATAAGGGTATTCCCTTATCTTCCGGGGTGGTCGAGGAACTCGACCGGATTGCCCAAGACCTCGGTATTCCTCCCCTATCCAGCATCTCTGGGCAGTGATACGCTGTCGGGTCATTCTATGATCAATCGATAAATTACACCGCAGAGGCGTCGCGTAGGGCGGCGCCGTTCTGTCTTGTTTATACAAGAACCTTTTTCTATGGGGACACCGCTATGGCACTAAAATTTCTTGAGCATCTCTTGATTCTCACCCACGACCCCGACGGCACCAAAGATTGGTTCTGTAAGAACCTAGGGTTCCGGGAGGGAGACCATCCGGAGTTTGGCTTTCCTGTGCACTGGCTCTATATCGGAGACCAGGACGTCATTCATATCGGTAAGGCACGGCACTCCGACCACCAAAACACCTACTTAAAGGCCCCCACCGACAAAGAGAGTGATGATTTCTCCGCCGCTGGGGCTATGGGTTCGGGCCGAATTGACCATCTCTGCATCAATTGCGATGACCTTGCCGGCTTTGTCAAAAAGCTTACTGAAAACGGGGTCGAGTTCAATGAGCGAAAGGCGCACAATTCCGGGCTCTACCAACTCTTCATGCGCGAGCCCATTAACGGTATAAAGGTGGAGTTGAACTTCCCCTGGCATGAGGCTGTTGCGCTTGGCCGTGTTCCTGGCTGGACCGACGATGGACAGAATGAAAAGTCTGTCGCTGACGTCATGAAGGAATCTCGATTTACTGAGCGGTACACCAAAGACGAAAAAGAAAAGGTAACGGTATGACCAAGACCCTCGTAGCACGCGTGCATCAGGCTGGTGAGCCTGAGGTAATTAAGTTGGAAGAGGCCACACTCGCAGACCCAGCGGCCGGCGAGGTGACGATTCGTCACACGGCCATTGGCTTAAATTTTCAAGACATTTACATGCGCAGTGGCCTCTATCCCGTGCCCACGCCATTTGGTCTGGGTAATGAGGCTGCCGGTGTGGTTGAAAAGGTAGGCCCCGGTGTTAGCGACTTTAAGGAAGGTGATCGGGTCTGTTATGCCAGCGGGCCGGTTTTTGAGGCCTACTCTACGCGGCGTAATTTCCCCGCAGCGCGTCTTCTGCGTACCCCGGATGGAATTCAAGACGAGCAGGCCGCCGCTATTCTCCTCAAGGGCATGACCGTTGAATATCTGATGCATCGGTGTTTTCCAGTCAAGGCAGGTATGTCCGTGCTTTTTCATGCGGCAGCAGGCGGGGTAGGGCTCTTGGCTGGTCAGTGGGGCAAGGATCTTGGCGCCCGTATGATCGGGGTAGCAGGCGGCCCCGAAAAGTGCGCACTTGCGCTTCAAAATGGCTATGACGCCTGTCTCGACAGGAAAAAAGACGACATTGCTGCGCGTACAAAGGAACTTACCGGTGGTAAGGGAGTTCCCGTGGTCTTCGATTCGGTAGGCAAGGACAGCTTCGAGGCCTCGCTCAACAGTCTCGCGCCCCGAGGCTACTTCGTATCTTTTGGCCAGACTACTGGCCATCCCCCACCAGTGACAGGGGCCGTCTTACAGAAGCTTGGGTCTCTGTATTTCACACGGCCCACACTCGCAACCTATACGTCAGATACCCAGGAGATGCGCGAATCAGCGGCAATGGTTTTTGATCGGTTAAAGCGCGGTGTGTTGAAACTATCCATTAATCAGCGATATGCCTTATCAGATGTCGTTCGTGCACATCGTGATCTTCAGTCCGGTGCAACATCCGGTTCAACAATCATCACACCCTAATACGCGTGTACTTGGGGGCGGGCTGAGTTCTTCCCCTAGCCGACGATTATCTGCAGAGGTAGTAAAAAAAGGCCTGGGTGTTATCCCAGGCCTTTTTTTTTGATACGTTCGGTTACTTGTTCACGTTAAACACATAGTCTGGTAACCAGGTTGCTATCGAGGGGAAGAACCAGATAGTGAGCACCACGATCAGCAGACAGATCCAGTACGGAATCGAATAGCGGAATATCTGGCCTACAGTGATTTCGTCGGCCGGTAATGACGCCTTCACCGTAAATACCAAGATTCCGAAGGGAGGCGTAAGGAGCCCCGACTCAATCGCCAGAATTCCAAGCATTGCAAAGGCGATGGGATCCATGCCGGCTGCATGCGCCACCGGTGCAAAGACGGGCACGGTGATGAGAATAATCGAGATCGAATCGATGAGGCATCCCAAAACAAACCAGATTAGAACCATCACCAGAATAATGGCCCAGAGGTCCATACCGGAATTGGTGAAGATTGTCTGTATGGCACCGGTGATGCCCGTCATTGAGAGCACCCGGGAATACAATTGGGCGCAAAATAAAAGCAAAAGTAGAGGCGCAGATGTACGCCCCACCTGCAAAACCACCTCGCGAATCTCCTTAAACCTTACCCCTCGAATGAGCGCGATGACGAGGGCGGCAGCCGCCCCCACACCTGCGCCTTCGGTGGGGGTAAATGCACCCATCCATATGCCGCCGAGGATAAAGGCGACGAGTCCGAGAACAAGGATGGTGCCGAAAAAGGCCTGCGATAGATTCTCGTCTAATGCGCTATCGGCGGCGGCGGCCCTCGCCGTTGTCTCCGCGCTCTGCCCCTGCCAGGTAACAGACTGCCCGGGAACGCCAACCCCGACGATGTGCGGGCGGGTCACTGCAGTAAGGAGAATGTAGAGACAGAACAACAAGGCGAGCAGCAGGCCCGGCCCGACCCCTGCGAGAAAGAGCTGGCCTACCGACTGCTCGGTAAGAACGCCCCAGACGATCATCAGCACACTCGGCGGAATCAGCATTCCTAGGCAGGAGCTCCCCGCAATACACCCTGCAGAAAAGCCTTTGTCGTAACCCGCGCGCCGCATTTCAGGGTAGGCGATACGCGAGAAGGCTGCAGCGGCGGCGATACTCACGCCGGTAACAAAGGCAAAAAGTGCATTGGCCCCGACGGTCGCGAGTCCGAGGCGTCCTGGAAGGAATCGCAGTCCCCGATTGATCAGGGTAAAGATATCCCTTGCTGCGCCACTCTGGGCGAGGAATCCGCCCATCAGCAGAAAGAGGGGAATTACCGCAAAGACATAGTCACGAAGTGCCTCATAGGCAGTGCTAGAGATGAACTGGAAGACCACCCCCCAGTCCCCCACCATCAGAAACGCCCCAAGTACGGCGGTGGCGCCCAGCGCAACAGCGATATGTACCCCTGCAAGCGTGAGCAGAAGAACGGTACCGATGACCATGACAACCTGAAAAGTACTGAACATGATGCGAACCTCTAGAAGGGGGAGTGATTCGTCTACGACAAGCCTAGGGGTGTAGGGTCAGTAACCCCGAAATACCTGCCGGCCAGTTAGTGGCTAGATGCCTGAAAGAAGTCTTCTTTGTAGTTCGGGTCTATGAGGGCCCGAAAGGCATGCCAGGCAAGAATGAGGTACTGCGTGATTGCCAATGCAGCTCCGAGCACCACCATAAAGCGCGCAGGCCAGCTAGGGATTCGCAAGGCACCTTCACCTTCAAATTCGCCAGATACCCAGGAGCGAACGGCCAGGTCGATGCCGCCGTAGAAAATTATGAAAAAGAAGCCCACGCCTAGCAGGGAGCCAAACAAAGAGATCAAGGCCTTCGGACGGGTAGAGAGTCGGGTGATAAACACGTCTACGGCAATCATGCCGCCGGATCGAATGGCATAGGCTGCCTGAAGAAAACAGATGAGAACCACGGAGGCCTCCACCATTTCCTTAGTGCCTTGGACAGGCTTTAAAAAGAGCCCGCGCCCAATGACATCAGCTACGATCAAAAAGGATATGAGCAGAGCAAGAAATGCCCCAATGACCAAGAAAGATTTGATGATCCAGTTGTTTGCGGAGTCAAGCATCAGCAGTTCCTAGAGGAGGGGACGATGGGAGTACAACTTAAAATAAATGGGCCTTCTGGCAGCGTGGTGTGCTAGAAGGCCCGGATTAAGACAGTACAACCGCAACAACTAAACTAGCGAATCTTGTAACGAACTGGCCACTTGTGACCAGCCTTCTCGGCCTCTTCCAGGGTAATCTTTAAGACCTGACTGGCGGGGAGCCCCTGCTTATCAAGCGCATTAGCCTGCTCCTGGGGCCAGCCGGAGAGGGAGTTAGCCCATTCCAGTCGAACCGAGGCGGGAACGCTTGACACATTGGTGCCCAGTTCCTTCAGCTTGGCAATCTGCTTGGGATAATCTTCCTTGTTAACCTTTCCCGTGCGCAGTTCGTACTCGCGAGCAACTTCAGCGATGATCGCCTGAACGTCCTTGGGAAGGCTATCCCAGCGACGCTTGTTTACCGTAAGGCCGTGCCAGGTAATTGAGCCAAAGCCAATCTCGGTGTAGAACTTACCCGGTTCGTAGAGCTTGAAGTTGACCCAGGCGGAGGGAAACATGATCCAGCCGTTGTAGACACCGGTCTGCATGCCCTGGTAGGCCTCGTTCAGAGTACCTTGAACAGGAACCGCGCCGACATACTCCAGCCACTTCAGGTTGAGGCCCGCGCCCGCAAGCTTAACGCCTTTGAGGTCAGAGACATTTTTCCAGGGCATTGTCGTGCCCAGGTTATACCCATTATCGGCAATGATCCCGAGCAGCTTCTGGCCCCACTTTTCCTCAAATACATTGCTGAGATAAGGCACTTTGTCATAGACCGCGCGTGCCGTCTTCAGACTGATCTCGGGATCCATCGTGCCAAAGGGCAGCATGACCTGAAACGCATGCAGGGGCAGATTGGAAGGCTCAAAGCAGAAGCACATTGCACCAAGGTCAATGATTCCAGACTGAACACCCTCGAGGGTATCGGGCAGTTTAACCATTGCACCGCCGTAGCCTTCGATGAAGTTAACCGTGTGCGGCGTACGCTCCTTGACCCGCTTGGTTACCTCAGGAACAAAATAGGTATTTAAGAGGTTGACGTAGGTGTTGACAACAGGGTGCCCAGAGGCGATACGCAGGGTGATGTTTTCACCCTTCTGTGCTTGCGCGGTGCCGGCGCCCAACATGCCAACCATCGCACCAATTGCTACAAAAAGACTCAGCTTTTTGAATTTCATAAGAACTCCTCTAAATTAACCGCAGACGGGTATGTCTAACCATAAGACTTCTTGAGTTTTCGTGGCCGCGGTCTTTCCGTCAATTAGGGTTACCCGGGGGGTATGTCGTCTGCTGGATGATCGCTTGATTATTTAACTGCGTGGCTGGAAGAGGGCGTTAGCCAATCTGCCTTTCTTGCCCTTGGTGCACAAGCGTTACCCGTGGACTCAGGGCAGATTTCAGGGCGGCATGTAGATAGCAGGTGTTCGCTCCCATTGCTAGCAGTTTCTGCATGACCTCATCGGATTCCTCACCATGCAAGAAGAGGTGGGTATCGACAGGCAGGGCCCTTCCTACCGACAGCCCCTGAGCATCGATGCTGCGCTCAAAAGGATTGAATTGAACCATGCGAATTGCACGTACCTTGTATTTCAAGTACTCAGCGTATCGCAGCAGCTGCGTCATGTAGCAGAAGGCGATTCCTGCAGACAGGAGGGCGAGGCCTGACGGCGCGGAGGGACTCTCACTCAGGCCCTCATGAGTCTGGAAGCCAAATTCACTGCCTGGTGGCGCCTTTAATGTGGTGTGGGCGCGGGCCTGGCCGCTGCCCACGCTGAGCTCCGACCTCCCAAGCACCTCGAGCCCGTACTTTGAGGAGGCAGAGGGCATAGCATCGGACGGCGGCAGGTAGTCGGAGGTCTTCTTGATTACCCACGGCAGATCGCGCCCGTCAGCCAGCGGACGAGGGGGACCCCCTTGGGTCTTGAGTGGATCTCGGGCATCGGACGCGGCCGAGGCCGTTACGCCTGTGACTGTCCTACGGATGCCGTTGACATAGATGGCAAAGGTGCAGTCAAGGGGAGTCGACATCGCTGAGAGCCCGAAGGCGGTGCGCACGGCCTGGCTTACCAGAGCGGCCGCCTCATCTGGGCTGCAGCTCCCCTCAGTCTGGAGCCTTATTTCTGCCGCCTCTGCCTGACCTTCTCCCGTGCCAGCAAAAAATGAGCCGCTAAACGTATACCGGTTAACGAGGGTCTGGGTGACTGAGGACAACGGGTTGCCTGCTGCCTGATTCAGGCGGTCGATATTACCGAGGAGGTCGGTCTGGAGCCCCGCGTTGAAGAATCCGAGCGGGAAAGGAGCGAGGTCTGAGCCTTTCAGCTGCGGGCCTTCGTCACTGACCATACGCCAACGGGGGGCAGCCTCGCCTTCTGTGACCACGGCCTCCTTCTGGTGGGCGCCGAGTGCCCGCGCCTCTACCTTAAGTACTGTTTGTCCCGCTTCTCCGGAGAAGGTCTTGTCTCTCCTGCCCGTGCGATCGACGCAGAAGCCAAGGGGGTATCCGGAAGACTCAATGCTGTCAAAGACTTCAATCATAAACTCTCCTCAGTGCACCGCAGCGCAGACGAAATGCTGACAATCAAAAGCGCATCTGCGATGATCAGAACTGCAACTCCTTGGAGCCCTATGCTGGTCAAATGCTCAACAGTGCGACTAGCGCTAGGGTAACTGGGAAATTATCAAAAGATCACTAGGAGAAAACCATGGCTTCCTGGAAAGATATACGGGTCATCGATAAGGAGGAGATGATGACCAGGGTGGCACGATTCAAGAAACTAAAGGGCTCAGACGGAGGCCTACCAGACAGCCCACTGCCCGAGTCTCAGCGAACGCTCTATGCCGTCATAGGCTTTCAACCCCCCAAAAAGGGGAACAAGGCCACAACCTCCCCCGTGGGCGATGACGCAGCGACCATGCCTGCTATTCCCATCGCAGAGGGCTTTAACCTGGGCTACTGCAAGGCAAAGCCCGGCCGGGGACCACTCATGCACAACCACGACACCAACGAGACATTTATTGCCTTAACCGGTAAGTGGCGCTGTGAATGGAATGAGGGCAAGAAAAAGCAGTATGTAGACCTCAACCCCTACGATGTTATTTCCGTGCCCCCGGGCTGTGCCCGCCGATTTATGAATGTCACCAAGGGCGAGCCAGACACTGAACATCTTCTGATGTTTGTTATCGGTGGAAATGCGCCCCGCGCAGAATTTACCCCTCTGGCCATGGCCCGCTGCAATGCGTTTGCTGCGGAGCAGAAGAAGTCCGCTGCTGCGAAACCGAAGAAAAAATAAGACGAGAAAGGATTCCTTTATGGCTGCTTATTGGCTTGCCCGCTCACGCATCAACGATCCGGTGGAATACAAAAAGTACACCGACCTTGTTCCTGCAATCGTGAAACAGTATGGAGGGAAGGTTCTCGCACGTGGTGGTAAATACGAAATCATGGAAGGGCCCGAGGACTTCCATCGATTTGTGGTGATCGAGTTTCCAGACTTAGAGACGGCAAAGGCCTGTTTTCAGTCCCCGGAATATGTGGCTGCAGCTGCCTATCGTCGTGCCGGGGCCGGCGTTGTTGAGAACGTCATCGTGGAGTCTGGAGATGCCACGAAGTAGAGCGATGCCAGTTGTACAACGTCTTACACCATTGCCTTAGAGGTAGGGGCGAGCCCAGTCTAGCCCCTCCTCGGGTGTAGTGGCCGCCCGGTATTCACACCCTACGAAACCCTTGTAGCCAAGGCTGCTGAGTTCTCTGGCGACACGCTCGAAATCGAGTTCCCCGCGATCGGGCTCCGTGCGATCCGGTACACCCGCTACCTGTATGTGGCCAATCGACTGGATATGGGTTCTTAAGTTGTAGACGATATCGCCATGCAGTATCTGTTGGTGGTAGAGATCGAACTGCAACTTCAGGCCGGAATGGCCCACTGCAGCAATTGTTTGTATGGCGTGGGGCAGGCTCGCCATGAATGCGCCGCGTGCGTCGCGGGGGCTCAGAGGCTCAATAGTGACACCAACGCCATACGGCTCTGCGGCGCTACAGGCCCAGGCCAGATTTCTCTCGTAACTGGCCTGCTGCGCCTGCGCGGAGTGATCGTTTATTGTGGCCTCATCAGGGCCCTTAGGTCCGGCCGTTGCGTGAATCAAGGGAACTTCTAGCGCACGTGCATAGTCGAGGGCCGTCTGGAAGACGGATCTAAATTCATCTTCTTTGCCTGGCCAAGCGGCTAGGCCTCTGACCGACATCTTGGCGCTTGATCCCGAGGGCGCATTAATGAGCACCATCTTAAGATGATAGGCCGCAAGCCATTCTTTCCATTGCGCGATAGTGGCCGCATACGGGTCGAGTGCCTCTACCGCGGTAAAGCCCGCTCGCTGAGCTGCCGCAAGCCGCTGCTCTAGGGGAAGTTCTTTCCAGAGCCAGTCAATATTTGCAGAGAGCTGAATCATGCGTAATCCTTTATTTAGACAACGTCGTACCCCTAAGCGTCACTATTTTAAAACTTCAAAGAGGTTATGGAAGTCATCGGTCCATGGCCTGAGACCAGGTCTGGGTCGAATTGCCACCCGGTGGTCAGCAATCTCAGGATGGTTCAAGAAGGCGATATCACGCGTAATCAGGACCCACTCGCTTCTGGCAGTCGACCAGGGCTCTGTATCCGCGGGCTCATGGGCGATAAGTGCAGATGCATATCCAAGCCCATCGGCGAGTTGCCGTATAACAGGCGCCAGCGCGAGGTATCGGTTGGTGATGTGGATAGCGAGGACCCCGTTGGGCGTGAGATGACGGGTGTAGACGGCCATGGCCTCGAGGGTCAGGAGATGGACAGGAATCGCGTCGCTCGAAAAGGCATCTATCGCCAGAAGATCAAACCCCTGCTCAGGCTCACTCTCTAACTGCAGCCGCGCGTCTCCGAGAACAATCGTTGTCTGGCCTGCTGCCTGTTCGAGATAGCTAAAGTGGGTCTTTGCGGCATCGACGACCAGGGGATTGATTTCATAGAGGCGATATCGATCCTCGGGCTGGGCGTAGCCTACCAGCGTACCTACCCCAAGGCCCACGACACCGACATGAATCGCCCCTCGAGACCGCAAGGTCTGAATCGCACGACCCACACCCGAGTGAGGACCGTAGTATGTTGTTATCAGTCGCTGCATCTGAGGGTCGCGGTGTTGAAGGCCATGGAGGATTACGCCATGGACAAGTCTTCGGTACGGCGCGCCATCTGACCGGTGTACCTCTTGCACCCGTAAGGGGCCATAGAAGTTTCTTGCTGTGTAGATACTACGGTCTTGGTAGTCGTCCCAGTAGAGCACAGCAAAGTAACCAACCGCCACAGTGGCGATAAGGCCTCCTGCCGCAAGGACAGTCCTTAGCATGGGGGCGGCCTGTCTTAGGCCAACCCAGATGCCGAGGAGTCCGATGAGCGACAACGACAGCGGCATCTCCCAATAGCCATCAAAGAGCCGTGGGGCAAGCATGGATACAAAGCCGCCGCCGGCGGCGCCGCCAAGAGCGATGAGCAGATAGAACCGCGTCAGATACTGGGGCAGCGGTCGCGACTGCGCAAGCTCCCCGTGGCAGAAGAGGCAGATGAGAAAGAGTCCGGCGCTATAGAGCGGTACAGCGATTTCGATCTCAAGAATCCCGTCCTGGGCGGTTAGTCCCCAGGCCATAATGCCGGCGGCCACCATGCTTGGCAGCATCATACTTTCGCGCAGATAGAAGCCCCGACCTGCCCGACCCTCAAAGGCAAGAACAAAGCTCAAGAGATAGAGGGATAGAGGAAGTACCCAGAGGAAGGGCACCGAGGCAACATTCTGAGAAATATGGCTTGAGGCTGACAACAGCAGGGCGCTGGCGAGGGCAGAAAGCGAGAACCAGAAGACCAGCGTTATGGTGGACGGCGCAGAGGCCCCGCCCTCTGGCGCCCCGGGCGTGGTCGATGGGGCGGCGAGAGCGGCTGTCTTCACTCCGCTATGAGCGGTGAGCGCGTCACCCCCACGGAGAGCGTGCGCACGGATATGCCAGGCAAGTCCCATCATGGCGAGGACAAATAGAACAAAACCAATGCTCCAGATCTTTGCCTGGTCTGATACCCCCAGTAGACGCTCAATACCGAATGGGTAGCTTAACAGTGCGATGAGTGAGCCCAGGTTAGAAAGTGCAAACAGGCGATAGGCTTTTTGTGCCTCCGCAGGGGCTTTTTGTGCATGGGCGAACCAGGCCTGAACCAGCGGGCCGGTGGTAGAAAGCATGAAGTAGGGTAGTCCGATTGTGGTGGCCAGCAGCAGAATGATGTGTAGCGAAGGATCCTCGGTGCCCGACGGCTTGAGCCCCTCGTTGGCAAGGATGGGAAGCCAGAGAAGGCTGACCAGCAGAAGCAGTCCATGGATTCGGAGTTGATGTCGGATCGCAAATCGCTGCAAGAGGTCGGCGTAGCCGTAGCCAGCAAGAAGTACTACCTGAAAAAAGGTCAGGCAGACCGCCCAGACGCCCGCAGAACCCCCAAACCAGGGCACGATCTGCTTAGCAATAATCGGCTGAACAAGAAAGAGGAGAAAGCTCGACAGCCCAATAGCCAAGGCGTAGATCAGGATAGGCCTCTATCGGGAAATGGGAGGGGGTTAAGACCTTCTTGGGCGTTAAGAACTTTTAGGGGTGTTGAGACCCTTAGGCAAGGGGAAGCGGATGTGCTCCTCCGCGCCTGGTAGCCGCCGGACGGCGACCGCGCCCATCGCCTTGACTGCAGATACGAGCCCTTGCACCAGCGCTTCCGGCGCTGAAGCGCCGGCGGTGATCCCCACCCGTGATTTTCCCGCAAGCCATTCGGCCTGAAGGTCTTCCGCCCCATCTAGAAGGTAGGCCGGAACCCCATGACGTTCTGCAACCTCTCGAAGCCTGTTGCTGTTTGAACTGGTGCGGCTACCCACGACGAGGACCACGTCCACCTGGCCGCTCATGAGCTTAACTGCATCTTGGCGGTTCTGCGTGGCGTAGCAGATGTCGCTGAACTTCGGCCCACGGATTCTTGGGAATCTCGCCTTGAGGGCCTGCACAACCGCCTCCGTGTCGTCGGTGGAGAGCGTCGTCTGCGATACGTAGGCGAGGCGCTCGGGATTACCTACGCTAAGGGAAGCCACCTGGGCTGCATCCTCAACGAGATAGATGCCTTTGTCCAGTTGACCCATCGTGCCCTCAACCTCAGGGTGCCCCTGGTGGCCGATCATCAGTATTTCGTAGCCTTCGCTGGCGAGTTTGCGCACCTCTACGTGTACTTTCGTGACCAGAGGGCAGGTCGCATCAAAGACCTCCAGGCTACGCGCATCGGCATGGGCCCGTACGACCCGCGCAACGCCATGGGCGCTCATGATGACGCGAGACCCCACTGGGACTTCATTGAGATCTTCGACGAATATCGCACCCTTTGCACGTAGGTCGGCCACCACATGGTCGTTATGAACGATCTCGTGACGAACATAGACCGGAGCACCAAACTTCGTCAGGGCGCGCTCGACAATCTCGATCGCGCGATCTACACCCGCACAAAAACCTCGCGGTTCAGCGAGCACAATTTCCTGCGGGGCGGTCTGTTGGAGGGGCATCGGGCGTTCGTGGTTAGCCAAGAATTCCAATGATTCTGACATGGAAGAGCAGCGGCTGTCCGGCCAGCGGGTGGTTGAAATCGAAGACTGCCGATGACCCATCCCACCCCTTAAAGACCCCCGCGAATCGACCGCCATTGGGGGCGGGGAATTCCAAGAGATCGCCCGGTGTAAGTGGGTCGGCAGGGTCTGCGTGTTCTGCAAGGAGCTTTTCGGAGACTTTTTGAATCAGCGCCGGGTTGCGCGGTCCAAAGGCATCGTCGGGCCCGAGCGCATAACTCCGCTCATCGCCTTCGGCCAGTGCCAGTAGGCATCGCTCGAGCCCTGGGGCAAACTGGCTACTCCCAAGTTGTAAGGTGGCGGGCTTGTCATCGAAGGTGTCAAGGACCACCTGCCCGTCTGGCAGGCTCAGGCGGTAGTGCAATGTGACGTGGCTTTCGGGGGTGATCAGAGACATAGCGCGAGTCTACCGTGCCTGCCCTAGAATCGTGGCTGTCACGCACCACTCTTGCGAGGAAGATTCTTCGATGGCTCAGACGATTATTTCTACCGACCGCGCCCCTGCGGCAATTGGCACCTACTCCCAGGCCATTCAAGTAGGCCAGACGGTCTGGCTTTCTGGCCAGATTGCCTTAGACCCGGTGACCATGACTCTCGTAGGGGATAGCTCTCTCGACGGGGTTGTTCAGCAGATTCATCAGGTCTTTAAGAATCTGTCTTCGGTAGCGGAGGCCGCCGGGAGCAATCTTGGAGACGTCGTTAAGCTCAACCTGTTTTTGACCGACCTGAGTCATTTTGCAAAGGTCAACGAGATCATGGCCACTTATTTTCGTCCGCCCTATCCTGCGCGTGCGGCCGTGGGGGTTGCCAGTCTTCCCCGAGGGGCGGCCTTTGAGGCGGAGGCCGTGCTGGTTATCGGCAGTGCTGCTTCTAGCCTAACGCCCCCCCGCCCCAGCCCTTGACGCAGGCTATAGTGGCCGAGCCCTGGCCGCAGGGCTTTGTGCGACTCGGGCTGTACCGTCCGACGGACCTCCTTTTTCATTTCCCGCTTCGCTACGAAGACGAGTCTCAGGTCTTGGCACTGCGTCATTTTCAGACCGGTGATTCTGGCCAGTGTCAGGTGTCGGTGGTCGAGGCTCGGATTGTCTTTAAGCCGCGGAGAACGCTTCTGATTCGGGTGGCAGATCACAGTGGTGAGGGCACGCTTCGGTTTTTGTACTTCAAGGACGCGATGCGCCAGAGTTTTCAGCCGGGCCACAAGATTCGCGTTCTCGGTCAGGCTAGGCGGTCTGCGTTGGGGGATGTGGAGTTCATTCATCCCCGAATTCGTCAGGGCTGGCTCAGTCCAGAGTCTCTCGCACAGCAGCCTCTTGTCGCGGTCTATCCGACTACCCAGGGTCTCTCACAAGCGGTGATCCGCAGGGCGATGGCCCGGGCCTTGTCTGACCATCGACCTGCCGAGTGGCTTCCTTCAGATTGGAGAGAAAGACTAGGCTTGACGACTCTGCCTGAGGCGTTGACTACCCTTCATGCGCCTGCGGCCCCTCTGCAGGAGTCTTTGCTTGAGGCCGCCTGGAACCGTATACGGTTTGATGAACTCTTAGCCCAGCAGGTGGCGCTGCGGCGGGCACGGCTACGACGCGCCGCCCATCGCGCACCCCGTCTTCTTGATGCCCAGGGTCTTTCCGATCGTCTTCTGAAGGTACTGCCTTTCAGCCTTACTTTGGGGCAGCAGCAGGCTTGGCTACAGGTACATGCTGATTTATGCCGTGATCGTCCGGTACACCGTCTGATCCAGGGGGATGTGGGCAGTGGTAAGACCGTAATCGCGGCACTCGCAGCAGCGCAGGCGATTGGGTCTGGCTACAAGGCGGTGGTGATGGCGCCAACCGAGATCTTGGCCGGGCAGCTCTTTGAGAAGCTCAGCCAATGGCTACTTCCCCTCGGCGTGGAGACGGTCTTTCTCAAGGGAGGAGGGCCGGCCGCCCAGAGAAGAGAGGTCATTGCCCGCATTGCCTCACAAGACCCTTGCCTCGTGGTGGGCACGCACGCCCTGATTCAGAAGGAAGTTGGTTTTTGCCGTCTTGGTCTAGCTATTGTTGATGAGCAGCATCGATTCGGTGTGGCCCAACGTATGGCTCTCCGGGACCGACTCCTGTCTTCGCAGCAGGAGACTTGCCATATTCTCGGGATGTCAGCGACTCCTATTCCACGGAGTCTTGCGATGACCTTTCTCGCTGACCTCGATGTCTCCGTGATTCGTGATCGACCCCAAGGACGACTCCCTATTCAGACGCGGCTGATGTCTCAGTCTCGGAGGGACGAGTTGCTCGAACGCCTCTTGCATTTTCTTGCCCACGAGGGACAGGCCTACTGGGTATGTCCAGTGATTGAGGAGCAGGAACAGACAGAGCATGGTCTTACCGCGCTAGAGGAGACTCAGGCCTGGTTGGGACCAATCCTTGGAGAGCAGATGGCAGTCGTCCATGGGCGGCTGCGGCCGGAGGAAAAGGCCGCCGCCATGGCCCGGTTCTCCTCTGGTGCAGTGCGACTGCTTCTCGCGACCACTGTTATTGAGGTGGGGGTGGATGTACCCGCGGCAAGACTTATTGTGATTGACCATGCTGAACGGTTCGGGCTCGCACAGCTCCACCAGTTACGCGGGCGAGTTGGTCGCGGCGAGGGCCAGAGCACCTGCATTCTGCTCTACGATGCCGCCCTGTCGGACACAGCACGAGAGCGGTTGAAGGCCCTCTACGAAACAGATGATGGATTCGAGCTTGCGAATCGCGACCTCGCCTTGCGCGGCCCGGGAGAAATTTTGGGCATGCGACAATCCGGGGAGGCTGGACTTCGGTTTAGTGATCTCGTACGCGACCATGCGCTGGTGCAGGCCGCAGTCGAGGCGGGCCAGAAGATCGCCGAGGCCTATTCAACGCCGGCAGACTTGGCGGCCATGGGCCTATCGCGAGCGGCGATAGATGCGCTTCTCGACCGGTGGGCCCGTAAGGCCGACGATCTGCTGCGGAGTGTCTAATACTACTGAGAGCGCTATGACCCTGACAGAACTTCGATACATCGTGGCGGTGGCTCGGGAGCGCCATTTTGGCCGTGCCGCAGATGCCTGTTTTGTAAGCCAGCCCACGCTGTCTGTCAGTGTGAAGAAGTTGGAGAGTGAGCTGGGTACCCAGATCTTCGAGCGGGGGGGGGCTGAAGTGAGTCTGACCCCCATAGGGGAACAGCTGGTTGCCCAAGCGCAACGGATACTAGATGAGACGGCCAAGATGAAGGGTATTGCTGAGCAAGGCAAGGACCCATTAACTGGTCCCCTGAAGGCCGGCGTGATCTACACCATCGGACCCTATCTTCTGCCCAAGATTGTCATGGCACTGATTAAAGAACATCCCCAGATGCCGCTGATTTTGTCGGAGAACTACACAATCAAACTGCTCGAGCAGCTGCGTACCGGAGAGCTCGATGTGGCTATTCTTGCGGAGCCATTTGACACCACCGGGCTTGATATCGTGCCGCTCTACGACGAGGAGTTTCTCGTTGCGGTTCCCAAGGGGCATCCTTGGGAGCGTCGTAAGACAATCGAGTCGGTCGATCTTAAACAGCAGACAATGCTCCTATTGGGAATCGGACACTGTTTTCGTGATCAGGTCTTAGAGGTCTGCCCCGAGGCAGCCCGTTTCGCCCAAAACTCCGCGGGAATTCAAAAGACTTTTGAGGGCAGTTCGCTTGAAACGATTCGGCACATGGTGGCCTCAGGACTCGGGATCACAGTCCTACCACGGATGGCAGTGCCGCTTGATGGCAAAGATTCAATGCTTACCTTCATTCCCTTTGCGCCCCCGGTTCCCATGCGGCGTGTTGTGATGGCCTCTCGTAAGAGTTTTGCACGTCAGTCGGCCGCCCAGTGCCTCGGGGAGGTTATTCTGCAGTCCGACCTGCCAGGCTGCATCAAGCTCATTTCTTAGGACCTCGTATGGTTCAGCCGCATGCCCCGTTTACCTGCCCGTCGCTCGAAGGATCCGTCGGTAATACGCCCCTGGTGTCGCTCGCGCGCGTTGCGGGTCCCATGCTGGCCGCTCGAGGCAACCTGATTCTCGGTAAGCTGGAGGGCAACAATCCAGCGGGATCCGTCAAAGACCGACCCGCCGTCTCGATGATTGCGCGGGCTGAGGCACGTGGAGAGATTCGGCCGGGCGACACCCTGATTGAGGCCACCAGTGGTAATACCGGTATCGCCCTTGCCATGGCGGCCGCTATGCGTGGATACAAGATGGTATTGATCATGCCAGACAATCTATCGCTGGAGCGCAGGCAGACCATGAAGGCCTTTGGCGCTGAGCTGATTCTAGTCAGCCAGAAAGAAGGGATGGAGGGGGCCCGAGACCTGGCCGATCAGATGCAGGCCGAGGGGAGAGGGCGGGTTCTGAATCAGTTCTCCAATGATGACAACTGGCTTGCCCACTACGAGGGCACGGGCCCAGAAATCTGGGCGCAGACCCAGGGTCGGATCACCCATTTTGTATCTGCGATGGGAACCACGGGCACTATTACAGGCGTCTCCCGCTATCTCAAAGAGCGTAACCCAGAGATAGAGATCGTTGGGGCACAGCCGGCAGACGGATCGTCGATTCCTGGAATTCGTAAGTGGTCACCAGAGTATGTGCCCCCAATTCGGGCCAAGGCGTTTATCGATCGTATTGAGGAGGTGACGCAGGCCGATGCTGAGGCCATGGCGCGTCGTCTGGCTTCTGTCGAGGGCCTTTTTTGTGGGCCGTCGGCAGCCGGTGCCTGCCTTATTGCCCTGCGGGTCGCCGAGGCCTTGGAGAATGCCACGGTGGTCTTTATTGTCTGTGATCGCGGAGACCGCTATCTCTCCACGGGGATTTTCCCTGGCTAAGGACCACGCGCTGTCCCTACCCCGTAGACCAGGGCCTGTCGCGTTGATTAAGACTTCTTCTTTGCGGCTGGCCTGGAGGCAGTTGTCTTCGATTCCACAATTTTTTTTGCTGCCGGCTTCTTTACAGAGGATGTTTTTGTCGCCAACTTTTTCGCTGCGGGGTTTTTAGCGGCAGCTTTTTTGGCAGTTGTTTTTTCCTTGGCAGCCTCCGTTGGCGAAGAAATTGATGTCTTGTCGGCAATTGGCTTGCGTGCTGTGGGCCTTCTTTTGACAGAAGGCTTGGGCCGGCGGAAAGCGGAGACGACGAGTTCTAGGGGCAGCGGCCTTTCTCCCCAGATGTCCTCAAGCCTGTAGTACTCGCGGATCGCGGGCTGAAGGATATGTACAACCGCGTCGCCACAGTCGACTAAGACCCATTCTCCGGTGTCTTCGCCCTCCGAACCAAATACCTCACCACCCCCTTTCTTGACCTTATCGTGGACGTTCTTAGCGAGGGCCCGGGTCTGGCGGTTAGAGGTTCCTGTTACCAGAATTACACGGTCAAATAGATCGGTAAGACCCGTCGTATCGCAGACGAGGATGTTTTGACCTTTCATGTCTTCTAGCGCGTCGACAATCAGGTACTGCAGGGTTTCGATATTCAGGGCGAGCCTCCTGGGGGGTGAATATAGAGCTGATGGTGATGAATATACCGTGCGACATCGGGGCTGACGGCGTCCTCAAAGGCTAGCCCATCACGCACCCTTTGCCGTATCTCGGTGGAAGAGACGGTATCGGCTGGAAACTCAATAACGCAGAGCCGAGCACCGGCCTGCCGCAGTTTCTCTTGGGCAGTTGTCGCTTCTGTCCCCGGCCGTTTGCAGACACCGAGATAGAGCTGCGCAATGAGCCACTGCCACCGCCGCCATTGGGTGAAGGAGGCAAGCTGGTCTTCCCCGAGAATCCAGACTAAGGGCCGCGCGGGAGATTCGTCCTGGAACCCAGCGACTGTGATGTAACTAGCGCTTTCCTGCCCCTGTCGAGCTGCAGTAACCTCTCGGTCATCGAGCACCATACGATTGTCTCCGAGCGCCTGAAGGGCGAGCCGAGTCATCGCGAGTCGGTCTTCAGCCGACGCCGCAGCAGTCTTATGCACTGGCTGACCGGTAACCAGCCAGCGGACCTCGCTGAGTCTGAGTTGGTTGGCCGCGGCCTGGGCCATTGCAATATGGGCGCGATGTACGGGGTCAAACCGTCCGCCAAAAAGCCCCAAGGCATTCGGTGGCACGTAGTCTGGGGCGGGTCCGAGATTCGATGGCGCCATGGCCTGAACTAGGGCAGGCCAAGCGCACTGGCGACTACCCCGAGGGAGATACAGATCAGCATCGTGATCACCATCCCCATACGAAACTGCAGCATCAGAATGATGGCAAGGCTTGCGATGAGTCCGGCTACCAGATCGAGCATACGTATCGATCCCCAATCGCCAGTGGGCGTTGGCCAGAGAATGTATCGGGCGAAAATAAGGCTGAGGTCGATCATCACTGCGACCACAGCGGCGCTGATGGCTGTTAGGGGCACAGACCAGGCCGGGATCTTTCGGCTGGCCTCGATCCAGGGCGCCCCGGCCAAGATAAAGACGAACGATGGGAAGAAGGTGCAGAGGGCTGCAACGGCGGCCCCGAGGCAGCCCGCGACCAGAATGGGTAGTGCCGTGAGGCTGGTGTGCTGCGCGGCGGCGACAAAACCAAGAAAGACGTTGACCATTGAAAGCGGCCCGGGTGTCGTTTCTGCCAAGGCAATACTGTCAATGAGCTGCCCTGTCGTCACCCACTGTTTTTCGCTTACCAGCGTATCAAAGACGTAGGGCATTACGGAGTAGGCGCCGCTAAATGTCAGCAGACTTGCTTTGATGAAGAAGCTCGCCATTTCAGCGAGCATGCCTGGGAAGTAGAGCTTCAGTGCCCCGTAAAAAATACTGAAGAGTGCCGCTGCAATCGCCAGGGCCCCAGCCACATGGTTGAGGTCGAATTGGCTGGTGCGTGGTGGGGGAGTATGGTCATCAATGGCATAGCCGGAGCCTTCTTCACCGCCCGCAAATGCCATCTGACCAGGACTGCCTTTGACTGAACGGAAGGCTTCTCCGGCTAGGTGCGAGGGCATGAGTCCGATCGGCAGATTGTTAAGGGGATGGGTCGAGAAGAGATGCAAGATCCAGCCAGTAAGCCCCGCCAGAACCACAACCGTAATGAAGGAGGCTCCGATCTGGAGGAGGAAAAATGTTGTGAGGGCGATGGCCCACCAGAGTCTACCCACCAGAACGCGTTGGGCCAGTCGAACGCTTGCGGTAAGCACGATTGCGAGCACGGCAGGCTTGAGACCATAGAGAAGGGCCTGCACTTCTGCCACCTGGCCGTAGTGCACATAGAGCCCGGCCATGGCCATCATGACAGCCAGAGACGGCAGAATAACGAGAAACCCTGCGGTCAGCGCCCCCCATGTGCCGTGCAGCAGCCAGCCGATGTAGGCGGCCAACTGCTGGGACTCCGGACCCGGAAGTACCATGCAGAAATTCATGGCATGGACAAACCGTTTGGGGGAGATCCATCGGCGTCGCAACACGAGTTCTTGATGCATCAGGGCGAGTTGAGCAGGGGGGCTGCCAAAAGAGATCCATCCAAGAACAAACCAGAGGCGAAGCGCCTGAAAGAAGGATATGGGGTGTCTTGCCGTAGCCTTTTCAGGCGTAGCCTCATCCCCCCCAGAGGGCATGACAGCGTCAGTGGCCAAGGAGTTGTTCAACATCGAGGGCCAACTTCTCTGCACTAATGTCGTGGGGTGCGACAAGCCGCAGTCTGCCCTCCGGATCAAAAAGGTAGGCGAAGGTCGTGTGGTCTATGGTGTAGGCGCGCGGGTCTTGAGGGTTTGTGGTCGAGGGAACCTTTTTAAAGTAGACACGAAACTCTTTTGCAAGGGCCTCGGTCTCTTCGAGCGAACCGCGAAGCCCAACAAACGCGGGATCAAACGCAGCAAGAAACTTCCCGAGCGATACCGAGTCGTCTCGTTCGGGGTCTACGGTCACAAAGACCACTGCCAGATCTTTTGCCTTGGGACCCAGCGCTTTTTTCACCTCCAGCATCTTCGCAAGGTGGGTCGGGCAGGCGTCGGGGCAGTAGAGAAAGCCGAAGAAAACAGCCACCGCCTGGCCCTTAAAGTCTGCCAGAGTAGTGGCTTTACCCTGCAGATTGGGCAGGCTGAAGTCTTGTCCCCATTGGGCTCCAGTGACATCCATACTGTGAAACTGCGGAGATTTAGGTGAACAGGCGGCGAGGCTCAAAACAATTAAGAGGCCGCAGGCACGCCAAGGCAGTGAGAAGCGAGGGAGTTTCATAAATACCAGTATTTTACGGTCCTATGTCCCAGAACCGCCATAAAGAAGACCGGCAAGGCCATAAAGCCCCAAGTGGCCAGGTAACCGCTCATAGACCAGGACGCTCTTTGGCCATTATTGGTGCTGGCCTTGCAGGCGCCTGTGTTGCCCGTGCAGTCGGTCGGGCTGCGGCGGCGGTGAGAGACACCGGTTTTAGGCTGGCGGTATTTTCGTCGGGGGCTGGGCCGGCAGATGGGGCATCAGCTGTGCCCGTGGGCGTGGTCCATCCGCTTGACTCACGCGACCATAATCTCGCCAGTCAGTTTTTTGCGCAGGGTGTTGCAGCAACCATTGGCTGGGCACAAGAACTAGGGGCAGCTAAGGCCGGCTGGGCCGATTTTTCTGGCGTCGATCAGTACCAGGGCCATGGAGTATCCATCCCCCACCAGCAGCCCGGAGGCTGGGTGCGGCCGGCAGCGCTGGTAAGGGCCTGCCTCGAGGATGCACAGGCCTGTCTTGGCCACCGATTTCAGGGCCACCTGGGCCACACGATTGCAGCCTCCGACTGGCAGCACCTGCGGTCTGCGTTCGACGTAGTTGTGGTCTGCACCGCCCAGGATATCCTTTTGCCGCAGGCCGGCTTAGCCCTGCAGCCGCTCGCCGGCCAGCTCTCGTCTATTGCCATTCCGGCAGAGCATCTTGTCGCGGCGCGGAGATACCGGCCTCGGGTTGCCTGCGGTCCAGGGTTCGTGACGCCGGTTATTGATCGGGAGGTTTTTTTTGGCGCAACGTTTCATCGCGGGCGGTCTCAGGCCGCGGTCTGTCATGAAGACCATCTTGCCAACTTGGCATACCTCGATCACCTCTGGCCCGAAGCCGAGAGGCCCTGCCCCCTGGGCATCGATAGTCTCAAGGGCTGGGCTGGTGTCCGGTTTGCCACGCGCGACCGCCTTCCCCATGTTGGCCAGCCTGTAGACCCCGTAGCCTATCGATTGGGAGCGTCGGCCTGGCGCCTGGCCCGGTCGGTGTCGCAGCTCCATCAGCTCCCTCGTGACCCAGGTATCTATGTCTTACTGGGGCTGGGTGCGCGAGGCCTATCTGCAGCGGTTCTGGGTGCAACTGCGATTGCAGCTGAGCTTTTTGGCCTGGATCCGGTCCTATCGTCGCGGCTGAAAAATGCGGTGGATCCTTGTCGATTTGTGCTGCGGGAGCATACGCGGGCCGAGGGAGGCGGTAGACTTGGGCTGCCATGAATCTACAGCAACTCCGCGTATTGCGGGAGACCGTCCGCAACAGTTTTAATCTGAGTGAGACCGCTCTCGCCCTCATGGGATCTCAGTCAGGGATCAGCAAGGCCATCAAGGAGCTCGAAGATGAGCTTGGCGTCGAGATTTTTGAACGAAAGGGTAAGCGTATTTTGGGACTTACCCTCCCCGGGCAGGCAATCGTGGCCCATGCTGAACGCGCCCTTGAGGAGGTGCAGAATATGCGCCGGGTCGCCGAGCGGCTGGGCCATGCCGATGAGGGGCGGCTTGTCTTAGCAACCACCCATACACAGGCCCGCTACTCCTTGCCTGAAATCGTTCGTGCCTTTCGTGCTCAGTTTCCCAAGGTCCAGCTGGCGCTGCGCCAGGCCAGCCCCCCCGAAATAGCTGGTCTCCTGGAGACTGGCGATGCCGACTTGGCGATTGCCACCGAGTCGCTGAAAACCAATAGCCTATTTGTGACCTTTCCATTCTTTAAGTGGTATCACGGGGTCATTGTTCCGAAGGGTCATCCCCTGGCAGTCCAGGCTTCTCAAGGGGTCCCCGTCTCCTTGAAGGACCTCGCGGCCCAGCCCATCATTACCTATCACGAGGGTTTTACGGGCCGAGGAATGGTCGATGCGACATTTGCCCGGGAAGGTCTTCGACCCCAGGTTGTCATGGAGGCCCTCGATGCCGATGTCATCAAGGCCTATGTCGCTCTTGGCATGGGTGTGGGAATTGTGGCTTCTGTCGCCTATGATGAAGAGACGGACAGAGAACTCTCTCTGATCGATGGCAGTGAGTTGTTTGCCGAGAATACAACGGTGCTGGCTGTTCGGCGGGGCAGGCTGCTGCCGGGCTATGCCACCCGATTCATCCAGCTCTGTGTGCGAGGGCTGACGGAGGAGGCGCTTAGCCAGGCGTTGCAGTCATGAGCGTATGGTGTCTCCAGCCGGGTATGGAATTGGGTCGATTTTTTGTCGAGACCCTACGTGAAAGGACTGTGTCGTGGCGGATTCTATAGGCAGCGCATCTGCAACCAATCCCCCTTCAACTGCTGAGCCTCTCTATGGATCCTCAGGCGCCTCGGCGGATCGCAAGCCATTCTCCATCGTAAACCTGCGTTCTCTCCGGGCGCAGGGCGGGCGTATTGCTATGGTGACCTGCTATGACGCCTCTTTTGCACATCTGCTCAGTGATGCTGGCGTGGACATGATCCTAATTGGGGATTCCCTGGGCATGGTAATTCAGGGCCACGACTCTACCTTGCCAGTCACGGTCAGCGATGTTGTCTATCACACCGGATGTGTTGCGCGTGCTCGGCCTCGTTCGATGGTGGTCGCCGATATGCCTTATGGCAGTTATCAAGAGAGCCCCGAGCAGGCGTATCGTAATGCTGCAGTGCTTATGCAGGCAGGTGCACAGATGGTAAAGATCGAAGGCGGTCAGTGGGTGGTACCGACTGTGGAATTTCTCGTGCGTCGTGGTATCCCGGTCTGTGCCCATCTCGGCCTCACGCCGCAGTCGGTACATGCTCTGGGGGGGTATCGGGTGCAGGGGCGGGGAGCGGCGGGCGCCCAGATGATTAATGAGGCGCAGGCATTAGAGGCAGCGGGAGCTGCAGTTGTGCTCGTAGAGCTTATTCCCTCGCCCCTTGGTCAGGCACTTACCGAGGCCTTGACGATTCCCACGATTGGTATCGGGGCAGGCCCCGGAACCACCGGTCAGGTGCTCGTATTGCACGACTTGCTTGATGTAACGCCGGGACGCAAGGCACGGTTTGTCAAGAATTACATGGCCCTCGGCGGCTCAGTGCAACGCGCGCTTTCCTTGTTTGTCCAGGAGGTAAAGTCGGGGGCCTATCCCGGCCCTGAGCATGGATTCGCCGAATAAGTCCACTAGACCGGGTAGATCGGCTAGACCCGTTGAAACCGATAGTGTCCTTCGGCAAACGACCGTCGGACAATTCCCTGATGCCAGAGATGATTCATGTGCGCGATGGTCTCGCCCATGGCGAACGTAAACTGATGAAAGTCGAGTGCCCGAGGAAAGAGTAGCGGTAAGACCTCCGCGCAGCTGCGAGGTTGCGCGCAGTGCGAAAGAATCTTCTCTAGGCGCTCCTCGTGGTGGTCGTGCAACTGCTGAAGCCGCGTATGCAGGCCGCCTGCGCGGCCATGAGTTCGCACCCGGTGGGCCGCGACTGGTGAGCCTCCTGTTTTGCCCAGAGAGGAGGATTCGGGTGTCTTTGGCGTCTCAGACATCCCGCTCCCCCCAAAAGGTTTGCCGTGAGAGGGCAAGACCAGTACCTCATCAGCCAGGGGCTCGAAGTAGGTCAGAGACCGCAGATACATGCCCAATGGGTCTGCATCGGGCTCATGTGCCCATACCGACATGTTGGTAGAAATGCGGGGCAACACCATATCGCCCGATATCAGAATGCCCAGTGCCTGGCAGTAGAGCGCAGCATGCTCCGGCGAATGCCCGTATCCGGGGATCACGGACCAGGCCTGCCCTCCCAGAGAAATTTGCTGGTGTGGCAGGAGTCTCTGGTAGCGTGAGGGAACCCGAGGAACCAAAGAAGGGAAATGACTCTTTCTTTTTCGCGCCTTATCGTAGTCTTCGTCGGAGGTCATGCCATGACGACGAAAGTGTTCTGCCATGGTGGCGATCTCTCCGTCGGGTGCTGACTCCGATTCCTGGGCCATGGCCTTTGAAGAGAAGATACGGCCGGTGGTGAACTCTCCGAGCGTCATCCAGAGAGGTGCCTGCCAACGACCCTTCCCCTTGTCTTCGTCTGGGAGGCCAGCGCAGAGCCAGTAGGCAAGGCCAAGATGGTCGGGATGCATATGGGTGCAGATTACCCGCACGATCGGCCGGCCTTGGAATTTTTTTTCGATGAGGCCTTGCCAGTGGGCACGGGTCTCCGGCGTGGAGACGCCTGTGTCAATGACGGTGAATCCGGATGTGCCCTCGAAGACGTCTTCAATCAGCCAGAGGTTGATATGGTCGAGCGCAAAGGGCAGTGGCATGCGGATCCACCATATTCCAGGCACTACGGCGGTCCATTCTTCAGGAGAGGGTATCTCGAGGTCAGCGTAGTGAATCTGGGATTCTGCAAGGTTCATAAAGTAGGCGCTTTTGGTATACAGAGTTTATGATTCTAGAGGACAGACCAAGAGAAACACAGTAAAAATTGGGGGAGAGGGCCATGAAGGTACTTGTGACGGTCAAGCGTGTGGTGGACTACAACGTGAAAGTGCGTGTCAAGCCAGACGGCTCTGATGTGGATATCGCCAACGTCAAAATGAGTATGAATCCCTTTGACGAGATTGCTGTTGAAGAGGCAGTGCGGCTCAAAGAAAAGGGGCTTGCATCGGAGATCGTCGTCGTGACCTGTGGTACCGCCGCAAGCCAGGATGTCCTCAGGACGGCCTTTGCCATGGGCGCCGACCGAGGCATTCTCGTAGAGTCTGCCGATGCCTTGCAGCCCTTGGCGGTGGCCAAAGTGCTCACGGCTGTCTTTGAAAAAGAAAAGCCCGGGCTGGTCATCATGGGCAAGCAGGCGATCGACGACGACAGCAATCAGACAGGACAGATGTTTGCGGCACTTGCCGAACTTCCGCAGGCCACCTTTGCCTCTAAGCTTGATATTCAGGGCGGTCGTGCCGAAGTGACGCGTGAGGTCGATGGAGGCCTGCAGACAATATCGGTCCTCCTTCCTGCTGTCGTTACCACCGACCTGCGTCTCAATGAACCCCGATATGTGACCCTGCCTAATATTATGAAGGCAAAGAAAAAAGAGATAGAGACGATCTCTGCCGCCTCGCTCGGCCTAGACCTCGCCCCCCGACTGCGCCTCGTTAAGGTCTCTGATCCGCCGGGCCGGTCTGCTGGCATTAAGGTCGACTCGGTTGACACACTTATTGAGAAGCTTAAGAACGATGCAAAGGTGATCTAGATGCAGGTACTCGTTATTGCAGAGCACGACAATCAGTCCCTCAATGCGGCAACCCGTACCGCCGTATCGGCGGCCCAGGCATTACTTGCCGCGGCGGGGGGAGGGCAGATACATCTTCTTGTGGCCGGCGATGGCTGCAGTCCTGCCGCGCAGGCCGCGGCAGCTCTCTCAGGGGTAACGGAAGTGGTGCAGGCCGATGGTCCTGCACTCGGTCAGGGCCTTGCGGAAGACCTTGTAGACCAGATTCTTGGGGAGGTTCGAGCACAGAGTTACGGCGCGGTGGTCTTCCCGTCTACAACCCATGGTAAGAACCTTGCTCCGCGTCTTGCCGCCCTGCTCGATGTTGCATCGATTTCGGATATCACCCGCGTCGTCGATGCGAAGACCTTTGAGCGGCCGATCTATGCAGGCAACGTCATCGCCACAGTGCAGTCTACAGACCCTATTCTGGTGCTCACCGCCCGAACCACCGCATTTAGCCCTGTGGTCGATAACAGTGCGCCAGCACCGATTCGTGCGCTGGCGGCAGTGTCGGCCTCCACGCGATCCTCCTTTGTCGCCCAGTCGCTCTCAAAGTCAGACCGACCTGAACTTGCCTCGGCCAAGGTGGTGGTCTCTGGGGGGCGGGCCTTGGGCTCCTCCGAAAAATACCGCGAATTGCTCGAGCCGCTTGCTGATCGTCTCGGCGCCGCACTCGGGGCCTCTCGTGCAGCGGTGGATGCGGGCTACGCCCCGAATGATTTCCAGGTGGGGCAGACGGGTAAAGTCGTAGCGCCCCAACTCTATATTGCGATTGGTATGTCTGGCGCGATACAGCACCTAGCGGGTATGAAAGACTCCAAGGTGATTGTTGCGATTAACAAAGATCCCGACGCACCAATTTTTCAGGTCGCGGATTATGGCCTGGTAGCCGACCTCTTTGAGGCTGTGCCAGAACTGACTGCCAAGCTCTAAAACGGCGGCCTATCCCGCCCATTGCCAAGGAGTACCTCATGCCTGTTGAATATCAAGCCCCGACCAGAGATATGCAGTTTGTCATTGAAGAGCTGGCCCCATTTGAACGGGTCGCGCAGCTTCCTGGATGCGAGGAGTTTTCGCAAGATTTGGTGCAGGCAGTGCTCGACGAGGCGGGTAAGTTTGCCCATGGCGTGCTCTCCCCAATGAACTGGCCAAGTGATCGCCAGGGGGCTCGACTCCTTGAGGGGCATCGGGTACAGACCTCCCCTGGCTATAGCGACGCCTACCTGCAGTTCGTGGGTGCGGGCTGGCACGGACTCTCCGGCAGCACAGAGTATGGCGGGCAGGGCCTGCCAGAATTGTTGGCCACGGCTATCAGTGAGATGTGGCAGTCGGCCTGTATGTCCTTTGCCCTGTGCCCTATGCTCACCGCAGGCGCTATTCATGCGATCGAGAGTCACGGCACCGAAGAGCAGAAACATCGGTATCTTGAGAAGATGGTCTCCGGCCAGTGGAGCGGTACCATGAACCTCACTGAGCCGCAGGCAGGATCAGACCTGGCGGCAGTGACTACGAAGGCGCTCCCCATTTCCGGCCCCGAAGGCACGTATTATCGGATCTCGGGCACGAAGATCTACATCACCTATGGCGAACATGATCTCGCCGAAAACATTATTCACCTGGTACTCGCCAGACTTCCAGATGCGCCCGCGGGAGTTAAGGGCATCTCCCTTTTTATTGTCCCTAAAATTCTTGTCGAGGCTGACGGATCTCTGGGCGGGCGAAATGATGTTCGATGCATCTCTCTAGAGCATAAGCTTGGCATTCACGGCAGCCCCACCTGTGTCATGAGCTACGGAGAGAAAGACGGCGCGATTGGTTATCTCGTAGGAGAGGCCAACCGGGGACTTGAATATATGTTCACCATGATGAATCATGCCCGGCTCCAGGTGGGTGTGCAGGGTATCTCGATTTCAGATCGCGCCTATCAGCAGGCACTCTGGTATGCCCACGACAGGGTACAGGGGCGGGTGCATGGATTCGGTGACCAGACGCGTCCAATCGCGGACCACCCCGATGTGCGTCGAATGCTTGCGAGTATGAAGTCTCGCGTCGAGGCGATGCGGGCCTTGGGCTATGAGGCGGCGGCCTACCTCGACCTGGCAGCGCGTACAGAAGATCCTACCGAGGCGCAGCGAGCCCAGGCCCGTGTAGATTTTCTCATTCCGGTGGTTAAGGCCTGGTGTACAGAACAGTCAATCGAGATTAGTTCGCTCGGCGTCCAGGTACATGGCGGCATGGGGTATGTCGAGGAGACGGGGGCGGCGCAGCATTTTCGCGATGCCCGAATTACCACCATCTATGAGGGTACGACAGCGATCCAGGCCAATGATTTTCTCGGCCGCAAGCTGCTGAAGGATAAGGGCGCCGAGCTTATGCGTCTTGTGCAGGAGATCGAACAGACCGCTGAGGCCTTGCGATCCACCGACCATGTCGGGTGCAATCGGTTTGGTGAGGTCCTGGCCCGTGCAAGCAAGGTCTGGGCGGAGGCGGCCCAGTCGGCCATGACCGCCTATGCGGCAAGCCCTGCGGCCAGTTTTTTCGGGTCTGTTCCGCTTCTCATGCTCTCGGGCTATGTACTGGGGGGACAGATGATGGGACGGGCGGCACTGCTCGCGCTGCCCAAGCAAGACCAGGAGCCTTTCTACGCGCAGAAGCTTGCCTCGGCCTGCTTCTATGCAGGCCATGTCTTGGCGCCCGCTCTGGGACTTGCTGAGGCAGTCCAGGCCTCAGCAACGGGACTAGATGAGGCTCAGCGGTTTACCCAGGCGGCTTAGCCGATAAGCATCTTAAGCGCAAATCCAATAAAGCAGAGACTCACGACCACAATACCCGATGCAGACCAACGAGGGTGGGTCTCGAAGATGGTCTGAAGACGCAGCCCTGTAAAGATCAGCAGGGCAAGGTAGGTCAGACTCACAATCTGCACGACAACCCCCAGCGTGAAGTAAGCTATCGCGGGGGTAGAAGCCTCTGCGCGGACAAACTGCGTGAAGAAAGCGAGAAAAAACAAGATCGCTTTCGGGTTTGTCAGGGAGAGACCCAGCGCCTTGAGATAGGGGGTGCGTAGGTCTCGCGACCTTGTTAGATCTGCAGGCTGTGGAGGGGCAGCCGGGGCTCTATGCGCGTATGGTTCTGAGCCTCGGGGCCACCGTCGCTGGCCCTCCCGAAGAAGTTGAAAACCAATCCATGCCAGATAGACGGCGCCGGCAGCCTTGAAGGCCTCGAACCCACGTGGAAAGAGAGTCATAAACGAGGCTGCCCCGGAGGCGGTGGCAATCATTAGCACCGTATCGCCCGAGAATATTCCGAAGGCAGCGGCCCAGCCGCTGCGATAACCGAGCTGCGCAGAAGCGGTGAGCACATAGAGCGAGTTTGGCCCGGGCAGGAGAACAATCAAGACCGTGCCTAGAAGAAACTCCCAGAAGTTTTGTATACCGAGTTCAACCATGGAGCCGGATGCGAGCCGATCGCGACGCCGCGATTGACCCCTAACTTACCCCTCCTTCACTTCTAGCGGGGCGAGCCGGCCAAGCGGGAGTCCCTCGGTTACCACATCACCTTCCTTGCAGAGCAACTCTTCAAGCATACCGTCACGCGGCGCCGAGACCAAAAACTCCATCTTCATTGCCGAGATGACGAGGAGTGATTCGCCTTTTTTAACCTGGGCGCCTGGTTGCACATGCACGCGCGTCACCTGCCCTGGCATTGGGGCGGTAAGTGCCGACTCCGAGGAATCATCGAGATCGTTACTCGCATACGGGTCGACCCAGTGCAGTAGGACATCCTCGTCTTCGTCCCAGAGGTGCAGACGCAGCGTAGGCTGCTCTTCCCAGTCTGCATAGCCATTGACGACGTGGCCTCGCCACGCCACTGACAGTCTCTGCGCGGACTCTGTTGGCAGTAGTGCGAAGGGCTCCATCGCCTCACCAAGCGACAGCGCCATGGGCGCAAATTGGACGTCAACTGACCAGCGTTCCTGATTTCTGGAAAGGCAAAGCCGACGTCGGGCTGGTGTTGAGAGTCTAAAACCGGAGGCCTGCGCCCATGGGTCGACCTGGTCTCCTACGGGAGACGACCATGGGCCAGACTGCAGCGCGGCGGCAACGGCGAGCAGTTGAAGTTTCTCGGACAGTGGGCGCAGTTCAGTGAGTGTCTGCTGGTGGGTGGTAATTACTGCAGTGGACAACTGCGCCGTCTGAAAGGCGGGTAAGGCCAGGAGGCGCGCGAGAAAGCGAACATTGGTTGCCGGCCCAGTAAGGTGGGTCTCTGCTAGAGCCTGCCGGGCCCGGGCGATTGCGATGGATCGGTCTTCACCCCAGCAGATCAGCTTGGCGATCATCGAATCGTAATGGGGCGTAACGGTATCTCCCTCCCGTAGGCCGCTGTCTATTCGCACCTGGCCGGGAACCTCCTCCGCCATCGCGTAGCCTGTCATCTGGCCTGTTGAGGGCATGAAGTCGCGCGAGGGATCCTCCGCACAGAGCCGCAATTCCACTGCATGACCGTAGCAACGAATCTCTTCTTGGCGCAGGGGCAGTGGCTCTCCCCGAGCGATACGAATCTGCCACTCCACCAGATCGAGTCCCGTGATCATCTCGGTAACGGGGTGCTCGACCTGCAGTCGCGTATTCATTTCCATGAAGTAGCAGGCCCCGGCGCGCCCATCGGGCAGGGCCTCGGCGATAAACTCCACGGTGCCTGCCCCGGTGTACTGGATCGCCTGGGCGGCACGCACGGCAATGGCTCCCAGATCTGCGCGCTGCGCATCGGAAAGAAGCGGCGCCGGCGCCTCTTCGATGACCTTCTGGTGGCGTCGCTGCACAGAGCAGTCTCGCTCAAAGAGATGCACGACCTGTCCCCGGGTATCGCCAAATATCTGAACCTCGATATGCCGTGCGCAGGGCAGATACCGTTCAATCAGAACGTGATCATTGCTAAAACTTGCGAGGGCCTCTCGCTTGCAGGAAGCCAGGGCATCGGCAAATTCTTCCGCGGCGCGTACGATACGAATTCCGCGACCGCCTCCGCCGGCTGAGGCCTTAATCAGCAGCGGAAATCCGATTCTGCATGCCTGGGCAAGGAGCCCCTCGGCCGATTGGTCTTCCCCGTTGTAGCCGGGCACCAGCGGTACACCGGCCCGCTGCATAATTTCTTTGGCGGCCGATTTGGATCCCATCGCCTCAATCGCCTGAGAGGTGGGACCGATAAAGACGATACCGGCAGACTCGCAGGCCTCGGCGAAGCGGGGGTTTTCTGAGAGAAATCCGTACCCTGGATGAATGGCCCAGGCACCTGTAGTCTGCGCGGCTGCAACCAGGGCGGCGATGTTGAGATAACTCGCCTTCGGTTCGGAGGCGCCAATCGCTACAGCTTCATCAGCAAGCTGCACGTGACGGGCGTTGCGGTCTGCTTCTGAGTAGACCGCAACGCTACCAATACCCATCTTGCGGCAGGTCGCGATGACCCGGCAGGCGATCTCCCCGCGATTGGCAATCAGAATCTTGCCGGGGCTGTGTGGTGTTTGGGGACGCATTCTTGAGGACTTACATCCGGAAAAGACCGAAGCGGGTCTCTGGAACGGGGGCATGAAGACTGGCGGCCAACCCTAGCGCGAGCACCTGTCGTGTATCCACGGGGTCGATAATGCCATCGTCCCAGAGTCGCGCCGAGGCATAGTAAGGGTGCCCCTCCTGCTCATACTTCGCCCGGATCGGGGATTTAAAGTCCTCTTCTTCGTCGGCTGACCATGCCTGACCCTTTGACTGCAGGTTGTCCCGGCGCAGCGTGGCTAAGACGCTGGCTGCCTGTTCGCCCCCCATTACCGAGATTCGGGCGTTGGGCCACATCCATAATAGTCGAGGACTAAATGCGCGGCCACACATGCCATAGTTTCCTGCGCCAAAAGACCCCCCGATGATGACCGTGAATTTCGGCACTCCCGCGGTTGCCACAGCTGTAACCAGCTTGGCGCCATTTTTCGCAATCCCCTCGTTCTCGTACTTGCGGCCAACCATAAACCCGGTGATGTTTTGCAAGAAGACAAGAGGAATCTTGCGCTGGCAGCAGAGCTCAATAAAGTGGGCGCCCTTCTGGGCGCTTTCCGAGAAGAGGATGCCATTGTTGGCTACTATCCCCACGGGTAAACCATGGAGATAGGCAAATCCTGTTACCAGGGTGGTGCCGAAGCGGGCCTTAAATTCCTCGAAGTCTGAGCCATCGACAATACGGGCGATGATCTCCCTAACGTCGAATGGCTGGCGGGCGTCGGTAGGGATGATTCCGTAGAGTTCTTTAGGATCGTATCGGGGGGGGCGCGGGGGTCGGGCCCCTCTCAGGTCGGGCCCACTACGATTGATTTTGGCAAGAATGTCGCGTGCGATGCGCAGGCTGTGTCCATCATTGGTCGCGTAGTGGTCTGCAACCCCTGAGAGTCGTGTATGAACATCGGCACCGCCGAGGTCTTCAGCGCTAACCACTTCTCCGGTAGCCGCCTTTACCAGGGGCGGGCCGCCCAGAAAAATCGTACCCTGGTCTTTGACGATAATCGACTCATCGCTCATGGCGGGAACATAGGCCCCACCGGCTGTGCATGACCCCATAACGACTGCGATCTGTGGGATACCCTTTGCCGACATGGTGGCCTGGTTGAAGAAAATACGCCCAAAGTGGTCACGATCGGGAAAGACCTCGTCTTGGTTGGGCAGGTTGGCGCCCCCCGAGTCGACAAGATAGATGCAGGGAAGATTGTTCTGTTCCGCGATCTCTTGGGCGCGGAGGTGTTTCTTTACCGTAAGGGGGTAATAGGTACCACCCTTAACGGTTGCATCGTTGCAGACAATGACACAAAGGACCCCGCTGACCCGACCCATACCAGTGATGATCCCTGCGCCAGGAGCAGCATCGCTGCCATCTTTCTCTTTGTAGATACCATGGGCCGCCAGAGGCGAGAACTCTAGAAAAGGACTGCCCGGGTCAAGCAGGAGTTCGATACGGTCGCGAGGAAGTAGCTTGCCGCGTGCCAGATGTTTATTAATAGGACCCTCTCCACCGCCGAGGGCAGCGCTAGCCAGCTTTTCCCTTAGGTCGTCTACCAGCGTCTGCATGGCCCGGGCGTTCTTCTGAAACGCCTCGCTGCGTGGGTTGGTCTGGCTTGGAAGAAAAGGCATCGCGGGACTTACTGAGTCTCGGTGAACAATTCGCGGCCGATGAGCATGCGACGAATTTCACTGGTACCGGCGCCAATCTCATAGAGCTTGGCGTCTCGCCAGAGCCGTCCAGTGGGGTATTCGTTGACATAGCCATTGCCGCCCAGTACCTGTATTGCTTCGCCTGCCATCCAGGTTGCCTTTTCTGCGCAGTAAAGAATGACACCGGCGGCATCTTTGCGAACCGCCCGATGGTGGCCAGTCCCTGAATCTAGCCGGTCTAGCCGTTGGCCCACCGCATAGCAATAGGCGCGGCAGGCCGAGAGTGTGGTGTACATATCGGCAATCTTGCCCTGAATAAGCTGGAATTGTCCGATGGCCTGCCCGAACTGCTTGCGGTCGTGGATGTAGGGCACAACGACATCCATGCAGGCTGCCATAATCCCAAGCGGGCCCGCAGCCAGAACCGCGCGCTCGTAGTCGAGCCCACTCATGAGCACCTTTACACCTCCATTGAGCTCTCCGAGAATATTTTCTTTCGGTACATCGACATCTTGAAAGACAAGTTCTCCGGTATGAGACCCCCGCATGCCGAGCTTGTCGAGCTTCTGGGCAACGGAAAAGCCCTTCATGCCCTTCTCCACAAGAAAGGCAGTGATTCCCATGGCATGCTTCTCAGGATCGGTCTTTGCGTAGACCACGAGTACATCGGCGTCCGGCCCATTGGTGATCCACATCTTTGTGCCGTTTAAGCGAAAGTGGCTGCCCTGGTCGATAGCCCTTAGCGCCATGCTCACCACATCTGATCCTGCCTGGGGCTCGCTCATGGCCAAGGCGCCCACCGCGGTGCCCGCGATGAGCCCCGGAAGATACTTCGCCCGTTGGGCGGGTGTGCCATTGCGCATGATCTGATTCACGCAGAGATTAGAGTGAGCGCCGTAAGAGAGTCCCACCGATGCAGATGCGCGAGAGATTTCTTCCATGACAACCATATGCGCAAGGTAGCCCATATCGGCACCCCCGAAGTCTGGCGATGCCGTTACACCCAGCAGGCCAAGGTCTCCCATTTTCTTCCACAGATCCATTGGGAATTGGTCGGTCTTGTCGATCTCCCCGGCCCGCGGTGCAATCTCTCTCTGGGCGAAGTCTGCAACTGACTCGCGTAGGGCATTGATCTCGTCGGGAAGTCCAAAGTCGAAGTCCTGTAGATGGCCCACGGCAGTCTCTTTCTTGTGTGGTTGTATTAACGTTAACGTTAACGTTAACCTTGCAGATCGTCAAGCAATCAGGTCAGAATGCAATCAATAAAAAATATAGCCTGGAGACAGTTGTGACTGAAGAGCCCATTCACCATCCTGATGCCGAACTGGTATTGCGGGTCGTTCCTATGCCTGCCGATGCCAATGCCAATGGCGATATTTTTGGCGGCTGGGTGATGGCCCAGGTCGATATTGCAGGCAGTGTTCCGGCGGTGCGTCTGGCCAAAGGCAGGGTGGCGACCGTCGCGGTCAACAGCTTTCATTTCAAGCAGCCTGTCTCTGTGGGTGACTTGCTTTCATTCTGGGCCCGAGTGGTGAAGGTGGGTGTGAGTTCAGTCACCGTTCATGTAGAGGTCTCCGCAGAGCGTCATCCGGAGGATCCAATTCTGGTGAAGGTCACCGACGCTATCCTTACCTATGTGGCAATAGACCCCACGGGTCAGAAGCGCCCGTTGCCAGTACCGCTGCAGTGACCCCCGATCTGCAGTAACCCCGATCTACCACTCGTTCAGAAGCATTTAATCCCTAAGGAGAAGTGATGGCCGTCCGCGTCAATCCTGAGCAGGTCTCTGTGACCGTTCCCCACCCCGAGAGTGTCGACCTCGCGATCCGTTCGCGTTTCTCCGCCCGGGCCTTTCTTCCGAAACCCGTGGCGCGGTCTCTTATTGAGGAGATCCTCGATGTGTCCGCCCGCGCACCCTCAGGGGTGAATACGCAGCCGTGGAAGGTCTACGTGCTTCAAGGGGCCGCCTTGCGACGCCTCATTGATCGCGCTTGTGCGGCGCACGATCTGGTCTATCGTGAACCTGAGCGCGCCAAAGAGTTTCCGCGCGACTACGACTACTATCCCCTGCAATGGCCACCGGTCTATCTCGATCGCCGGCGAGAGAATGGTTGGGGTCTCTATGGACTCCTTGGTATAGGTAAGGGTGACAAGGACAAGATGCATGCTCAGCATCAGAAGAACTTCCGGTTCTTCGATGCACCGGTGGGCCTCATGTTCACCGTCGATCGGGCGCTGGCTGCGGGCTCTCTGGTCGACTACGGGATGTTCTTGCAGTGCATCATGCTCGCCGCTCGGGCACGCGGCCTGCATACTTGTCCGCAGGCGGCTTGGAATGACTTCGCGTCTGTCGTGCGAACGGAGATCGGAGCGGCCGAGAACGAGTCAGTGGTCTGTGGCATGGCCCTCGGTTACCTCGACCCGAACGATCCAGTAAACCACTTTGATGCCGGGCGGGTCTCGGCCCACGCGTTCACCGAGTGGTTGTCAGACTAAGGCAGGGTCATCACTAGGCTGTCAACCTAATAGCCTTGTGTTACTTTAAAACGATGTATTTAGACATGAAGACTATTGCCGAATGACAGACCATTCGATCCAGAGTGCGCTGCCAGTCGTTTCTGCCTCAGAGCCTCCGCTGCGCTTTGTTACGGCAGCCTCTCTTTTCGATGGTCACGATGCGTCGATCAGCATTGTTCGACGACTCTTGCAAGACCAGGGGTGCGAGGTTGTTCATCTAGGGCATAACCGATCTGTGGCTGAGATCGTAGAGGCCGCTGTGCAAGAAGATGCTCATGGGATTGCGGTCTCAAGCTACCAGGGCGGTCACGTCGAGTTTTTCAAATTCATGGTCGATCTTCTGCGCACCCGTGGTGCCGGTCATGTTCGTGTCTTCGGGGGCGGTGGTGGGGTCATCGTGCCCTCAGAACGTGAGGACCTAATGGCCTACGGGGTTGAGTGCATTTACAGCCCCGAAGATGGGCAGCGGCTTGGCCTCGTCGGCATGATCACCGATATGATCGCCCGGGCCCGTCAGGCGGCCCGACCCCCACGGCAAGCCACCGATCTTATTGAGTCTCTTTGCGCGGGCAGGCGATATGGCCCTAGCGCTGCCGCTGCGCTGGCAGAATTAATTAGTCAGGCTGAGAACGGGCTTGTTTCGGCTGCCGACCGTACCCTGTTGACGTCCCGTGCGGCCCAGCGATCTATGCCTATTCTCGGCATCACCGGCACCGGGGGCGCAGGGAAGTCTTCCCTTACCGATGAACTGGTTCTGCGGTTCCGAATAGACAGTAAAGACGACCTTCGGATCGCAGTCATTTCAATTGACCCGTCACGAAGAAAATCGATGGGTGCCCTGCTGGGCGATCGGATTCGCATGAATGCCATCAACTCAGAGGCTATCTTCATGCGTTCTATGGCGACCCGCGACGCCGGAAGCGAGATCTCCAAGGCTCTGCCGATTGCACTCGATTGCTGTCGGCTTGCAGGCTTCGACCTCGCGATTGTCGAGACCTCAGGCATCGGCCAGGGAGATGCGGCGGTTGTGCCTTTTGTTGACAAGACGCTCTATGTCATGACGCCCGAGTTCGGTGCAGCCAGTCAGCTAGAGAAGATCGATATGCTCGATTTTGCAGACTTCGTGGCGATCAATAAGTTTGACCGCCGCGGGGGTCAAGACGCGCTGCGAGATGTCTCCAAGCAGTTTCAGCGCAACAAGCAGCTCTGGTCGGAGGCGCTTGAGGTGCTGCCGGTTTTTGGAACCCAGGCCTCCCGATTCAATGATGATGGGGTTTTGGCTCTCTATCACCGCATACGCGAAGATCTTGCGCCTCTTGGCCTGAAGACCAGCGCCGGCGTCTTGTCGCGGCCCAGTGGGCGTGCCTCTACTGCGCGTGATGCCATCATTCCTGCCGCGCGGTCCCGCTATCTCTCTGAGATTTCTGATGTTGTACGTCGACTCCATCGGGAGGCGGAGGCCCAGGCAGCGCTGGCGCGCGAGATTCAGTCCCTCGAGTCTGCCTCCGCGATTGCAACCGCCGCGGGCCAGTTGGTTGACTTCTCAGAGCTCATAGCGGAACGGCGCTCCGCCCAGGACCCGCGTGCTGCACAGCTCATTGCCGGTTGGCAGGCTACCGCCGATGCCTACCGGCAGGAGGCATTCACGATCCAGATTCGTGATCGAAGTCAGGTGCATCCGCTCTATATCGATACGCTGTCGGGTACCCATATGCCGCGGATTGGTCTGCCGCGCCTGCACGATCATGGTGATCTCTTGCGTTGGCGCATGCTCGAGAATCTTCCTGGCGAGTTTCCCTTCACCGGTGGTGTTTTCCCTTTTAAGCGCCAAGACGAGGACCCTACCCGCATGTTTGCGGGCGAGGGCGATCCGTTCCGTACGAACCGACGATTCAAGCTCCTTTCGGAGGGGATGCCGGCTAAGCGGTTGTCGACCGCCTTTGATTCTGTCACTCTCTACGGACAAGATCCGGGGCTGCGTCCAGATATCTATGGCAAGGTGGGCAACTCTGGCGTTTCTATTGCCACGCTAGACGATATGAAGGCCCTCTACGCGGGATTCGACCTCTGCGACCCTGCAACGTCTGTGAGCATGACCATTAATGGTCCGGCGCCAACAATTCTGGCTATGTTCTTTAATGCAGCGATAGATCAGAAGGAGCAGGCCCTGTCGGAAGAAAAGGGGCGTCCACTGACAGAGGCAGAACAGCAAGAGGCGCGGGCCTGGGTTCTTCAAAATATCCGTGGAACGGTGCAGGCCGATATTCTCAAAGAAGATCAGGGGCAAAACACCTGCATTTTCTCTACTGAATTTAGCCTGAAGGTTATGGGAGACATACAGGCCTATTTTGTCGATCATAAGGTTCGTAACTTCTACTCGGTCTCGATCTCGGGCTACCACATTGCTGAGGCGGGAGCTAATCCCATTTCGCAACTGGCCTTTACCCTTGCCAATGCCTTTACCTACGTGGAGAGTTACCTTGCGCGGGGAATGAAGATCGACGACTTCGCGCCCAATCTCTCGTTCTTCTTTAGTAACGGCATGGACCCCGAATACGCGGTACT
Source organism: Pseudomonadota bacterium (assembly GCA_046047535.1). Classification (GTDB taxonomy): domain Bacteria; phylum Pseudomonadota; class Gammaproteobacteria; order Burkholderiales; family Burkholderiaceae_A; genus Hahnella. Next base: position 53,115 of record JBJOHS010000023.1, read on the forward strand.
CGGACGGGTAGCCCGCAGGATCTGGGCGGTGGCCATGCGCGATCGTTATGGCGCCAACAGCCGCAGCCAGAAATTGAAGTACCACATCCAGACATCCGGCCGCAGCCTGCATGCCCAAGAGATCGATTTCAACGATATTCGTACGACCCTGCAGGCGCTCATTGCCATCTACGACAACTGCAATTCTCTGCATACCAACGCCTACGACGAGGCAATCACAACCCCCACAGAGGAGAGCGTACGTCGGGCGATGGCGATCCAACTCATCATCAATCGCGAGTGGGGGCTGGCCAAGTCAGACAATCCGAACCAGGGGTCTTTCATTCTGGAAGAGCTCACCGATTTGGTCGAAGAGGCGGTCTTGCAGGAGTTCGATCGAATTTCTGATCGAGGGGGTGTGCTCGGTGCCATGGAGACAGGCTACCAGCGGGGCAAGATCCAAGATGAGTCTATGCATTACGAGCATCTCAAGCATACCGGCGATCTGCCCATTATTGGGGTGAACACGTTCTTGAAGCCCGGTGGCAATGCACCCGTTGAAGATATTGTGCTCGCGCGCTCTACCGAGGAGGAGAAGCGCAGCCAGCTCACCCGGCTTGAGGCGTTCCATCAACAGCATGCCATGCAGTCTGCCGCCGCCCTCGAAAGCTTACGTAATACGGTAATCAGCGGTGGCAACGTTTTTGAGGCGCTAATGCATACCGTGCGCCATTGCTCCCTGGGCCAGATCACCGACACCCTTTTCGCAGTTGGTGGCCAGTACCGACGGAATATGTAGCGACCTGCGCGCCCACTTGACTCTTCTCTAGACGCCTATGCCGACCGCCATCGAAACCACCTTCCCCCGGGTCCTGATGCAGCATGCCACTCTGCGACCGCAGCGTCCCGCCTACCGGGAGAAGTATCTCGGTATATGGCAGACCGACACTTGGCAGGAGGCGGGCCAGAAGGTTCGGCAAATGGCCTGCGGGCTCGCCAGCCTGGGCTTCCAGCGCGGGATGAGCCTAGCGATTATTGGCGATAACCGCCCGCAGCTCTACCAGGCCATGCTTGCGGCCCAGGCATTGGGAGGTATTGCCGTTCCGCTGTATCAAGATGCGGTCGCGGCCGAGATGGTCTATGTGCTACAAGATGCCGAGGTGCAGTTCGCCTTTGCTGAAGACCAGGAGCAGGTAGATAAACTCCTCGAGGTAAGCGATCAGGTAACTAACCTGCACAACGTTTTCTATCTCGATCCGCGAGGTATGCGCGACTACGACCATGGACATCTCAAGCCGATTGAGGAGTTGATTGCCCTCGGCAAAGACTTTGATGCCGCCCATCCTGGTTTTTTCGATGCCGAGATCGCCAAGGGCCAGGCCTCCGATGTCTGCGTCATTCTCTATACCTCCGGAACCACCGGTCGTCCCAAGGGCGTCTGTCAGACCCATGCGTCCATGTTGGGTGCCGGTCGCGGCGCTTGCGAAGTCGATTGTCTCAGTGACAGAGACGACATGATGGCCTACCTTCCGATGGCCTGGGTCGGAGACTTTCTCTTTTCCATGGCGCAGTGTATGGCCTCCGGCTTCACAGTGAACTGCCCGGAGTCCCGAGATACCGTCAGTGCAGATATGAAGGAGATCGGACCAACCTATTACTTCGCCCCGCCGCGCGTCTATGAAGGCCTGCTCACTTCAGTCACCATCCGTATGGAAGATGCGGGGCTTATCAAGAGAAAGATGTTCGATTACTTTATGGGGGTGGCTGCCCGCTGCGGAGCAGATATTCTTGATGGGCGATCGGTAGGTCTGCTCGACCGCCTTCTCTATGGCCTGGGCTACTTCTTTGTCTACGGACCATTGCGCAATACGCTCGGTATGTCGCGTATTCGGGTTGCCTACACGGCTGGTGAGGCTATTGGCCCAGACCTCTTTAAGTTCTACCGCTCTATTGGCGTTAATCTAAAGCAGCTCTACGGCCAGACGGAGAGTTGTGCGTATGCCTGCATTCAACGAGACGGAGAAGTGAAGTATGACTCGGTGGGTACACCCTCACCCGGTGTGGAGATCAAGATCGGGGAGAACAGTGAGGTCTTGGTGCGTGGGGTATCGCTGCTCAAAGAATATTACAAACGCCCTGATGCCACCGCTGAAGCCATTGATGCCGAGGGCTATTTCCATACTGGGGATGCAGGCGTGCTCGACAACGATGGTCATCTGCGCATCATTGACCGCGCAAAAGATGTGTCAAAGATGGCCTCAGGTAAAGTCTTCGCCCCTAAATACATCGAAAACAAACTCAAGTTCTTCAGTTATATCAAGGAGGCGGTCGTCTTTGGTTCAGATCGCGACTTTATCGGTGCCTTCATCAATATTGATTTTGAGGCGGTAGGTAACTGGGCCGAGCGTCGCAACATTGCTTATAGTGGCTACATCGACCTGGCCGGTAACCCGTCGGTCTCTAAGCTCATCGCAGAATGTATTGAGAAGATGAATCGCGAACTCTCTAAAGAGAAGATGCTTGGCCATGCCCAGATCTCTCGGTTTCTGGTGCTGCATAAGGAGCTAGATCCCGACGACGACGAGCTTACCCGCACCCGTAAGGTTCGGCGCGGCTTCGTCGAGGAAAAATACAGCCCGCTGATCAAGGCAATCTATGGCGGTCTGTCGGAGCAGTTTATTGAGACGGATGTACGGTTTGAGGATGGGCGTGTTGGTAAGGTCTCTGCGACGCTGCGGGTGCATGACGTTCCGACCTTCTCTCTGCAACAGGAGGCCATGGCATGACCCAGACCGATGACATCATTCTGGAGGTAAAGGGCATTAGCCTGTCCTTCGGCGGTATCCAGGCACTCTCAAATATTTCATTTGATGTTCGGCGTAAAGAGATTCGGGCAATCATTGGCCCGAATGGTGCAGGTAAGAGTTCCATGCTCAACTGTATCAATGGCGCCTATAAGCCACAGGAGGGGCAGATCGTCTTTGAAGGCAGTGTCCTCTCTGACGTAAACCCCCACAAGATGGCCAGTCTAGGAATTGCCAGAACTTTCCAGCATCTGGCCCTTTTTAAGGGCATGTCCGTTCTGGACAACATCATGACCGGACGTAGCCTGAAGATAAAGTCCAACATGTTCCTGCAGGCCTTACGCATTGGGCCTGCCGAGCGCGAAGAGATCGTTCATCGTGAGTTTGTAGAGAACATCATTGATTTTCTTGGTATCCAGCAGTATCGCAATACCGCAGTGGGTACGCTGCCCTATGGACTTCAGAAGCGGGTAGATCTTGGGCGTGCCTTGGCTATGGAACCCAAGATCCTACTGCTTGACGAACCCATGGCCGGCATGAATGTGGAAGAAAAGCAGGACATGTGCCGCTTCGTTCTTGATGTGAATGATGAGTTTGGAACAACCATCGTTCTGATTGAACACGATATGAGTGTGGTCATGGACATATCGAGCAGGGTCGTGGTCTTGGATTACGGAAAAAAGATTGGGGACGATGTACCGGACGCGGTACGCAAGAACCCCGACGTCATCAACGCCTATCTTGGCACTGAGCACTAGACGGAGGCGGGACCATGGGATTTTTCCTCGAAACCCTCTTCGGCGGCCTGATGGCCGGAGTCTTGTATTCACTTGTTGCCCTCGGCTTTGTTCTCATCTTCAAGGCTTCGGGGGTTTTTAACTTTGCCCAGGGCGCGATGGTACTTTTTGCGGCGTTGTCAATGGCCCGATTCTCGGAATGGCTGCCTCTCTGGCTTGGGTTTGAGAATAAAGTACTCGCTAATCTTTTGGCGTTTGCGATATCAGCCGCTGTAATGTTGGCCTTCGCCTGGCTGGTGGAGCGCTATGTCCTGAGGCATCTGGTTAACCAAGAGGCGGTTGCCCTCTTGATGGCCACGCTGGGCATTACCTATTTTCTTGATGGCTTTGGCCAGACTATTTTTGGCAGTGCGGTCTACAAGATTGATGTTGGAATGCCAAAAGAACCTATCTTTATTCTTGACACGGTCTTTGAGGGGGGGCTTTTAATTAACCAAGAGGATCTCTATGCAGCCCTCGTCGCGGCCGCCCTTGTTGGACTCCTGACGCTCTTCTTTCAGAAGACGAGCACGGGTAGGGCGCTGCGCGCAGTGGCCGATGACCACCAGGCCGCGCAGTCGATTGGTATTCCTCTCAATCGTATGTGGGTGGTTGTCTGGTTTGTGGCGGGCATTACTGCCTTGGTCGCGGGAATTATCTGGGGGTCAAAGATTGGTGTGCAGTTCTCTCTTACCCTGGTGGCGTTGAAGGCACTGCCGGTGATCATTATTGGCGGGCTGACCTCGGTACCCGGCGCCATTATTGGTGGACTCATTATTGGGGTCGGCGAGAAGCTCTCTGAAGTCTACCTAGGGCCTGCCCTCGGCGGCGGTATTGAGATCTGGTTTTCCTATGTTCTCGCCCTGTTTGTGCTGCTGATTCGACCGCAGGGTCTCTTCGGCGAAAAAATCATTGACCGCGTCTAGGGCTCTTACACCATGATTTATAGAGAAAACGGCCAGTTCAAGACCAACTATCGCGATGACCAGCAGATCTTTCCGATCGCGCAGGACCGTTGGTTTGTCATTGCGGGGATTGCCTTTGCCTTCCTGGTGGTTCCCTTGCTTTTCGATGACTATGTCTTTAAGGCAATCCTCGTTCCGTTTCTCATTCTTTCGCTGGCAGCCATTGGGGTCAATGTTCTGGTCGGCTACTGCGGACAGATTTCCCTTGGGTCTGGCGCATTTATGGCCGTCGGCGCCTACATGGCCTACAACATGTTTGTCCGTTTTGAAGGCATGCCGCTTATTGGCGCGCTGCTGCTTGGCGGGTTTTTTGCAACGATCGTCGGGATTGTTTTTGGCATACCAAGCCTTCGGGTCAAAGGCCTGTACCTTGCGGTGGCGACCCTGGCTGCCCAGTTTTTCTGTGATTGGGCCTTTAGCCGCGTGCCTTGGTTCACCAACAACAGCACCTCAGGATCTGTGGCAGTCGGTGGGCTTGAGGTCTTGGGCTGGACAATCGATACCCCTTTAGACAAGTATCTATTCTGCCTGGCCTTTCTCGTAGTCTTCGCCTTACTCACCAAGAATCTGGTTCGCGGGTCTGTGGGTCGTCAGTGGATGGCGATACGCGATATGGATGTGGCTGCTGCGGTGATTGGTATTCGTCCCGTCTATGCAAAACTCACCGCCTTCGCAGTCAGCTCTTTTATTATTGGTGTGGCGGGAGGCCTCTGGGGATTTATCCATCTGGGCGCCTGGGAGCCTCTGGCATTTTCCATTGATCGGTCCTTCCAGCTGCTCTTTATCGTCATCATTGGCGGCATGGGCTCTATCGTCGGCAGTATTTTTGGCGCGGCCTTCATCGTTATCTTGCCCATCTTCTTAAATCAGTTTCTGCCATTGGTGGGTAGCCTCGTGGGCCTGACCATTTCGACCGAAATGATCTCGCATGCCGAGTTCATGATTTTCGGGGCACTGATTGTCTGGTTCTTAATTGCCGAACCGCATGGTCTGGCAAAGCTCTGGAGTATTGGTAAACAAAAGCTTCGGCTCTGGCCTTTCCCGCATTAATTGAAGAGTTGTGGGGTAGCCCCGTCTTGGGGGCTGTCCGATAGCAGTGGTGTAGTTTGGGGAGTACAAAGTGAATATAAGGAGACATGGCATGAAAGTTCGACAACTATGGACATCGGTGGCCTTTTCGGCACTGACCCTCGCAGGCGTCGGCCTGCATACTGCGGCTGTCGCGCAGCAGAAGGTGCAATTCTTTCCTAGCCTCACGGGCCGTACTGGCCCAGTGGCGCCGAATGCGACCCCGTTTGCCAATGGCTACTGGGATTACATGAAGCTGGTGAATGCACGTGGCGGAATTAACGGTGTCATGACTCTGGTAGAAGAGTGCGAGACCGCCTACGCGACCGACCGAGGGGTTGAGTGCTACGAGCGTCTGAAGGGCAAGCACGGTGGCGCTACAGTCTTTCAGCCGCTCTCTACGGGTATTACCTTCGCTTTGACGGAGAAGGTGCCCACAGACAAGATTTCACTGATCACCTCGGGCTATGGCCGCAGTGATTCGGCCGATGGTGGCATCTTCAAGTGGAACTTCCCGCTCATTGGTCATTACTGGGTCGCCGGTGATGCGGTCCTGCGTCATATTGCCAACCTTGAAGGCGGCTGGGATAAGCTCAAGGGTAAGAAGATCGGTGTCGGATATCACGACAGCCCCTTTGGCAAAGAACTTCTTCCCATTATTGAAGAGCGGGCCAAGCGCCATGGATTCACCCCACTGCTCCTGCCGATTCCCGCCCCGGGCGTCGAGCAGAAGTCAATATGGCTGAGGGTTCGGCAAGAGCGTCCCGACTATGTGATTCTTCAGACTTGGGGAATCATGACCGCCACTGCGGTACGTGAGGCCGTTGCTGTGGGCTATCCCACCAGCAAGATGTTCGGCACCTGGTGGTCTGGGGCAGAGCCCGATCTCAAAGATATTGGCGCGGCCGCGAAGGGCTACAGTGCCGTCATGATGCAGCATGGTCAGGCCAAGAACGCTGATGTGGTTAAAGAGATTCTTGAGAAAGTGCATGCCAAGGGTCAGGGAACCGGTCCACGTGATGAGGTCGGCGATGTGCTCTACATGCGTGGCGTCGTTGGTGCCATGCTGGCCGTTGAGGGCGTCTTTCGTGCCCAGGAGCGGTATGGTAAGGGTAAGGTCATGACAGGTGAGCAGGCGCGTTGGGGCTATGAAAACCTCGACATCGGTCGTGGCCGACTTGGTCAGCTTGGATTTACCGGTGTGATCAGCCCCGTGAAGACCAGTTGTGACGACCACATGGGCTCGGCCTTTGCGCGGATTCATACTTGGGACGGCGCCAAGTTCAACTGGTCTTCCGACTGGGTTGAGGCAGACGAGAGCATTATTCGCCCCATGGTGAAGGCCTCCGCCGATCGCTATGCATCGGATAAGAAGCTTACCCGTCGTCCCGCATCGGACTGCAACTCGTAACCCCTTCGTCAAGAGCGCGCCATCATGAGCCAGGCCACCCCTGTTCTATCCGTCAATGGTATCGAGGTCATCTATAACCATGTGATCTTGGTCTTGAAGGGGGTGTCGCTGGCTGTCCCGAAGGGGGGTATTGTTGCCCTCCTTGGGGGCAATGGCGCGGGAAAGACAACGACCCTTCGCGCCATCTCGAATCTGCTCAAAGGAGAGCGTGGCGAGGTAACGAAGGGCTCGATTGAGTTTAAAGGTGAGCGGGTGGAATCCCTCACCCCTGCCGACTTGGTGCAACGGGGGGTGGTGCAGGTTATGGAAGGCCGGCACTGTTTCGCCCACCTCACTATCGAAGAAAATCTGATGTCCGGCGCCTACACCAGCCGGCCGAGCCGCGGAGAAATGCAGGCCATGCTCGATAAGGTGTACACCTATTTCCCCCGCCTGAAGGTACGTAAGAACACGCAGGCGGCTTATACATCGGGCGGAGAACAGCAGATGTGCGCCATTGGCCGCGCCATCATGACTAAGCCTGACACGATCCTGCTCGATGAGCCTTCGATGGGGCTTGCCCCGCAGATCGTGGAAGAGGTCTTTCACATCGTTCAAGACCTCAATGCCCGGGAGGGCGTGAGTTTTTTACTTGCCGAGCAAAACACCATGGTCGCACTGCGTTTTGCCCAGTACGGCTATATTCTTGAGAACGGTCGCGTGGTGCTCGATGGCACGGCAGAAGACCTGCGAAACAACGAAGACGTGAAGGAGTTCTACCTCGGCGTCTCGTCGGGATCAGACCGTAGCTCCTTTAAAGAGGTGAAGTCCTATCGTCGTCGCAAGCGCTGGTTGGCCTAGTGATGGCAAATAACCTCGAGACTCTTGAGCAGCGGCAGCCTGCTCAGCGTAATGCAGATCTTCTTGCCGGGTTAAATAAGGCGCTGACCCACGCTAAGGCGCATGCTCCCTACTATGCCGAGGCGCTTGCTGCGTTACCCGCTGGGGGCCTTACATCTCTTGAACAACTAGCCTCGCTACCGGTCACCCGTAAGTCCGACCTCTCTGCGCAGCAGTCGGCAAAGCCGCCTCTCGGTGGAATGTTGGCTGTTCCCCCTACCGCCTTGAGAAGAATATTTCAGTCGCCGGGCCCAATATACGAGCCGCAGGGGATGGCCATCGATGTTTTTCGTACCGCTCGGGCGCTCCGTGCGGCAGGCTTTGCTGCAGGCGACTTGGTGCACAACAGCTTTTCCTACCATCTCTCACCCGGAGCATGGATCATGGAAGGAGGCCTGCACGCCCTCGGATGCTGGGTATTGCCCGCGGGTGTCGGCCAGACAGAGCTTCAGGCTCAGGCCATGGCACAGCTTCAGCCAGCAGGTTATGTGGGTACACCGAGTTTTCTCAAGCTTATTTTGGAGAAGGCCGATGAGCTAGGACTATCGGTATCTAGCCTTCGAAAGGCGGCAGTTTCGGGTGAGGCCCTCACCCCTTCAATGCGGGAATGGTTCGCCAGTCGGGGGCTGACTTCTATGCGGTCGGTCTACGCCACAGCAGACCTTGGAATGATCGCCTACGAAGGGGCTGATCCGAGCCAGGGCATGATTATCGACGAAGAGATTGTCTTGGAGATTGTCGAGCCTGGCGGTAGCCAGCCAATGCCACTGGGTGAGACAGGTGAGGTCGTCGTCACCCACTTCGGATCTGACTACCCGATGATTCGTTTTGCCACAGGAGATCTCTCTGCGATCGACCCTGCCTCCGTTGATCTGCCATCGGTATGCGGTCGAACCAATCTGCGTATTAAGGGATGGTTAGGGCGTGCGGACCAGACAACCAAGGTTCGGGGGATGTTTGTCCATCCTGGGCTCGTTGCAGCCATTGTCAGGCGTTTTCCCCAGATAACCAAGGCCCGATTGGTACTCACCGGACGTCTCGGTGAAGATGTTATGACGTTACGCTGCGCCCTGGCAGAGGGCATAGAACGCAGTGATGACCTGCGCGTGCAGATCGCCGACAGCGTTCGTGATGTTACGCGGTTACGTGGTGAGGTTGGGTTTGCTTCTGCCAATGATCTGCCCGACGATGGAAAACTCATCGAGGATGCACGCGACTATCGCTAGTGGGAGGTCTAATGGGAGAAGGCTCGCCCAGAGTCGATCGGTCCTATTTCTTTCTGCCGCCATCCCGTTCATTCTAATGAGTAGGCCCGTGTACCCCCAGCAGGTCGAAGACCGCATTGCCGATATGATGACGGGAGGATGGCGTGGACAGGCCACCCATCAGCTCGTGGGGCAGGCGGCTCCACCCGCGGCATCCATCCGCCCGCTCAGTACATCACCGGTATCCGAGACCCCCGCCTGGAGTGAGTTTCGTAAATATGCAGACCTCCGGTTTGATCTCTCTCCCACTCGAGTTGTATTGATCGCCCGAGCGGGGCGTCTGGAATATGCTCGGTATCTGCAGGGTAAGGCAGACCCGTTGTCGACTCCCATCGGTAATTCCATGTCCAAGAGTCTTGTCTCGCTCGCGGTCGGCAAGGCAGTCTGTTCGGGTGATCTCAAGAGTCTTGAGGAACCCTTGGCTAGTCTTCTGCCTGATCTTCGCGGCACCTCCTGGGGCGCCACCTCCGTACGCGATACGTTGCGTATGTCGTCTGGGGCGTTCATTGGGGATACGTTACGGCCCACCGGATGGCGGGACGAAGAAGACACCAAAGTGAATCGGGCGGTTTATTCGCGGCAGCTTACCCGTTCGTACATTGATTTAATGAAGCGCTTTGACCAGAAGGCGGTTCCTCCGGGTCGCCAGTTCAACTATAACAATTACGATACGGTCGCCCTCGGGCTGGCCGTTGAGGCCGCTACGCGGCGCCCCTTTGCGAGCTATTTCTCTGAGGCAGTCTGGGCAGAGGTGGGTGCGGAATCCCAGGGGGCCTGGGTCACTAACGAGAAGGGAGAAGTGGCAGGGTATTTTGGCTTTAGTGCCCGGCCTGCCGACTGGTTGCGTCTCGGCATCTGGGTTCTCGAGCAGCGAACAAAAGACGACTGCTTTGGTCAGTACCTACGTCTGGCAACTACGCATCAGATTGATGCAAATTGGCCGTTGAATAAGTCGTATGGGTATCAGATCTGGACGAACTGCACCAAGAAGCCCGGAACATTCTGCTTTCTCGGCAATCATGGCCAACAACTTATCTTTAACCCCGACACGCAGTCGGTGCTCTATGTGCACGCGACAAGTAATGCCACCAACATGGTCTGGCGCGAGGTCTTTGACCGCCTTCCCTAGTAGCCTACCGAGTAGGCATTAGAGGGAGAGACTACGATTTTTCGAAGTGGGATCGTCTAGCAGGAAGAAGCCGACTTTTTACTGAGCCAGGCGGGCCCAGCCTTTGCGCCGCTCTTACGTGCAAGGGCCGAAGAGATAAAGGCGCCGGCCTCGCAGAGGGCGTCAAAATCAATGCCTGTCTCCAACCCAAGCCCATGCAGGAGGTATACAAGATCTTCCGTGGCGACATTACCTGTCGCACCCTTCGCGTAGGGGCAGCCGCCGAGCCCAGCCACCGATCCATGAAAAATTGAGACGCCGGCTTCTAGAGCAGCATAAACGTTGGCAATCGCCTGGCCATAGGTATCATGAAAATGGCCGCTAAATTTCTCTAGGTCGTGATGCTGTGCGATTGCCCTAAACAGGCGCTTGGTCTTCTCAGGGGTTCCCACCCCGATGGTATCGGCGATATCGATCTCGTGGCAGCCCAGATCCATCATGCGATCCACCACCGCCAACACCTGAGACGGGGAGATTTCTCCTTCATAGGGGCAGCCAAGGCTACAGGAGATACTCCCTCGCAGGGCTATCCCATCTGTTTTGGCAGCCTGGGCCACGGGACGAAATCGCGCGATCGACTCTGCCACGCTGCAGTTAATGTTTTTCTGGGAAAACGTTTCTGAGGCGGCGCTGAAAATAACAACTTCATCAGCCTGTGCCATGGCCGCTGCTTCATAGCCCTTGAGGTTGGGTGTAAGCACCGAGTACCAGGTACCTGGCTGCCGCCGAATGCCGGCCATGACTGCAGCACCATCGGCCATCTGCGGCACCCATTTGGGAGAGACGAAAGAGGCCGATTCAACATTTACGACACCCGCCTCTGCCAGTCGTTCGATCAGGCTAATTTTTGTTTCGGTGGATACCTCTGCCTTTTCGTTCTGAAGGCCGTCTCGCGGGCTGACCTCTACAACCTTAACACGCTGCTTCATAAGGACCCCTAGTGGCGCCCGCCATTGTCGCGAAGCGCTCGACCAATAATAATTTTCTGTATGTCACTCGTGCCCTCGTAGATCTGACAGACCCGAACATCACGATAAAAGCGCTCCACCGGGAAGTCTCTTACCACGCCATAGCCTCCGAGAACCTGTATTGCGTGGGAGCAGACCCGCTCGGAGACTTCACTGGCAAAGAGTTTGGCCATTGCCGCCTCCTTCATACAGGCGTGTCCTGCATCTTTAAGACTTGCCGCATGCCAGATCAGTTGCCGCGCCGCCTCCAATTCTGTGGCCATGTCTGCCAGCCGGAACTGTACAGCCTGGTGATCAAACAGGGGTTTACCGAATGCCTGCCTATCTTGGGCATAGGCCAGTGCTGCCGTAAAGGCGCCGCGGGCCATACCCACCGACTGCGAGGCGATGCCAATACGCCCCCCCTCGAGCCCCGAGAGGGCGATCTTGTAACCTTGCCCTTCCTCTCCGATCAGATAGCGCGCAGGGATACGGCAGTCTTCAAAAATAATTTGGGCGGTATCGCTTGAATGCTGGCCAATCTTCTCCTCCAGGCGGGCGACTACATAGCCTGGTGTATCGGTGGGCACAATGAAGGCAGACATTCGGCGGTTGGGTGGGCCCTCTCCAGTGACAGCGATCACAATGGCTACCTGGGCGTTCTTGCCGCTCGTAATAAACTGCTTGACGCCAGAAAGTACGTAGTCATCTCCATCCCGCCGGGCTGTGCACTGGATCTCTGCAGCGTTTGAGCCTGCCTGAGGTTCGGTCAGGCAGAATGCGCCGAGCCATGTACCCTGGGCAAGCGGCATCAAAAATGTCTTCTTCTGCTCTTCCGTGCCAAAGGCCTGCAAGATGCTGCAGACCGGGCAGTTATTGACCGAGATGGCCGTGCTGGTGCCGCCATCGGCAGCGGCAATTTCCTCGATGATCAATGAGAGGCTCACAGCATCTAGGCCGGCACCGCCATAGGCCTCCGGTACCATCACGCCATAGCATCCCAATGCGCCGAGTTGCCGGTGAATATCGTGGGGAAAGGTGTGGTGTAGATCCCAGTCGGCCGCGCGTGGCGCAATCTCGGCCTTACAGAAGTCCGCGACGGCATCACGAACCATGATCTGATCTTGTGTGAGTATCATGGCCTAGAGCAACTCAACGCCAACCGCGGTAGCTTCGCCGCCTCCGATGCAGAGGCTTGCGAGCCCCCGACGCGCACCACTTTGTTGTAAGGCATAGAGCAGGGTCACAAGGATACGAGCACCTGAGGCCCCAATAGGGTGGCCCAGCGCGCAGGCTCCGCCGTGGATATTCATCCGGTCATGGCCAATGTCTAATTCCTTCATCGCAGACATCGCCACCACAGCGAAAGCCTCGTTGACCTCCCAGAGGTCCACATCCGAAACAGACCAATTGTTAGCCTGCAGCAGCCGATGGATTGCGCCGATGGGTGCGGTTGGAAACTTTGGAGGCGCGTCGGCATAGGTACTGTGCCCCACCATACGGGCAATCGGTCTTAGCCCGAGACGCTCGGCGGTCGATAGCCGCGTCATAACAAGGGCGGCTGCGCCGTCGCTGATCGAAGAGGATGAGGCGGCTGTGACAGTGCCGTCTTTTGCAAAAGCAGGCTTGAGTCCAGGGATTTTGTCTATTCTTGCGGTTCGGGGCCCTTCGTCGGTAGCGACTGTGGTGGCCCCTTTACGTTCCTGAATGTCGACGGGGGCGATCTCGTGGGCAAAGTGGCCAGACGCCGTCGCAGCCTGGGCCCTCTGTACGGAGGCGATTGCAAATTCGTCTTGCATGGATCGGCTAAATCCATAATCACGGGCGCAGTCCTCTCCAAAAGTGCCCATAGACCGCCCTTTTTCGTAGGCATCTTCCAGACCATCAAGCATCATGTGGTCGTAGAGACGGTCGTGGCCTAGTCGATAGCCACCGCGCCCCTTCATGACAAGATAGGGAGCCTGGCTCATGCTTTCCATACCTCCGGCGATCATTACTTCCGCAGCGCCGACAGCGAGGCTATCGTGGGCAGTCATGACCGCACGCATCCCTGAGCCACACATTTTGTTGATCGTCGTACAGCCGGCTGATAGCGGCAGCCCCGCACCAAGTGCTGCCTGACGTGCGGGGGCCTGGCCTTGTCCCGCAGGCAGAACGCAGCCAAAAACCAGTTCGCTCACAGACTCTGGCGGGATCCCAGACCGGGTAATGGCCGCTCGAATCGCCACGGCCCCAAGTGCCGGTGCGGGCAGAGAGGAGAGCTCCCCCTGTAGATTACCCATGGGGGTTCGTGCGGCAGAGACGAAGACAATTGGATCATCGGTGATGGGCGTCATAGTTTCCTCAGGAGTTTCTGGCACTGCTTTTCATGGGAGGCAATTTCTTTGAGTTGTAACTCAATATCGTGGAGCTTTATTTCGAGTTCTTTGCGATGGGCGACGAGAGTACTGAGAAATTTCTCGAGCTGGGCTTTCGAGCCACCTGGACGGTCGTAGAGATCAAGAATTGACTGGATCTCTGCTAAGGAAAAGCCAAGCCGCTTACCCCGTAAGGTGAGCCGCAACCGGGTCTTGTCAGCATTACTAAATACCCGCACCCGACCGTTGCCTCGTCGGACAGGATGCAGCAGACCCTTGTCTTCATAGAGTCGAATGGTACGTGTGGACACAGAAAACTCTTCGGCAAGGTCGCGAATGGTGAACTGGGCCGAACCGGAGGAAGACGCACGTGCCATGTCGATTGACGTTAACGTTAGCGTCACCTAAAGTCAAGGTTATGCAGATTAGAGATCACACCTTTATCGTCACAGGCGCCGCCTCAGGGCTGGGGGCTGCAGTCACCCATGATCTTATCGGGCGAGGTGCCCGTGTAGTGTTGGCCGATCTAGCAGAAGAACAGGGAGTTCGGCTAGCGGGTCAACTGGGCGAGACCGCACGGTTCGTGCCTACCGATGTTTGTAGCGAAGTCAGTGCGCAGGCTGCCGTCGATGCTGCCGTGGCTGCCTTTGGGGGCCTTCATGGCCTTGTGAATTGCGCCGGGGTTGCACCTGCCGAAAAGGTACTGGGCAAAGAGGGGCCGCACCGCCTTGCGTCTTTTCAGAAGGTTATATCCATCAACCTGATTGGCAGCTTCAATATGGTTCGGCTTGCGGCCCAGGCGATGGTACAGACTGACCAGATCTCGGGCGGGTCGGAGTCTGTGGCGGGCGTAATCGTGAATACCGCCTCAGTAGCCGCCTACGAGGGCCAGGTCGGGCAGGCGGCTTATGCGGCGTCGAAAGGGGGGGTCGTTGCCATGACATTACCGATTGCCCGAGAACTTGCCCGTAGTCGAATTCGGGTCATGACCATTGCCCCAGGCATTATGGCTACCCCGATGCTTCTCGGGATGCCCCAGGAGGTCCAGGACAGTCTCAATAAGTCTGTTCCTTTCCCTTCGCGTATGGGGTTGCCCGAGGAGTTTTCTCGGTTGGTTGCAGATGTTATCGAAAACGATTATCTCAATGCAGAGGTTATTCGTATCGATGGTGCGATTCGAATGGCCGGAAAGTAGACAGCACAAAAAACAAAACCCCCAGCTTTTGGCCGGGGGTCTCTCTTGCTTCGGAGGGTAAAACGGAAGCGAAGAACTCTGAGTGCGTGGCTACTTAATCTTTGCCTCTTTGTACATCACATGCTTACGCGCACGGGGATCAAACTTTTTGATCTCAATCTTCTCGGGTGTGGTCTTCTTATTCTTGGTGGTGGTGTAGAAATGCCCTGTTCCTGCTGAAGACTCTAACTTGATTTTTTCGCGACCTGACTTTGCCATGGTGGATGTCCGCTACGTGTAGGTTTCGTGGTTAAAAAAAATGAATAGGACTTGCGCCTATCCGCGGCCTAACCGCGTGAACGCAAATCGGCAAGCACGGCCTCAATGCCATTTTTCGTGATCGTGCGAACCGCGGCCGCTGATACACGAAGGCGGACCCAGCGACGCTCGCTCTCCACCCAGAATTTTCTGTACTGGAGATTGGGTAGAAATCGACGCTTTGTCTTGTTGTTCGCGTGAGAAACGTTGTTTCCAACCATTGGTTTTTTGCCGGTTACTTGGCAAACACGAGCCATGATAATTCCTTAAAAATTGCGACTATCGCGGGTAAACGGATGCTGAAACTATTTGAACCAACTCTTTTAGCGTCATTCTCGCGATATTTGAACGCTTTATCGCAGATGAACGAGGAAAGAACGGAGACCAAAGCGCTAGCTCTTTAGCAAAGATTGTCGATTGTAATCAGCCACGTGGCTGAGGTCAACTTTGCCTGGCGGGCATCTGCGACAACTGGGGTCTGGTCAACGGGCCCGTGCCGAGTCCTTCTTAGGCCAGGCTTAGACGATAATGGCTTGAGCATCGGTCTCGCGCGGACTGGGAATTTAAATAGTCAGTACATACACTCAAGTTCGGTGACGCTCTCGCCGGCGACCAATAGGTGGGCCCAGAGGTCGATCTCTAGCTGCTGGAGCAGTTGCCGTAGCCGAATCGTCAGTTGGCGGTCGGCCTGGCTGGGCTCAGCCAGGCCCGAGGGGTGGTTGTGGAATATCACCAGCCGGCTGGCATTGAGCTGAAGCGCGCGCGAGACGATCTCTCTGGGGTAGACGCTTGTTTCTGAGAGGCTGCCCCGAAAGAGTTCTTCGATGCGTATCAGGCGCAGTCTACGGTCTAAAAACGCTGCCCCGAAGACCTCGTGAGGGCGCCCTGAGAGATGTGTCCGGAGCCATGGAGCGAGTGCTAACGGACTGGGAATAGGTTGGCCAGTAGGAAACTGCGCTCGTGCTGCGCGGCGGCTCGCTTCGCCGGCCGCCTGTAGCAGAGAGAATTTCGCGGTTCCGATGCCAGGCTGACGAACGACCTGGGTCAGCGGTGCGGACAGCACCGCTGCTAAGCTTCCAAGTTCCGAGAGAAGGTGTTTGGCAAGCGTGAGGCAGTTGATATCGCGCGTACCCGTCTGTAGTAGCACAGCCAGGAGCTCGGCGTCCGAGAGGCTATTGACCCCTCGGGCGAGAAGTTTCTCTCGTGGCCGCTCGTCTCCGAGGTCTGTGATGCTGGTGGTTTCGGTAACTGAGAGCCGAGAGTACAAGACAGGGTGATGGGTCATGGGGCCAACCTTTCTGTAGTCGGAGCAGGACTACGTAGCCTGCCTTTCGTAGGCGGGCGAAACCATTGGCCAGATGCCGGGGGAGGCAATTCCCTTTACAGTGCATCCTTGCAACCCCTTTATGACGATCTTGCCCGTAGCCATCTCGCGGGCGACGTCTTTTGCCGAAGACCGCTCTAACAAAAGGAATCTTTATGACCAAGGCCTATGCAATCGCTCAGATGACAGTGAACAATCCAGAGGGGTATCTCGCCTACAGCCGTGAGGTGGCGGCGACCCTGGTGCCATTTGGCGGAAAGTTTCTCGTCCGGGGTGGAGAGCCGCAGGTGTTAGACGGTCAGCCCAGTGGGGCGCGCAATGTAGTTCTTGAGTTTCCAGACCTGCAGTCTGCAAAAAACTGGTACCAATCGCCGGCCTATCAGGCCATAGTTCCTGGTCGTCTCAACAACGCGAAGGGCTATCTCGTGCTGGTTGAGGGGTATACCGGCTAGCAGCTCCTGTTGAACGATTGGACGCCAACCGGCTGGACGTTGCCGGATTGGACAGTATCAACTGGGCCGCTGCTTGAGGCGCTGCTCGCCGATCACGACGACGGTTGGTCGTGCAGTAACCGGGCTAGCGCCCGTAGGCCCCCAAGATAGCTCTCGACCCCCAGCCCGCTGATCTGTCCGGCGACCAAGTCCGCGAAGACTGACTGGTGCCGAAAGGCCTCGCGGGCATGGATGTTAGACATGTGCACCTCAATAATCGGGCACGAGAGCATGGCAAGGGCATCGCGAATACCGTAGCTGTAGTGTGTCCAGGCTCCGGCATTGATGACTACCCCCTGCGTACCGTCCTGGTGGGCCAGGTGAACGCGTTCCACCATCTGGCCTTCATGGTTGGTCTGAAAAGTCTCTACGGAGAGCCCTAGTTCTGGGCCAAGACGGGCAAGCGCCTGATCAATGTCACCGAGTGTGGCGGTGCCATAGACGGCAGCGTCTCGCTTCCCAAACATGTTGAGGTTGATGCCATGCAGCACCAGAATTTTCTTCGTCACTTTTCATCCTGCCGGTTTTGGGCGTATGGTTTTCATTTTACAAACTGCAGGCTACAACAGCTATCACAAGAAGACGCATCGAGACGATACGGCAGACCATCATTTTTATACGACTCCTTTTTGCAACGACGCCATGACCCCCTTACCCTCGCCCCCGCTGGTCGCCCGTGACTGGCAATCCCATCCACCGTATCAGGCCCCTGGCTACAAATCCACCCTGACGCGCGGACCACAACAGCCTCTGGTGGTGGTGCCGAGCCGCCTTGGCGAACCCTCCGTACCGGTATTCGGCCTAGATGGGCTGCGGGAGATCGATCGCGATCTCACGCGCAATGCGCGTTGTAATGGGGAACCCCTGGGCGAGCGCATTCGCGTCGTGGGGCGGGTACTTGACACCCGAGGCCGTCCGTTGCCGCATACCCTGGTGGAACTCTGGCAGGCCAATGCCGCGGGTCGGTATGTCCACAAGGTAGATCAGCACGATGCGCCGCTCGACCCCAATTTTTTAGGGGCTGGCCGTTGCCTGACCGATGCGCAGGGGCGCTATGAGTTTTTTACGATTAAGCCCGGCGCCTACCCCTGGGGTAATCACCCCAATGCCTGGCGACCCCAGCATCTGCATTTTTCCCTCTTCGGTGAGGCTATGCCCTGTCGTCTGGTGACCCAGATGTATTTCCCGGGTGATCCTCTCTTGGCCTATGACCCCATTTATTTAGAAGTACCGGAAAAAGCACGCAGAAGTCTGATTGCAGAATTTGCTCTTGAGGAGACGCGTGAGGGATTCGCGCTCGGATACGTCTTCGATATTGTTCTGCGGGGAGCATCGACATGAAACAGCAAAAGACCGAGAAGCTGCCCTTACTGCAGACGCCCTCACAGACGGTCGGCCCGTACTTTGCCTACGGACTATCGCCCGCGCAGTATGGCTTTGACCTACCAGAGCTCTTTGGTCCCACGTTGGCGGGCCCCGACTGCCCAGGTGAGCCGTTGTTGTTGTTCGGTCAGGTCTTCGACGGGAAGGGGCAGCCGATCACCGATGCTTTGGTAGAACTGAGTCAACTGGATGCCCGGGGCAGGGACTCTGGTCGTGCGTTGGATCCCGTATTCCGGGGTTTTGGCCGGTGTGGCACAGGAACCCTTGCCGATGGGCGCTATGCCTTTCACACCATTCGCCCCGGAAAGGCGCCGGGCCAGGCGGCAAGCTGCCTGCACCTCACGGTGTTTATGCGCGGGCTCCTCACGCACTGCTTTACGCGCGTCTATTTTGAGGATGAGATTGCCTCCTTGGAGAAAGACCCCGTATTTCAGGCAGCGCCCCAGGACCGCAGGGCTACATTGTTGGCGCGAAAAGACCCCTCAAAGGGTATACATGCGTGGCGCTTTGATATTCATATGCAGGGGCCCCAGGAGACCGTCTTCTTTGATCTATAGCCGGTCGTTGTGGAGATGCCCGTATAGACTCGTCGATCGAGCGGAACCCTTTATTCTCTCTGTTACACACTCTCAATCACCTGCCTAAAAAGTAATCTCTTTATGTCGCAACTCCTGTACACACAGATCTCCGGCCGCGAAGACGCGCCATGGCTCGTCCTCATGCACTCGCTCGGCGCAACCCATCGACTCTGGGATGTCCAGATGCCGGCCTTTGAGCAGCAGTTCCACGTGCTGCGTCTCGACCTACCTGGCCACGGGGCCTCGCCCTTGCCTGCCTCGATCGGTCTGGACGCCATGGCTGATGCGGTTTTGGAGACTCTGGAATCCCATGGTGTCGATCAGGCGTATTTCTGTGGCCTGTCTCTGGGAGGCGTGCTAGCGCAGGCAATTGCGCTTAAGCACCCTGGCCGTGTGTTGGGGCTGGTCCTTGCAAACACGGGGGCCAAGGTGGGCTCCGCCCAGGTCTGGGGAGACCGGGTTGAGGCAGTACGTAGCGCGGGCGTCGCCTCGCTTATTCCTGCGCTCATCTCCCGTTGGTTTACCGCCCCATTTACCCATGCCCATCCAGGGCGTGTGCAGGCCATGGCAGAGATTCTAGAAGGCGCCAATCCCCAGGGGTACATCATGGCCTGCGAGTCGCTGGCCCAGGCAGATCTGAGACAGGCCATACACGCCATCAAGGCACCCACGCTGGTGATCGCGGGCGAAGAAGACCTTACGACACCGGTATCTGATTCGGAGTTTCTTGCCGCCACGATTTCGGGCGCGCGCCTAGCGATTCTCAAGGCGGCCCACATCAGCAATATTGAACAGCCGGGAGAGTTTGCGCGACTCGTGCTTGAGCACTGCGCTCCGGGCCAGGTGAGTCAAGCGGCCCTGCGTGAGGCTGGCATGCTGGTGCGTCGGCTGGTACTCGGTGATGCCTACGTGGATGCAAAGCGCAGAGATGCACCGGCCGATGTGCTCGCCTTTCAAGACTTCATTACCGAGGCGGCCTGGGGGCAGGTCTGGACACGGCCCGGTCTGTCGCGCCGCGATCGTTCTTTATTGGTCTTGGCGCTGACTCTGGCGGGTAATCGGGAGGCAGAATTCGTGCTTCATCTTCGGGCTAGCAAGAGTAATGGCGTGACCCGAGACGAGATACGTGAGTTTATTCTTCAGGCGGCAGTCTATGCGGGGGTACCGGCGGGTAATCATGCCATGACCCTGGCGCAAAAGATCTGGGCAGAAGAAGACGCTGCTGCGGGACACGCAGGGTGATTAACAAGATTTATGCATCGGCCGCCGAGGCTCTACATGACCTGCCCGATGGGGCCACGGTAATGATTGGGGGGTTTGGCAATGCGGGAATGCCTTCTGAGCTGATTGATGCGCTAATTGATCAGGGTGCGCGGGATCTCACCATCATTAATAACAATGCGGGTAACGGTGAAACCGGGCTGGCTGCCCTATTGAAGGCCCGACGCGTGCGCAAGATTATTTGTTCGTTTCCGCGTCAGCACGACTCGCATCATTTCGATGCCCTCTATCGCGCGGGTGAAATTATTCTTGAGTTGGTGCCGCAGGGAAACCTCGCAGAACGCATACGGGCAGCAGGCGCGGGTATTGGTGGCTTTTATACCCCCACCGGATACGGCACCGCTCTTGCAGAAGGCAAAGAGACCCGCGAGATCAATGGCCGTCATTACGTTTTTGAGATGCCGCTTTCGGCGGACTTCGCCTTGATTAAGGCACTTAAAGGCGATCGCTGGGGCAATCTTGTTTATCGCAAAACCGCGCGTAACTTCGGACCGATTATGGCGGCAGCAGCTCGTATTACGGTAGCCCAGGTCTCGGAATGCGTAGGCCTTGGCGATCTTGACCCAGAGGCGGTTGTGACGCCGGGTATTTATGTACAACGACTGGTGCAGGTCTAAGCCATGGCTCTGATTCGTCGTGATCGCGTAGAAATCGCCGCCCGGGTGGCGGCCGATATTCCCGAAGGGGCGGTGGTGAACCTGGGCATTGGGCTGCCTACCTTGGTGGCGAATTATCTCGAGGCTGGCCGAGAGGTCTTGCTCCACAGCGAAAACGGAGTGCTTGGTATGGGCCCTGCACCTTCCCCCGGCGAAGAAGACCCCGATCTCATTAATGCTGGCAAGCAGCCTGTGACCTTGCGGCCGGGGGGAAGCTTTTTCCATCACGCCGACTCCTTTGGCATGATGCGCGGCGGCCACCTCGACATCTGTGTGCTCGGCGCTTTTCAAGTCTCTGAGCAGGGTGACCTTGCTAACTGGCATACCGGTGAGTCGGATGCAATTCCCGCCGTTGGGGGGGCCATGGACCTCGCCATCGGGGCGAAGCAGGTCTTTGTCATGATGGATCTGTTGACCAAGCAGGGCCTGAGTAAGCTCGTGGCCCGTTGTGACTACCCCTTAACAGGGGTGGGCTGTGTGAGTCGTGTCTATACCGACCACGGTGTCTTTGGAATCGGTCGGAAAGGGCTCTTCTTGATTGATGGCTATGGCAATAGCCCCGCGGAGCTGCAGGCGCTCTTGCCCGTGGCGTTGCGTACTACGTAGCGATCAAAGCATATGGCGACGGCGAAACTAGGCCATTCCGATCGGCAGCAGAATACCGCCGCCCCTCTGGTCTATACCCATAGACTGCTCAAAGAGATGCTGGCTGTCGAGGCAGGCCTTGCCCAGGCCCAGGGGCAGCTGGGGCTTATTCCGTCGTCAACTGCACAGACGATCACCCAGGTCTGCGAGGCGCTTTCTCGAGATATTTCTCGCCTAGACCCTGATCAGTTAGAGAGCGACAGTCTGCTTGCCGGCAACATCGCTATTCCGTTTGTGAAGAAACTCACGGCGGCGGTGGCAGCGGCTGATGCCTCAGCGGCTCGGTATGTCCATTTTGGCGCGACCAGTCAGGACATCTTAGACACTGCGGCGGTGCTGGTCTGGCAGCAAGACCTACTGCATTTTGAGGGCCTGCTTAACGTCGCGATAGATCAGGCAGCATCGCTGGCCCGCGCCCATCGGGATACACCAATGATGGGCCGAACCTGGATGCAGCACGCCCTTCCGATGACCTTTGGCCTGAAGGCTGCCGGCTGGCTCGATGCGCTTATGCGCCATGCCCAGCGACTCTCTGCGGCACGTGAGGAAATGCGGGTTTTACAGTGTGGTGGGGCTACGGGGAGTCTCGCCAGCCTGGGGCAAGACGGCCTGAAGGTCTCGCGGGCGTTGGCGGAGATCCTGCAGCTGAACGAGCCCAGTCTGCCATGGTTTGGTCAGCGCGACCGTGTATTTGCTCTCGCTGCAACATTGGTTGGGCTCACCGGGTCGTTAGGAAAAATTGCCAAGGATGTGTCACTGATGGCACAGACCGAGGTGGCGGAGTGTCAGGAAGGCGTGGCACCGGGCAAGGGCGGGTCATCGACCATGCCCCACAAAAAAAATCCGGTGCTCTGCGCAGTGGTCCTCACCCAGGCCATGGTCTTGCCAGGCCTTCTGGGCGTGCTTGCCTCAGCCTTGCCGCAAGAACACGAGCGTGCCTTGGGCGGTTGGCAGGCGGAGTGGCAGGCCATGCCACAGATCTTGCAGGGCACCGAGTCCGCGCTGCAAGCGTCTGTGGCGCTCTTGGCGGGGCTAGAGATTCGGCCGCAGGCCATGCGTGCCAATATCGATATCAGTCGGGGTCTGGTCATGGCTGAGTCTGTGGCCCTTGGTCTGGCGCCGCAGATCGGCAAGGAAGCCGCCCATGCGCTGCTGGAGCGCATCAGCCGTGAGGCCGTTGAAAAAAACCAGACCCTTGGGGAAGCGCTACGTCAGGACCCAGAGACCTCTCGTCTGGCTACGCCAGAACAGTTCGCGAAATGGTTATCGCCGCTTGCCTATCTTGGTATGAGTGGTGCATTTGTAGATCGGGCCTTGGAGGCCTACGATCGGAGAGGCTAAGTCAGCGCCTGATGCTGTCAAAGCGTTGATGAGGTAAGAGGGCGTATCACTAAGAGGCCACAGAGCATGCACTCCCCCAAAGCCGAACCAAGACCGTCCTTGTATTACGCCTATCGGGTGCACTCCCCCTGGGTTCCATCGGCTGCAGGCGGTCAACCCCGATCCTGTACCGTCGCCATCGTTGGCGCAGGCCCTGCAGGAATGGTCACAGCGCTTGTCCTCGCCCAGCACGGGGTTCCAAGCGTAATCCTCAACGCTGAGCTACAGGTCAGCCAGGGAAGTCGGGCCATTGTCTTCACCCGTCGGTCTATGGAAATACTGCAGCAGGTGGGAATAGCCCATCGTGTGACCGAATCGGGTCTGCCCTGGCGGTTTGGTAATTCCTACTATCGAGGGAAAAAGGTCTTTCGGCTGGAAGCCCCTTACGAACCAGATGATCGCTTCTTTCCCATGACCAACCTGCAGCAGCAGTTCCTTGAGGAGTATCTTCTCGATGCCTGCGCCGCAGAACCTCTGATAGAGGTCCGTTGGGGGAACAAGGTCACGACGGTCACCCAGGCGCAGGATGCGGCTACGCTCTCGGTGGACACGCCAGAGGGCCTTTATGACATGCGTGCCGACTGGGTGGTAGCTGCCGATGGCGGCCGTTCGGAAATTCGCGCGGCATTGGGCTTATCCATGGAGGGTGCCTCCTACGAAGGCCGGTTTGTGATTGCCGATATTCGTATTGACCTTCCGCTTCCGACTGAGCGACTGGCCTATTTCGATCCCGATTGGAATCCCGGTAACACGATTCTCATGCACCGTGAGCCACTTGGCATCTGGCGTATTGACTATCAGCTGCCAGAGACGGAGTCGGTCGAAGAGGCGTTGTCTTATACGTCTTTGAAGGCCCGTATCGATGCCCAGCTGGCCATGATCGGGTTTGCGGGTACGCCATGGGAGCTCGACTGGAGCTCGGTCTATTCGGCGCGAACACTGACCCTTCCAGACTACTGGCATGGACGTATCTTGTTTGTTGGTGATGCGGCCCATCTGCTGCCAATTTTCGGCGTACGGGGCGCCAATACGGCTTTTCAAGATGCTCAGTCGCTGGGGTGGCATTTGGCGATGGTTGCCAAGGGCATAGCGCCGACAGATCTTCTCTCGGACTACAGTACCGAACGGGTTGGTGCGGCACGCGAAATTATCGATGAGGCGGGAAAGAGCACAAGATTTATGACGCCACCCACTGAAGGGTTTCGTCTTCTGCGCAATGCGGTCTTGTCGTTGTCCCTCACCCACGAGTTTGTTCGGCCCCTGTATCACTGGCGAACTTCTCGACCGCATGCCTATGCAGAGTCTCGGCGTAATAGCCTTGGCGACGATAACGCGCTTTTTCAGTCTGGGCCTGGGCATGGCGAGCCCCCGAAGAATGTCCAGATCGGATCCAACCACTATCTCCTCGACCATCTAGCCTCTGTCTTCACTCTGCTGTACTTTAGCCAGTCATCGTCTCTCCCGCAGGCCCTTACAGAGGTTATAGACAGCCATCGTGGTCGTGGTATGCCAATCACTATTCTCATTGTGGGGAGCGCCGAGCGGGAGCCTAGTGGGAATCCGGTACTTGCCGATGCTAGCGGCAGGATACGGCAGTCTTATGGGGTATCGGCAGACGGTGCCGCTTACCTGTTGCGACCGGATCAGCACATCTGTGCCCGGTGGCTGACTCTTGATGCAGATCGGCTCGATGCGGCGCTACGTAATGCGCTGCCAGAAAAATCATGAAAGGCAACAACATGAACCAGAAAGACCTTGAGGTGATCTACGATGCTTTAGCCGAGGCAATCGACCATGTCGGGCCAGAGAAGGCATCTTTGTTTTTGGTGAAACTTGCACTGCTGAATGCTCAGGCTATCGGGGCAGCAGAACCTTTTTTGGCACACATAGACAGTGCCACCCAGGACCTGTAAATTAAAAGCTCTAAAGATATAAATTAAAAATTGTATGGGGGAGTGTTGCGCACTATGAGCGAAAAAAAGTTTGCCTCACAGGCAGATCTCGAAGAAAAGAAAACCAGTTTTGTGCAGTTGTCTGAACATGCCTGGGCGTACACCGCAGAGGGAGACCCGAACACGGGGGTGATTGTGGGCGATGAGAGCGTCATGATTATCGATGCGACCGCAACGCCAGTCATGGCCCAGAAAGTCGTGGCTGAGATTCGTAAGATTACCGACAAGCCCATTAAGTATGTTCTGCTCACGCACTACCATGCTGTTCGGGTATTGGGTGCTTCGGGCTTTCGGCAGCATGGGCTGCAGCAGATTATCGCGAGCCAAGATACCTACGACCTCATCGTAGAGCGTGGCCAGCAAGATATGGACTCTGAGATTGCCCGATTCCCCCGGCTCTTTCAGGCCGTGGAGTCGGTGCCTGGGCTTACCTGGCCGACACTGACTTTTAAGGGGGGCATGACGCTTTTTATGGGCGGGCTGGAGGTGCAGATCATGCAGCTTGGGGCGGGCCATACGAAGGGCGACACGATTGCCTGGCTGCCCAAAGACAAAGTCTTGTTCTCGGGCGATTTGGTGGAGGCCGATGCCGCCTGTTACACCGGAGACGCCCATCTTGCCGAGTGGCCCCAGACACTGCGTAACCTTCGCGCCATGAATGCCCAGAAGCTTGTCCCAGGTCGGGGCCCCGCATTAATGACCCCCGAAGAGGTAGCCGCCGGGCTCGCCTACACGGAAGATTTTGTCTCTACTCTCTACAAGGGCGCTCAAGAAGCGGTCGCGAAGGGGCTCGATCTTAAAGGCGCCATGAAGCATATTCGGCAGTCGATGGATCCCAAATTCGCCCAGGTCTTTATCTACGAACACTGCTTGCCCTTTGATGTCACGCGCGCCGTTGATGAGGCCAAGGGAATTGGCCATCCGCGTATCTGGACGGCAGAGCGCGACCAAGAAATGTGGCACGCGCTACAAGAGGGCTAAGCATCCCAGATCGTTTGCATCATGCTGTCTTCCTACACCTACCCACAGTTCTCGAACTCTAGGCCAGCAGAGGTCGGGCAGACTATAGAGCGGCCCGTGGTCGTTGTCGGGGCGGGACCTGTTGGATTGTCCTGTGCCATAGACTTAGCGCAGCGCGATATACCTGTGCTGCTACTTGATGATGACAATACGGTATCCGTTGGCTCGCGCGGTCTGTGCTATGCCAAGCGTACCCTTGAGATTCTCGACCGACTCGGTGCAGCGGGACCCATCTGTAACAAGGGGGTCTCTTGGAATGTGGGGCGAACTTTTCTTGCAGAGGAGGAGGTCTACCGGTTTGATCTCCTGCCTGAGCCTGACCATGGTCTTCCGGGTATGGTCAATCTTCAGCAGTACTACCTTGAGGAGTATCTGCTCACGAGGGCCGCAGCATTACCCAGTCTTGAGATTCGTTGGAAGAATAAGGTTACCGCCTTGCAGCCGCCGACCGCTTCTCCCAGCAAGAGCCATCTGCAGGTCGAGACACCGGACGGTTCCTATGGTGTTTCAGCCGACTGGGTATTAGTGGCCGACGGCGCACGATCTCCTCTTCGGCGTATGCTCGGGCTCGATATCGAGGGCAAGGTTTTTCAAGACCGTTTCTTGATTGCCGATGTGGTCATGAAGGCCGACTTCCCCGCTGAACGCTGGTTTTGGTTTGATCCGCCCTTTCATCGAAATCAGTCGGTCCTGCTGCATCGGGAGGCCGATAACGTATGGCGCATCGACTTTCAGCTTGGCTGGAATGTCGATCCCGAGGAAGAGAAAAAGCCCGAAAACGTTATTCCGCGTATCCAGGCGATGCTGGGTCCCGATCATGCATTCGACCTCGAATGGGTGAGTGTCTATACCTTTCAGTGCCGAAGAATGGCCCGTTTTCGGCATGGCCCGATTATTTTTTTGGGCGATGCCGCTCATCAAGTATCGCCCTTTGGGGCCCGGGGGGCAAACTCCGGAATTCAAGATGCAGACAACCTGGGCTGGAAGCTCGACGCGGTCTTATCGGGTCGGGCGCCGGAAATCCTTCTTGATACCTACGATCTTGAGCGTACGAAGGCGGCCGATGAAAATATTCTGAACTCCACACGGTCTACCGATTTCATCACACCAAAGTCCGAAGTCAGTCGTCTCTTTCGGGATTCTGTGTTGCATCTGGCCCGAGAACTTCCGTTTGCCCGTGCCCTGGTGAACTCAGGCCGACTCTCTGTGCCGACGTTCTTGGCAGACTCGCCCCTTAATACGCACGATTCAGCCGCAGATCACTTCTCCGGGCGTATGGTTCCGGGGGCGCCGGCAGACGATGCACCCATCGAGGTGGTCTCGACGCCACTCGCAGTCGTGGGTCTACCAGGCAGGCAGTCTCGCGAAACGCCAGATCAATGGCTATTGTCGGTATTGGGGCACGATTTTGTATTAATGGTCTTTCTGCCGGAGGCGCAGGCCGTACCGTCCGCAGTCTGGGATGCGCTTGTCGAAGTACATGCAGACCATCGACTTCGACTGGTCGTGGTGACGCCGCATCGTGCAGAGGCGACCATTCTCGGCGCCCAGGCGGTCGCGCGCGGCCTTGCCCCCACGGTGGTACTCGACCTTAAGGGATGCATCATGCAGCGTTATGACCTCTCGGCGGCTGCGGCCTATCTATTCCGCCCCGATCAGCATGTGGTGGCGCGTTGGCGCCAACTGACGGCAACAGCGGTGGGCGGTGCCTACCGCCGAGCATTGGGCCATGATTTAGACCATGAATTGCACTAGCGTCTTTTCCGTGTCGAGACTTCTATGCCCCTAGTGACCCGGCCTAACTTTCACGATCCAACGAAGATCAGCTTTTATGGCTACACGCCTGGGGATGATTTTTATGAGGCGCTGATTTCTGCCCATGTGGGGCAGACTGCGGCTCAGAGCCATGCATTCAATGCCCGTCTTGTACTTATTTTGGCCAACCATATCGGTGACCTCGATGTATTGCGTGAGGCCTTGTCTGCGGCAGCGAATTCCTCGCCTGAGGCGAACTAATGAACGGTTTTTTTACGAGATAAAGGGGCCCCAGACATGAAGATCGAGCGATTGCACCACGTGGCCTATCGATGTATTGATGCCAAGCAGACGGTGGAGTGGTACGAGGAGTACCTCAAGATGCGATTCGTACTTGCGATTGCCGAAGACCAGGTTCCCTCAACAAAGGCCCCCGACCCCTATATGCATGTCTTTCTCGACATGGGACAAGAGAATATCCTGGCCTTCTTTGAGCTACCCAATAGCCCCGAAATGGGCCGCGACGTGAATACTCCGGCCTGGGTACAACACCTCGCAATGAAAGTCGACTCCCTCGAGACGCTGCTCGAGACCAAGGCACGGCTTGAGGCGGGTGGCATTGAGGTCATCGGACCGACCGATCACACGATATTTCAGTCTATCTATTTCTTTGACCCCAATGGACATCGACTGGAGTTGGCTGTAGATACGAGCACCCCAGAAATGATGCGCAAGCTCGATGAGGTGAAATGGGACATGCTCAATGAGTGGGCGATAACAAAGCGAGCCCCTGCGCATGCCCGTTGGATGCATGATGGAAGTAAGGTCCCGACATGAGGACAGAGGGCAGCTGGGTCGCGTCTGCGAATGCGGCAGGCATTGATTTTCCGATCGAGAATCTTCCCTTCGGTCGGTTTGTTGTGCCCCATAACGACAACGCAGAACCGCGCGTGGGCGTTGCTATTGGAAATGAGATTCTCGATTGCCGGGCGCTTGAGGCATCCGGCGCGATTCCCGCAGAAGAGTCCGCAGTCTTCGCACCCTTGGCGGCGGGCGATCTCAACGCCTTTATGGCCATGGGCAGTCATGCGCGGCGGCGGGTAAGAGATCGCCTGACCGCCCTGTTGTCAGCCAAGGCGAAAGATATGGCTAGCACGCTTGCGCACTGCCTGGTGCCGCAGTCACAGGTGGCGATGGTGATGCCCTGTCGTGTGGGCGACTATACCGATTTTTATGCCTCCATCCATCATGCAACGTCTGTGGGCCGACTCTTTCGACCAGACAATCCGCTGTTGCCCAATTACAAATGGGTGCCCATCGGCTACCACGGGCGTAGTTCCACACTTGGGGTCTCGGGCGCCGAGATTGCACGCCCCTCTGGTCAGATCAAGCCTGCCGAGGGTAACCCCGTGTTTGGTCCCTGTCAGCGCCTTGATTTCGAGCTCGAAGTAGGATTCTTTATTGGCCAAGGTAATGAGTGGGGAGCTCCTATTCCGATCGCCCAGGCCCATGACCAGTTATTCGGCCTCTGCCTGCTCAACGATTGGTCTGCTCGGGACATTCAGGGCTGGGAATATCAGCCCCTGGGACCTTTCCTGTCGAAGAACTTTGCCACGACGATCTCTCCCTGGATTGTGACCCAAGAGGCCTTGCAACCCTTTCGGGTAGCCTATGAGCGTCCTGCAGAAGATCCAGCGCCGCTCCACTACCTAGAGGATGAGGAGAATCGTCGTAGAGGCGGTATCGATCTGCATCTTCAAATTTCCATTCAGACGGCTGAGATGCGTGCGCGTCAGATTCCTGCGCATATCTTGGCAACGACCAATCTACGCTATTCCTATTGGACGGCAGCCCAGCTAATTACCCACCACGCCAGCAATGGCTGCCTACTGAAGTCGGGAGATCTGCTGGGGTCAGGCACCATGAGTGGGCCAGACCCGTCCGAAGCCGGGTCGCTACTCGAACTGACCAAGGGCGGAAAGGAGCCGCTTACGCTGCCCTCCGGGGAGACTCGCCGGTTTCTTGAGGACGGCGACGCCGTAGAGATCACGGGGTTCTGCCAGAATGCCGCTGCAGTGCGCATAGGCTTGGGCAGCTGCAGGGCATCTATTCGGTAGCATTCAGACCAAGGAGCAACCCATGCAGACGCGTTCCACTCAGGTGGCGATTATTGGCGCAGGGCCCTCGGGGCTGCTCTTGGCCCATGTTCTCGCGCAGTCGGGAGTCTCCGCGGTGGTGATCGAACGCCAGTCGGCCGGTCATGTGGCCGCGCGAATTCGGGCGGGGGTATTGGAAGATGCGACCGTCTCTTTTCTCTCTGAAGTGGGCCTGGGACAGAGAATGGCGGTTGAGGGCCTCCCCCACGAGGGCTTTACCCTGATCTATGGCGCGTTGGATCCGCTGCGCATCGATTTGCAGGCATTGACTGGTAAATCGGTCATGGTCTATGGCCAGACAGAGGTGACACGAGACCTCATGCGCGCGCGCGAGGCATCCGGCCAGGAGACCGTCTATGAGGCGCAGGAGGTTGTCGTTCATGACATCGATAGTCTTCGGCCGAGCGTGACCTACCAGGTGGCGGGCCAGCCTTTTCGGATCGAGGCTGATTTTGTGGTTGGCTGCGATGGTTATCACGGTGTATGCAGGGCAACGGCGAAGACTACTGGTCGGCTTCAAGAGATCGAGCGGGCCTACCCGTTTGGCTGGTTGGGGCTGCTCGCAGATGTGCCGCCTGTCTCGCACGAACTCATTTATGCCAATCATGCTGATGGGTTCTATCTGTGCAGTATGCGGTCTCCGACCCGGAGTCGGTACTACCTGCAGTGTCGCCTTGATGAAAAGATTGACGACTGGTCTGACGAGCGGTTCTGGGAGGTGTTGGCCCATCGACTTGGCCCCGATAGAGCCAGAAGCCTCGTCACTGGGCTTTCGCTAGAGAAGAGCATCGCGCCGCTGCGAAGTTTTGTGGCCGAACCGCTACGTTTCGGCCGACTGTTTCTCGCGGGGGATGCCGGGCATATCGTTCCGCCCACGGGCGCCAAGGGTCTGAATCTTGCCGTCGCCGATATTCGTGTCCTGTCACGTGCTCTGGTCTCGTTTTATGAGACTGGATCAGAGACCGGATTGCTTGATTATTCAGACCGTGCGCTTTCTCGCATATGGAAGGCTGAGCGTTTTTCCTGGTGGATGACCAGCCTTCTGCATAAATTTGAGGGCCAGCCACTCTTCGACCAGCGGATACAGGCTGCCGAGTTCAGGACGCTGGCCGGATCATCAGCCCTTCAGAGAGCGCTCGCGGAGGCTTATTTGGGATTATTTGATGAAAAATGATGAAAAACCGGTTGTTACCGGGGGAGAGTCCTATTAGAGAAAACCAGCAAATTGCGGTCTAAATATGGCGTGGACGGTATTTAGTGTCTATGCTCGAAAATACAGTGTTCTATATAAAAGAGAGGAGACGTTTTATGAAGTTAAAGCTTGCTGCTGTCGCCGCTGGGTTAGCGCTTGCGACCGCTACCAGTGCACAGGCCCAGACGATCACCCTTAAGGTGCACCATTTTCTAGGCCCTCAGTCGATTCAACATACAAAAATGCTGGGCGATTGGTGTGCCAACATTGAGCGTGACTCCAAGAAGCGCATGAACTGCCAGATCTTCCCGGCCATGCAACTCGGAGGCGCCCCCCCCCAACTCTTCGACCAGGCGAAGGACGGTGTAGCCGACGTGGTCTGGACGGTTGCAGGTTATTCGGCAGGACGTTTCCCCCGATCGGAAATCTTTGAACTCCCATTCATGATGACCAATGCCGCAGCCACCAGCCGTGCGGCATGGGATTTTGTTCAGAAGCATGCTCAGGAGGAGTTTAAAGACGTCAAACTCTTGGCTATCCATGTCCATGGGCCAGGAAATATATTCACGAAAGATAAGCCCATCACCAGCCTCAATGACTTTAAGGGTATGAAGCTGCGGGCCCCCACACGATTGACCAACAAGATGCTCGGTATGCTTGGAGCCTCCCCGGTAGGTATGCCGGTACCGCAAGTGCCAGAGGCACTCTCTAAGGGAGTGATCGATGGCGCGGTTATTCCTTATGAAGTCGCGCCAGGATTACGGGTTCATGAACTAACAAAGTTCGTGGCCGAACCGGATCGGTCAATGGAGGCGCTCTACACCACGGTTTTCCTGGTCCCGATGAACAAGGCCAAGTATGAATCACTGCCTGCAGATCTGAAGGCTGTCATCGACAAGAATTCAGGCCGGGAGTTCTCTGCATTTCTGGGAGCCACGCAGGAGGGTAATGACGTTCCGGGACGTGAGACCTTCGCCAAGACTGCTGGCTACACCATCAACAAGATCCCTCGCGCTGAGCTTGAGAAGTGGAAAAAGGCGATCGACCCACTCTATGCCGAGTTCACGGCCGACATGGATAAGCGGGGCTTCGATGGCAAGGGGCTCATTTCCTCGGCCCGCGAGCTGGTAAAGCAGTACACCAAGTAGCGCGCATCGGAGTGGAAGAGGGTGTATCTAGTACACCCTCTTCGTTTTTCTTTGTGTTTTGAATACCACTTTGTTTGATACTCCTGGCCCCAAAGAAAACTCGCTATGAGTGAGCAACTCTCTATTGCGGGGTTTGAGTCAGACGACTTTCTGGGCAGACTCCTTGCGCGGCTCTGCAAGCTTTTTGCGGTGGCCTCCGGGGTCGTACTCCTCTGCATGGCCGCCATGTCTTTGGCCAGTATTTTGGGCCGGGCGGTTTTTACCAAGCCCATCCTTGGTGACTATGAGATGGTCCAGATGATGTGCGCCATAGCGGTGAGTATGGCCTTGCCATACGCCCATTGGGCCAATGGACATGTGATCGTTGATTTTTTTACCGCAAAGGCCCGCCCTGGATTCAACCTGTTGCTCGACAGTATTGCTGGACTCCTTATGAGTCTGGCTGGTGCGATCATGAGTTGGCGGCTCGCTGTTGGCATGATTGACCTGTATAAAAACTTTGATTCATCGATGCTGCTGGGCCTTCCCACTTGGTGGGGTTACGCGCCTATGGTTCCCTCCTTTGCGCTGCTTAGTATGGTTGCGCTGTATATCACCGTGATGCGTCTTCGTCGAGGTGGACGATGACTGGGCTCGAATGGGGCGCGGTCATGCTGGCGGCGCTACTGGTGGCCTTGGCGCTTCGTATTCATATAGGCATCGCCATGCTAATGGCGGGTTCTATTGGGTATATCTATGTCTCCGGACTTGACCCGCTGCTGAATTATTTCAAGACCGCAGCCTATGCGCGGTTCTCAATCTACGATCTCTCCGTAGTTCCCTTATTTCTCTTGATGGGCCAGTTCGCCACCCATGGGGGGCTCTCTAAGTCGTTATTTCGTGCCGGTAATGCCTTGGTAGGCCATCTGCGCGGCGGAATGGCGATGGGGGCGGTTACCGCCTGTGCCGGCTTCGGGGCCATCTGTGGCTCTTCTTTGGCCACTGCGGCTACTATGGGGCAGGTCGCACTGCCCGAGATGAAGGCCCACAACTATTCTGAGCGTCTGTCTGCGGCAGTACTCTCTGCGGGGGGGACGCTGGGGATTCTTATCCCGCCTTCGATCCCGATCGTTATTTACGCCATCATGACTGAGCAGAACGTCGGGCGGATGTTCCTCGCGGCATTCGTCCCTGGCCTTCTAGCTGCGATCGGCTATATGTTGGTGATCGCGATTATCGCGCGGCTAAGCCCAGAGGACGCCCCTGCCGGCGAACGGATGGGCTGGGGCGAACGATTCAGTGCGCTAGTCGATACCTGGCCTGTCTTGCTCATTTTCTTGGCAGTGATTGGTGGCATCTATAGTGGACTCTTCACGCCCACCGAGGCTGCGTCCATCGGTACATTGGCGACGGCCTTCGTGGCGTGGAAGACAGGCGGGCTCAAGGGCCGTGGCTTTCTCGACTGCATCTACGGTGCTGCCTCTGCCACCGGCATGATCTTTCTCATTCTCTTGGGTGCGGACATACTCAATGTCTTTTTGGCACTGACGGGATTGAATGTCGAACTCGCCAAGTGGGTCGTGAGCATGAACTTAGAGCCCCTTGCCGTACTTTTTGTGATTATTCTGATTTACCTCATTCTGGGCTGTGTGATGGATAGCCTCTCGATGATTCTGCTGACGATTCCCATTTTCTTTCCTGTGATTATGGGCATCGACCTCTGGGGCCTTGACCCGGAGTCGAAGGCAATCTGGTTTGGCATTCTCGCCCTGATGGTGGTTGAGATCGGACTCATCACACCGCCGGTAGGTATGAACGTCTTCATCATTAGTAGCATGGCGCGAACCGTACCGATGACAGAGATCTTCAAGTACGTTCTTCCTTTTGTGGCCTCCGATATCTTGCGTATTACCTTGATTGTCTTTGTACCAGGTGTTGCCTTAGTGGCACTTAAGATATTCCCTAACTAATGGACCCCTGGGAGGCGCGCCTCTCGCTGCGCTTCTCTTCTCCGAGGCAAGGCGTCACCATGTTGACTCATAGGGAGAGCTATGGGCCATTGACGCTGCAGAAGATTC
This sequence comes from Pseudomonadota bacterium, assembly GCA_046047535.1. Taxonomy (GTDB): domain Bacteria; phylum Pseudomonadota; class Gammaproteobacteria; order Burkholderiales; family Burkholderiaceae_A; genus Hahnella. The sequence goes on from JBJOHS010000023.1 coordinate 87,244, forward strand.
TGCACCCTGAAGGCCCAGAGATCGCCCATGCCTTTGTACTGCACCCCCCGTCTGGGATCGCTGGGGGAGACCAGCTGCAGCTCTCGGTGGGTATTGCTTCAGGGGCCCATGCGCTGCTTACGACCCCCGGGGCTACCCGTTGGTATAAGGCAAATGGGCGCGACACCTTTCAGAAATTACACCTCGAGGTGGCCGACCATGGATGCCTAGAATGGCTACCTAGCGAAAACCTCTTTTTCGATGAGTCTCAGGCCCAAATGTATTCTTGTGTCTCGCTCTCCCGGGATGCTCGGTTTATTGGCTGGGAGGTTATGCAGTTTGGTCAACGCCAGTCTTTGAAGTCGGTTGATCACCACTGGCGTGCGTCCGGCGTTCGCGCCGAGCAGTCGATCTCTATTGGGGGAACACTCGACTGGCAGGAGTCTGCCCGATATACCGATCAGATTGTATTGGATCGTCCGACTATTCAGGGGACTGCGGGCTACCCGGTGGTGGGCACCCTCTGGGCCTATGGACCCGATACGTTGCCTGAATCCGCCCGTGAAGACTGGGTGCAGAAGCTTACCTTCTCGGAAAATCTTCGGGTGGGCTGCACCCAACTGCCTTCTGGGCTTATCGTATGTCGCGTACTCGCGCAAGAGACCGACGTTGCGCGTGAGGCCATGATACAGGCCTGGGCGTGGCTACGACCGAGGGTCATTGGAAGACAGGCAGAGCCACTGAGAATCTGGGCTACTTAAAAGTCTCTGGGGGCGTGCAACGCCTAAGCGGAATGGCGAGGACGTATCGCATTCTCTCTGCGATCGGATCTGACCCTCCCCCCCATTTACGTGCACGAATGAGAGTTTCTGAACAAAACGCACCGAAGGAGGGCGTACTTCGAGCGTCCTTGATTGCTGCTACTGCAGGCCGTCTTTAGAGGATCATAATTTGCTTTGACAGGACTAGAATTCTGTTCATTCCACCCCTGTATGTTTTTTCGAAAAAGGCGAACGAGACCCGCGCAATGGACCTGACCCCCAGAGAGAAAGACAAGCTTCTTATTTTTACCGCTTCGCTCTTGGCGGAACGCCGTCGTGCAAGAGGGCTCAAGCTCAATCTTCCCGAGGCTACCGCACTTATTACGGCGGCGATTTTAGAAGGCGCCCGCGATGGTAAGTCGGTTGCAGAACTCATGACCGAGGGGTCTAAAGTGCTCTCTCGTGAGGAGGTCATGGAAGGTGTGCCCGAGATGCTTCCCGACATACAGGTCGAAGCCACTTTTCCGGACGGTACTAAGCTGGTCACGGTCCATCAGCCCATCGCTTAAAAAAAGGAGAGAGATTCGATGAACAAGGCACGGCCACTTACCGATGCTCGGATTCTTACTGTAGGCCTGGGCATTCTGTCTTCCCCGGCGATTGCGCATGAAGGCCATACGCTCGATCTTTTCTCCGCCTTCGTTGCGCCCCTCGCGGGTTGGGACCATCTGCTCATGGCAGGGCTCTTTGTTGCTGTCATCGTAGGTATGGTCCGTGCCATGCGCAAAGCGGTCAGGCGTAAGACCTCTGTGCACAGGAGTGACAACGAATGATTCCGGGCGAGGTGGTTACAGTGGGTGATCCGATTGAGATCAATGTCGGAGGCAAGGTAAAAACGCTTGATGTGCTCAATACGGGTGACCGTCCCGTGCAGGTAGGTTCGCACTTTCATTTTTTTGAGGTCAACGATGCGCTCTCGTTCGACCGACCAGCAGCACGGGGATTTCGTCTGAATATCGCGGCGGGGACAGCTGTCCGTTTCGAACCGGGGCAGAAGCGGACTATCGAGCTGGTCTCCGTGGCTGGTAATCGTCGCGTTTATGGCTTTCAGGGCCGGGTCATGGGGGACCTCTAGCGATGGTCACGATCTCTCGAAAGGCGTATGCCGAGATGTTCGGGCCCACGGTGGGCGATAGAGTACGCCTTGCAGACACCAACCTCTGGATCACCGTAGAAAAGGACTTCACCTGCTACGGGGAAGAAGTGAAATTTGGCGGCGGTAAGGTGATTCGCGATGGTATGGGTCAGAGCCAGCGTCTGAGTAAAGACAGCATGGATACCGTGATCACCAATGCCCTTGTTATAGACCACTGGGGTATTGTGAAGGCCGATGTGGGGATTAAAAACGGCCGAATCGCTGGCGTGGGCAAGGCAGGCAATCCCGATATCCAGCCTGGGGTCACGCTGGTGATTGGCCCTGGCACGGAGATCATTGCCGGAGAGGGCATGATTCTTACCGCAGGGGGTATTGATGCCCATATTCATTTCATCTGTCCTCAGCAGATTGAAGAGGCGATCTCAAGCGGTGTGACCACCATGATTGGCGGGGGAACGGGACCCGCCACGGGCACCTACGCAACGACCTGTACCCCCGGCTCATGGCATATCCACAGCATGCTCTCGGCAGCCGAGGCATTCCCGATGAACCTTGGATTTCTTGGTAAGGGTAATGCTAGTCAGCCGGGGCCCTTGAGAGAGCAGATTCGTGCCGGAGCGATGGGCCTAAAACTCCATGAAGACTGGGGCACTACGCCTGCCGCGATTGATTGTGCGTTATCGGTTGCCGACGAGATGGATATTCAGGTGGCAATCCACACGGACACTCTCAACGAGTCGGGCTTTGTAGAGGACACGATTCGGGCGTTTAAGGGCCGTACGATTCACACGTATCACACCGAAGGGGCGGGGGGCGGCCATGCCCCTGACATTATTAAGGCCGCGGGTCTGCCCAATGTCTTGCCCTCTTCAACTAATCCGACCATGCCCTATACCGTCAACACGATTGATGAGCATCTCGATATGTTGATGGTCTGCCATCACCTCGATGCCAGCATTGCAGAGGATATTGCATTCGCAGAGAGCCGTATTCGGCGTGAAACGATTGCTGCTGAAGATATCTTGCATGACCTTGGGGCCTTCTCGATGATGTCGTCGGATTCGCAGGCTATGGGCCGCGTGGGTGAGGTCATTCTTCGCACATGGCAGACTGCCCACAAGATGCGCGTGCAGAGGGGAAGCCTCGCAACGGACCCGGCGACTTCTGACAATGCCAGGGTGAAGCGGTATGTGGCTAAGTACACCATCAATCCTGCGATTAGCCACGGCATTGCGCGGCATGTAGGGTCAATCGAGAATGGCAAGCTTGCCGACCTTGTACTTTGGAGGCCCTCTCACTTTGGCGTCAAGCCGAGTCTTGTATTGAAGGGGGGAATGATTGCATGGGCTCTTATGGGCGATGCGAATGCCTCAATTCCCACCCCACAGCCGGTTCACTACCGACCGATGTTTGGTGCCTTTGGGCGGGGGTTACAGACATCGGTGACCTTTGTCTCGCAGTCTGCCACCAGGTCCGGTGATCTTGATCGACTTGGCCTGCAGAAGACGCTCCTGCCGGTTGAGCAGTGTCGGTCGGTAAAGAAGGCCGATATGATCCATAACAACTGGCAGCCAGAGATTTCTGTAGACCCTCAGACTTACGAAGTGATCGCGGACGGCGAACACCTTCGCTGCGAACCCGCTACGGTGTTGCCGATGGCCCAACGATACTTTCTGTTCTAACAGGCGCCGTTATTTTGCGTGTATTTCGTCTGTCTTCCGCGCCGCAGGCAGCGCCATTTGACTGCCTTTTTCTCGACTTCGACACCCGGAGTCGGAGTCGGTTTAAGGCCCGTCTCATGACCAGCGGTGAAGAGGTGGGGGTGCTACTACCGCGTGGCACAGTGCTTCGGGGTGGCTGTCTTTTGTTGGATGATTCGGGGCAGTCAATCGAGGTGGTCTCAGCCGATGAGTCTTTACTGCGCGTGGAGGGCACGGCATTCCAGCGGATGCGCTGTGCCTATCACCTCGGAAACCGGCATGTACGGCTCGAGCTACGAGAGGATTTTCTGCAGTTGCCTTATGACCCTGTACTCGCAGATATGCTGGGTAATCTTGGCGTGGCGCCTCGGCTGGTCTCTGCGCCATTTGAGCCCGAGACAGGCGCCTATGGAGGCGGTCACCAGCACGGGCATGACACCACCTTTAAGGAGGACTATGCCTTGGCCCAGGCCGCCTTCCAGGCACATCTTGAGGGCCAGTAAGCGGCTTAGTCCTCGGAGAATGCAGGTTTCTCCGACTGGCGGCTAATTTTTTCTCGGGCCGTTTCGGTCAGGATATTCAGAAACTGGCGGGCGGCACCAGAGAGCGCCCGCCCATGCGGGGTCACAATATCAATACTGGCTGCACTGCAGAGTCGATCGGCAATTGGGCAGGCGGCTAGCCTGTTGTTACTCACCTCACGCTCGAACACAATCTCCGGTAAGCAGGTCACCATATCGGTCTGTGCAACGATCTGTTTGATGAGCAAGAGTGAATCTGATTCGAAGGCGATATGGCCCTCGACCCGGTGCGCACGAAGGGCCTGCTCAATTAGCCGGCGAATGCCAAATTGGCGGGTGGGAAGGGCGAGTCGCAGACCTGCAAGGTGGTCAAAGGCAGCCATGTTTCTCTGGAGTGCCGGATGATGCCGGTGTCCCACAAGGTGCAACGGCTGTGGAATACGGGCCTTTAAGACCAGATCGTCGCGCGATGGGCAGTTAAAGGCAATGCCAATTTCGCTGTCCCCGCTGCCTACTCGGTCGGCCACATCGTTAGACCCTCCGACTACGACCTCAAACCTAATACCCGGAAACTGCTCTGAGAAGTGGGCCATGAGATCTGGCAGAAAACTGATGGTGGCACCCTCTACAGAGGCGATTCGCACTGCTCCGTGGCGTAACTCATCAATGTCCTCAATGCGCTGCAGTAGTGCGTCGATGTTTTTGTTGTTCTCTTCGATGTAGATACAGAGCTCCTTGCCGACTTCAGTCAGGTGCATGCCTTTTGCAGACCGAATAAACAGCTTGGTGTCGAGAAATTTTTCGAGCTGATTGATCTGCCGACTGAGCGCACTGGGTGCGATCTCTTGTTGATCGGCAGTAACCCTAAGTGACCCAGAGCGGGCAACCTCTGCGAAGTGTCGAAGAACGTGGGGCTGGAGCATCTTAAAAATTGTGTTCACAAAAGTAGAACGCTGGACACAAGTATATAGAATTCCCGATGTCTGTCCGTCTAGATACACTCGGCTGGTAGATATGTTTTCTCTCTGAATTGGCAATCTTCTAAGGAGGCGGATATGGAAAACAAGAAAGCGGTGGGGGCTTCCCACTACGAGAGCCGCGGTCGCAGGGCGTTTCTAAGGTTCTCCGCGGCTGTCGCCGCAGCATCAGGTGTCTTACTCTCAAGCCCCGTCTATGCCCAGGATGTGATCAAGTTTGGGGCACCTCTCCCTATCACGGGTCCGTTGGCCCCTGAGGCCCTGAAGCAGCAGCAGGGGTACGACCTCTGGGCCAAGCAGGTAAATCAGGCCGGTGGTATCTCGGTGGGTGGTAAGAAAATGAAGGTTGAGATTGTCTACACCGATTACCAGTCGAACACCCCGCGCGCCGTTCAGGCCACGGAGCGCTTGATTACCCAGGACCAGGTTCAGTTTGTATTTGCCCCGTTTGGCTCTGGTGCGGCGAAGGCCGCCAGTACGGTGGCAGAGCGCTATGGCGTTCCGATGATTGCGGCAACCGCCTCTTCCTCGCAGGTCTACGACCAGGGGTATAAGTTCTTGTTTGGCACATTTACGCCCAACGAGACCCTAACCAATCCTCTGGCGGACATCATTCGACAGAAGTCTCCCGACGTGAAGCGGGTTGCCATCCTTGCCCGTAATGATCTTTTCCCTCTGGCGATTGCCCAAGAGATGGAGAAGTCAGCCAAGGCCCGTGGGCTTGAGGTGGTGTTCTTTGAGAAGTATGCGATTAATACCCTCGACCATTCTGCAGCCCTGGCCCAGCTTAAGGCCGCCAATCCACAGTGGATCTTTGCAACCGGCTACACCAATGACCTGGTTCTTGTGCGTAAGCAGATGGCCGATCAGCGGATTGAGGCCCCAGTGGTAACCATGATTGCGGCCCCGGCGTATCAGGAATTTATTGATGCCGCAGGAAAGGGTGCAGAGAACATCAGTAGCGCCGCCTGGTGGCATCCCGCTGTTCGATACAAGGGCACCGATATTTTTGGGGCCACTGAAAACTATGTGAAGCTCTTTAGGGAGGCTTACAAGGCAGACCCCGACTACGCCCACGCCTCTGCTTCGGTCTCTGGCGCACTCTTCCAAATTGCTATCGAGAAGGCCGGAAGTATTGATCGACAGAAGGTGCGCGATGCTCTGGCGAGCCTAAATGTCACGACCTTCTGGGGCCCTGTGCGGTTTGGCCCCACGGGGCAGATCACATCGCTAGAGCCTCCGGTCTTTCAGATTCAGAGCGCTAAGCCTGTGGTCGTCCACCCAGCGGCGATTCGTCAGGGCGACCTTCGAATCGGCGTGAAGTAACAAACACGTTCGTCTAGCCGAAAGAGAAACGACCCATGTTTGCCCTTCAGGTGCTTGTCAACGGACTGGTTTTGGGATGCCTGTATGCCTGCATCGCCGCCGGCTTCTCGTTGGTCTGGGGGGTCTTAAATGTCATCAACATCATGCATGGGTCGTTTATTGTTTTAGGTTCTTACCTTGCTTGGATTTCCTACAGTCCAATGGGGCTTAGCCCCTGGACGACATTGTTTATTGCTGCCCCACTTTTTTTCGCGGTGGGCTACCTAATACAGCGTGGAATTCTCAACCGCGTCATTGCTGCGCCTGTGTTGGTGACGCTGACGCTCACCTTTGGTCTCGACCTCATTCTCAACAACAGCATGCTGTTGGCCTTTAGTGCCGACTACCGTAAGCTGCTTTTAGACCCCCCGCTCGGAACGCTCGCCTTCTCTGGACTGGTGGTTCCGGTGGATCGGCTTCTTGCCATGGTTCTTGCGCTTGTCCTGACCCTAGCCCTCTATTTTATTCTTCGGCATTCGCGTATCGGTCGGGCCATCATTGCAGTCCGTATGGACCGGGATGCGGCGCTACTGATGGGCGTGAATATTCGTACCATCTATGCGGTGGCGTTTGGTCTGGGCGCTGCAATGGCAGGTTGCGCAGGGGTGCTGCTTGCGTTGATATTTCCGATTTCTCCGCTTTCTGCTGGGGCCTATCTCGGCAAGGCTTTTGTTGTCTGTGTACTTGGTGGGCTTGGAAGTGTGCCTGGGGCGGTGCTGGGAGGTCTTTTCCTAGGTATTACTGAAAGTATCGGGGCAGTGGTCTTTGGGCCCGAGCACTCGGTCACCCTCTCCTTTGCCCTCCTCATTGTCTTTCTCATCTTCCGGCCACACGGCCTCCTGGGTAAGAAGGGCTACGAATGACGCGCAATAGCCTTATCGTGCTGGTTGTGCTGGTGGCGGCGTTGTCCACGCTGCCCCTGGTCGGGGGGCCCTATGCCTTGAGGATCGGCACCTTTGCAAGCATGTATGCCATTTTGGCTGTCTCGTGGAATGTCATTGGTGGCATGGCGGGCTATCCGTCTTTTGCGACCGCCGCCTTTTTTGGCTTTGGGGCCTATGCAGGAGGGGTGTTACTTGCCGCGGGTGCCGGGCTTCTCACCGCTGTTGCGGCTGCGGGGGCGATGGCCTTTATCGCGGCTGTTGTGCTCGGGGCAATTCTCTTACGACTACGAGGCCATTATTTTGCGATCGCCAGTCTTGCGGTGGCCGAGGTACTGCGAGAACTCACCAATGCAGCTACCGATCTCACCGGCGGTGGCATGGGCCTGAATATTCCCCTCTCCTCTGTGGTCACGAGTGTCGAAGGCGAGGCGCGGTTTTTCTTTTTTGCCATGTGGGCTCTTTTGGTGTTGACCCTGATTGTGGTGGTGGTGGTTGAGCGCTCGAAGCTGGGTTTTGGTCTGCGTTGCATCCGCCAGAATGAATCAGCGGCCGACATGATCGGGGTGAATGCCACCTTGTACAAGAGCCTCGCGTTCGCCCTCTCGGGCGTCTTTGTAGCTATGGCAGGTGTGCTCTATGCGGGCTGGGTGCATTACATTGAGCCCCCCGATGTCTACGACATCCTCTATTCGGTAAAGCCCATCGTTATGGCCTTGCTCGGAGGCCTTGGGTCAACGCTTGGTGCGGTTATTGGCGCCTTCCTCTTCTTGGGCATTGAAGAGCTTGTCTGGCGAAACCTTCTCCAGATTCATACTGGCGTCTTGGGGCTCTTAATCGTGGTGCTGCTGCTCTTCCTGCCTAAGGGTGTTACTTCGTTTGCCGATACACGACTCTGGAAGCGACTCCGTCAGAGGGGTGCAGATCGTGACTGAGCTTATGCGCCTAGAGTCTGTGAGTAGACAGTTTGGTGGTCTTCAGGCCCTTGACGATGTCTCGTTGTCGATCGGACCAGGAGAGGTGCTCGGGCTCATTGGGCCAAACGGCGCAGGCAAGACCACCCTTGTTAATGTCATCACAGGCGTCCATCCGGCCTCCTCGGGGCGTGTGGTGTTTCAGGGCAGAGATATCTCTCGGCTCAAGCCTTATCAGACCGCACGGATTGGTCTTGCCCGTACCTTCCAGATTGTTCAGCCGTTTCCAGAGCTAAGTGTGTTGGACAACGTCTCTGCTGCCGCACTTTTCTCCCAGTCAGGAAGCTCGGTGGCCCAGGCACGAGACTATGCCCAGGCGCAACTAGATTTTGTGGGGCTCTCTTCCCAGGCTGCTCAGCCTGCAGCGAGCCTTACCTTAGCAATGCGTAAGCGGCTCGAGCTCGCAAAGGCTCTGGCGATGCGTCCTAGGCTTTTATTTCTCGATGAGGTAAATGCGGGGCTGAATTCCGCAGAAGTTGAGCAGGCTATGGCACTGATTCGTCAGATCGCTGCCCTTGGGACGACCATTGTTTTAATTGAGCACCTGATGAAGGTAGTGGTAACGGTCTGTAGCAGGATCGTGGTCTTACATAACGGCCGGCTGATTTCCGAAGGTAGTCCGAAGGAGGTCGTGCATGACCCTAAGGTGGTAGAGGCCTATCTAGGTAAGCGTTACTCCGATGCGGCCCGCGTCCATATTGAGCAGGCTGAGGGGGGAGGTCGGTCATGAGCCAGGACGCAGAGTTTCTGTCCGTCCGGTCACTCCGTGCGGGCTATGGGGAAATCAATGTCCTTTGGGGGGTGGAGTTTTCCATTCCTCGTGGCCAGATCACCGCGCTGATTGGCTCTAATGGGGCAGGGAAATCGACCCTTATGCGCACCCTCTCGGGCCTGATTACCCCAACTGAAGGCGAAATTATTTTTGATGGCACGCCGATCGGGGGGTGCGCGCCGGCAACGATTCTTGACCGAGGGCTTGCCCATGTTCCGGAAGGGCGGCGTCTGTTTGGCGCGATGACCATCGAAGAGAATCTCTTGATGGGGGCCTATTCTCGAGTGCGGTCTAGCCGCACCGAGCTCAGTCGGGATATGGACCGTGTCTACCAGATTTTTCCAAAGCTCTATGAGCGACGTAGACAGGCGGCGGCAACCCTCTCCGGGGGCGAGCAACAGATGTGTGCTATTGGTCGCGGGCTTATGAGTGCGCCACGCCTACTCATGATCGATGAACTCTCCCTTGGACTTGCACCCGTCTTGGTGGAACAGTTAATAGAATCTCTCATCGCTCTGAATAAGGAAGGCCTGTCGATCTTTGTGGTTGAACAGGATGTGGTCACCGCATTAGAGGTTTCTCAGACTAGTCTGGTCATGGATCAGGGCCGCATCGTTCGGCAAGGTCCGAGCGCCGAGCTTCTGGCTGACCCCTCTATTCGGTCGGCCTATCTCGGTGAATTGGCATAACAAAGGGGGAGAGTGAATGTCTACGCAGGTTTTTGCAGCAGGGGGGTATCGGTATATACCGGGGGTATCACAGTATTCGGCAGGTGTCGCTGCAGAGCCAGGCCATGAAATTCATCGCGTAGTGTTTAGTCAGCCGGTAGCCCTTGCACGAGGATTCGATCTTCTAGAAGCCCATCTTAAATCGTTAAGCAGACCCATTACCGCATTCTGCGCCTGCGAACTTCGCTCTCCTGCGCCTTTTACTGAAGAGGGCTTTCGTGCATTTAATGAGATCTATACAGGTCGCCTGAAAGACTGGGGAATTATTCGCGAGGGTATCAACCCTATCGCGAGGAGCAATGTCTGCCCAGAGATTTCCCCGCCGTCTCAGCCGAGCCTGCACGCTTTTTCCTACACCGTGCCAGCGTCCGCCGATGCCTCCGCCTCATTTGTGATCGCGGGAAGTGGGGAGGCTCCAGAGGGTCGGGCTACCTACAAGGAGGCCACGGTTGCCTTGGGCGACCTGTCTGACTCAGGGCTTCGGGCGAAGATGGAATTTGTGATTGGGGAGATGCGTCGGCGTATGCAGTGCTTGGGCTTTGACTGGCCTATGGTCACAGCGACACAGATTTATACCGTGCATGATTTCCATCGTCTTCTTGCCGAGCAGTTCTCGCCCACTGGCGTCCTGGGCCACGGACTGACTTGGCACTTTAACCGCCCTCCGGTGCAGCACCTTGAGTATGAGATGGACTGCAGGGCGGTGTACCACGAACGGGTCCTGTCGGTTGCCTAGCCGTGTACCGTCCCCACATAGCACTTCTGGGGTACGGGGCAATTGGCCGTGCGGTATTGCGGGCTTATCCTAGCAATACAGAGTCTCCCTGGCTTCAGACCATAGTAGTTCGGCCCGATCAGCAAGACCGCGTTCGTAGCCAGGTAGATCCAGGGATTACCGTTACTGACGCGGTTCCCCAGTCAGCCACGCTTCTGTTTGAATGCGCAGGCCATGAAGCCGTGCGTAGCCATGTTTTGCCAGCGCTGGCCCGTGGGGTAGAAGTGGCGATGGTCTCCACAGGGGCGCTTTCGGACGCTGGCTTGCTCGACCAACTCAATGAGGCCGCGGTGCATGGCCAGGCCCGGTTGCACCTCTTGTCGGGGGCTCTTGGTGGGGTGGATGCGCTTTCTGCAGCCCGGGCAGCGGGGCTTCATCGCGTGGTCTATACCGGCAGAAAACCTGCCAAGGCCTGGCTTGGAACCCCGGCAGAGCAGCAGTTAGCGCTCGCCTCATTACAAGCGCCACAGACTTTTTTTGTTGGGTCTGCTCGGGAGGCCTGTCGGCTATTTCCCAAGAATGCCAATGTAGCGGCAACCATTGCGCTTGCTGGTCTTGGCCTAGATCGCACCGAGGTTACACTCGTAGCCGATCCTACGATCGCCCTGAATATGCATGAGTTCGAAGCAACTGGGGTTTTTGGGTCAATGCGGGTTGGGCTTGAGGTGGCACCTCTCGCTGATAATCCCAAGACATCGGCCCTGACGGTCTTGTCTGCGGTAAGATTTCTTCGTTCTCAAAAGGCAGGAATCATTGTTTAACGTCTAACGCGTCGAAGGCCTCTATGCGGGTTGTGCAGGTGTCGGATTGGGAGGATTTTGTTGAAAAGACCGACGCCCTGACAGGCTGGGCCTTCAGGGGTGAGGTCTCGGCACAGTGGCCCTTAATGACGGCCATCGCCCGCCGCCTGTCGGCCTATTGCCCCGACCCGGTGCTCTGGCCTCTAAGAGAGTCGAGGGCCTTGCGTGTCTTCCGTCGTAAGGCCCACAACTATCTCTCTGACAGCAGCGGCCTTTCAGACGATCTTCGGTCGCTGGCACTGATGCAGCATCATGGCGCGCCTACGCGACTTCTGGACTTTACCAAGTCCCCCTATGTGGCAGCCTTTTTCGCCTTGGAAAATACGCAGGGTGATTCTGCCGTCTATGGCCTGAATACGCCTCTGTTCTGGTCGGCAGCGCCGCGATTCGATCCAAGTCTGACACGCGAGACCATTGACCCGCGTATTCAGGGCAATTACGAACGGTTTTTTCTGAAGAATACCTACCCGGTGGTCTGGGTTGGCGAGCCCTTAGAGATGGATCGTCGTCTTGTCTCTCAGTCTGGTCTTTTTGTCATGCCCGGACAGATTCAGAAGACGCTCGGAGCGCTTCTTGAAAGCTATGAGCAGGGCGATGCGATGCTGGTGAAGTATGTCCTGCCCTTTAGCCTGCGGGCGCAGGCGATGCAATCGCTCTATCGTATGAACATCACCTATGCCACGCTCTTTCCTGATCTCGAGGGACTTGCTAGCTCCAGTGGCTATGAGCTTGAGGTTGTCTGGGAGAGTCTGGTGCAGGAATACCTTCTTACAGAATCTGGCCCCCGCTAATTAGACCTGTATCGCCTGTATCGCCGTCTAATGAAAGAGTTGCGACTCTATTTCCTGTATCACTCGATCGAGTCCCACCCCTGACTTCAGGTTGCACATTACCCAGGGCCGGCCGGGTCGCATACGGTCGGTATCTTCGGCCATGACCTCAAGCCGTGCTCCCACGAGCGGTGCCAGGTCGATCTTGTTGATAACGAGAAGGTCTGACCGGGTAATGCCCGGCCCCCCCTTCCGTGGGATTTTCTCGCCGCCCGCGACATCGATCACATAAATTGTGAAGTCGGACAACTCGGGGCTGAAGGTGGCCGCCAGATTGTCTCCGCCAGACTCAATGAAGATGAGATCAACATTGGGGAACCGCTGGGCCATACGATCGACTGCCTCTAGGTTGATCGACGCATCCTCGCGTATCGCCGTATGCGGACAGCCTCCGGTTTCGACCCCAAGAATACGTTCGGGGGGAAGAGCGCCCGAGAGGGTGAGCAGCCGCTGGTCCTCTTTGGTGTAGATGTCGTTGGTAATAGCGACCAGGTCATGGCGGTCACGCATTGCCTTGCAGAGCATCTCCAGTAGAGTGGTCTTGCCTGATCCAACAGGGCCACCGACACCAACGCGGAGGGGAGGGTAAGACTTAGTACGCACGATAGTCTCCTAAAGCGGCCCGCAGGCATAGGGGGTCATGATCGAAAAAGCCGCGAGTATTGTGTCTCGTGGCGGCTACTGAGGATAGAGAGTTGAACGGAGGAACTCTGGATCTCTGGAGGGGTGAGGCTGGCACGGTATTGAGCCTGCTGCAGTGCTTCAGCAATCCACGTCTCAGATTGGGCGAGGAGCCGCTGCCCGGCAGACTGCCCCAGGGGAACAGTCTTTATTGCAGCCAGCGTCTGATTTTCCACCCAGGCGTAAAAGAAGGCGAGCAGGCCATCGCGGGGGCGTACTCGGTGGGTGGCGGCGGCGTAGGCATGCATCCCTAAAAATGTTTCTGGAAGCAATCTCTCTAAGAGGGTGCGCTGTTGTGGCGAACCCCAGTCTTGATTCAGGGCAACCTGCTTGAGGGCCCAACCCATCTGCTGGGTCTCTTGTCGCAATTCAACCGTATCACGACTGGCCCAGTACCAGCTGTTCCAGTGCGCAGCCGTATCAGGGGCAACACCCGTGATGGCCTTGAAAAGAAGTAGCCATAGTGGGCCTTCACAGGCCGACAGGTGAACCGAAATACCGTGATTCATCCACTCGCCTACATCGTGCTCGGTCTTGAGAAGGCCTGCCTCTACGGCGGCTTCAAGACCAGTGGAATAGCTAAACCCACCAAGGGGCATCGTCGGCGAGGTGAGACGAAGCAGAAACTGTAGGCCCGGCGTGCCGTTCGGTACTGACCCGGTCATGGCCTCACCTCAAGGCGAGAGGACTTCTTCTTTGGGCTTTACGGGCTTAACGAGGTCTTCGCGCTTAATACCAAGCCACATAGTGATCGGTGACATCACGAAGATTGAGCTGTAAATGCCAAAGACAATGCCGATGGTTAGTGCGACGGCAAAGTAATGCAGGGCAGGGCCTCCGAAAATAAGCATTGCCAAGACCATGGTCTCGGTTGTCCCATGGGTGATGATAGTTCTGCTCATCGTACGGGTGATGGCATTGTCGATCACCTCCTCAACAGAGGCCTTTCGCATCCGCCGGAAGTTCTCCCGAATGCGGTCTGCCACAACCACCGATTCGTTCACTGAATACCCCAGCACCGCAAGGGTTGCAGCCAAGACCGAGAGTGAGAACTCCCACTGAAAAGCGGCAAAGAAGCCTAGGATAATCACCACATCATGGAGGTTGGCGACGATCGCAGCCAGCGCAAATTTCCACTCAAACCGCACGGCCAGGTAGATCATGATGCCAACGATGACAAATATCAGGGCGATTAGGCCATCAGTGGCAAGCTCTGACCCAATCTGCGGCCCTACAAACTCCACCCTCCGTAATTCCGGGGCGGCGGAGGGATCAATTTCGACAATTGCCTTAAAGACCTCTTGCGCCTGGTCATTACTTGCCTCGCCCCGTAGGGGGAGCCGAATCAGCAGATCTCGGGCACTGCCAAAGTTTTGAACCTGGGCATCGGGATAGCCCATTCCCTGGACGGTATCGCGTACCTGCTGCAATGGGGCCGCCTGCCCGTAGGAGACCTCCATGACGGTGCCGCCCGTAAACTCAATCGAGAATGCAAGCCCTCTCCATGCGATAAACCCTACGGCTGCGATGAAGAGGAGCCCCGATATGACGTTGAGCAACTTTGCATGCCGCATGAAGCGGATGGTCTTCTCTAGACGAAAAAATTCCATAGCGCTTATCCGATCGCGAGTCTGCCGAGGCGTTTGCGGCTGCCATACCAGAGGTTCACCAGCCCCCGACTGAAGAAGACGGCCGAGAACATGCTCGTCAAGATTCCCAGGACATGTACCACGGCAAATCCTCGTACTGGTCCTGATCCAAAGGCTAGCAGCGCGATGCCCGCGATGAGGGTGGTGATGTTGGAATCAAGAATCGTGGCCCAGGCCTTGTCGTAGCCTGTGGCAATGGCGACCTGCGGACTTGCCCCGGACCGAATTTCTTCTCGAACGCGCTCATTGATAAGTACATTGGCATCGATGGCCATGCCGAGTGTTAAGGCAATAGCTGCAATACCCGGCAGGGTGAGGGTCGCCTGCAGAATCGACAACAAGGCAAAAAGCAGGAGAAGGTTTAGGCAGAGCGCCAGAACCGAGATGACACCAAAAAGGGTGTAGTACACCGCCATGAAGACAGCAATGACCACAAAACCCCAGGTGGTAGCGCTAAATCCCTGGGCAATATTGTCTGCGCCAAGACTCGGGCCAATGAGTCGTTCTTCAATAATCTCCATTGGCGCCGCCAGGGAGCCTGCCCGCAGCAGCAGCGCGGTATCGGCGGCCTCAACTGTGGTCATGCGGCCAGAGATCTGAACTCGTCCCCCGGGGATTTCGCTGCGAATCACCGGCGCGGTGATCACCTCTCCCTGTCCTTTCTCGATCAGGAGAATGGCCATACGTTTTCCAATACTCTCCCGGGTGACATCGCGAAATACGCGGGCACCCTTAGCGTCGAGGGTGAGGTGCACCGCGGGCTCGAGTGGATTCTGTGCGTCAAACCCTGCCTGGGCATCAGTCAGGTTGGCGCCTGTAAGAACGACTTCTTTGCGAAGCAGCAGCGGCGCACCCCCACGTTCGGTGTAGACCTCTAGTCCGGGGGGTACCCGCCCTTCTGTCAGGGCCTGAGCGGCCTCTATCCCGTCTTCGACCATTCGGATTTCGAGTGTCGCGGTTCTTCCAAGAATGTCTTTGGCCTTGGCGGTGTCCTGCACCCCTGGGAGCTGCACCACGATGCGGTCTGCGCCTTGCTGCTGGACGATGGGTTCCGCGACCCCAAGCTCATTAATTCGGTTGCTCAGCGTCGTAATGTTCTGCTTGAGGGCAAATTCCTGAATACGTGTGGCGGTTGCAGGCTTGAACCGACCGACCAGACCCACGGCATCGCCCAGGCGTACTTCTTGCCAGTCGAGCTCTACCAGCTGGTCCGCTAAAACGGGCAGGGCGATCCCCCGCTGGTCCTCCGATCCGAAACGAATCTCGATGCTGTCCCGTCCGCGAGAGATGCCTGCGTGCCGAATACGCTTTTCGCGCAGCAGGGTACGGGCATCTCCCTGTAGGGCATCGAGCCGCTTGGAGAGGGCCGCAGCCATATCGACCTGCAGCATAAAGTGGACCCCGCCGCGGAGGTCGAGGCCCAGATACATCGGCAAGGCATTCATCTGAGCGAGCCATGCGGGGGTCGCCGAGACAAGGTTCAAGGCAACCACATAGTCGCTGCGCTCTTTATTTAAGGCCGACTCGATAACCTCCCGGGCCTTGAGCTGCAGGTCGGTGTTGGCGAATCGTGTCCGAACCGTATTCCCCGTGGGTGCAGTCTCAAAGGAGATACCCTCATGACTGACCCCGGCCTCAGAGAGTGCCACCTCGATGCGTTGGACAACGGCCTGCTCAACCTTGAGCGTGGCCTTGGCTGTGGAGACTTGGACAGCGGGTTTTTCGCCAAAGAAATTCGGCAGGGTATAGAGCAGACCGAAGCTCAGGGCCAGCGCCATGAGCACCAACCTCCACCAGGCAACGCGGTTCATCGGGGGGCGTGCCGGTGGCTTAGGTGATGGTCTTGATGGTGCCCTTCGGCAGCAATGTCTGAACCGCCTGGCGCTGCATCACAATCTGAACGGGCTTGTCACCTTGGCCCACCTCGACAGTGATATACGACTCGTCGACGTCGGTGACCTTTCCGACCATGCCCGCAGCGGTAACGATCTCGTCGCCTTTTTCTAGGCCCTCAACCAGCTGCTTATGTTCTTTCGCCCGCTTCATTTGTGGCCTGATCATCAGCAGATACAGCACCACAAACATGAGGATAAGGGGGAGAAAGCCAATAAGAGAGTCTTGGCCACCGGCGGCGGCCTGAGCGTAGGCAGGGGAAATCAGCACAGAAGGGCTCCTTCGTGGGGGGCGAGTAGAACAGACAAGTGCCTAAGTATATATAAGGTAGGCTAGCGTCCATGACAGGATTTGAACTAGTTGCCCAAGAGGGCTTGGCGCGGCGTGGACGGCTGTGGCTCAACCATGGGGCGGTCGATACCCCGATTTTTATGCCAGTGGGCACCTACGGTGCGGTCAAAGGGGTGCCCCCCGAAATGCTCGCCCGTATTGGGGCGCGGATCGTGCTCGGAAACACCTTCCATCTCTGGCTGCGGCCCGGGCTGGAAATTGTTGCGCGGCACGGAGGGCTGCACCGTTTTGTCAATTGGGATGGCCCAATGCTCACCGATTCGGGGGGCTTTCAGGTCTGGTCTCTGGGTGACTTAAGGAAGATCTCCGAAGACGGTGTGGCCTTTCAGTCCCCGGTGAATGGGGACCGCCTCTTTCTCTCTCCTGAGGTCTCGATGCAGATTCAGCGGGTACTGAATTCGGATATCGCCATGGTCTTTGATGAGTGCACGCCGTATCCCTCTACCCGAGAAGAGGCGGCCAAGAGCATGGAGCTCTCGCTGCGTTGGGCTGCCCGAAGCCGCATCGCCTTCGACCGTGAAGACACAGAACAGTCTCATCTCTTCCCCCCGCGGAATACTGGGACAGCAGCCAATGCGCTCTTTGGCATCGTTCAGGGGGGCATGTTTGAAGACTTGCGCGACGCATCCCTGGCGCGGCTTACAGAGATCGGCTTTGAAGGCTATGCGATTGGTGGGCTCTCGGTGGGGGAGCCTAAAGAAGATATGTTGCGGATACTTGCCCATCTCACGCCTAAGATGCCGCAGTCCAAACCCCGTTACCTGATGGGGGTGGGAACCCCCGAAGATCTGGTGGCAGGCGTCTCGCAGGGCGTTGATCTCTTTGATTGCGTCATGCCAAGCCGCAACGGGCGAAACGGCTGGCTCTTCACCCGCTTTGGCGACCTGAAGATTCGCAACGCACGTTTCAAAGAGGACCTGCAGCCGATTGACCCCACCTGCACGTGCCCCGTCTGCAACCCGTCGAGCCATGGCGATCAGCGCCCGCCTTTTACCCGCAGCTACTTACATCACCTTCAACGGATTGACGAGATGCTCGGGGCGGCGCTCGCAAGTCTTCATAACCTGGGGTTTTATCTTCGAATCATGGCGGAGATGCGTGAGGCGATTGCCGAGGGGCGTTTTGCTGGCTGGAAGACGCAGTTTGCCCTTGATCGGGCGCGGGGGATCGAGTAGAGGCCTGACGTGCCGCGAGGGCATCGGCGAGCCGATGCCCTGATCGACTGGCTCCCGTAATGACAGGCCCGATGAGGCGGGTTCGGGGTCGTAGGCACCCGCGGGCCTGAAAAGCCATTCGTGTGCCAGACCACTGGGCCTGAATCAGGCTAACCCACCGCAGCATTAGCCCAATAGCGAGCTGAATTTTTTTTGCCGGAAGGCCAATGGCCTGAAGAGGCCGCAAGACTGGATCAATGGCGCGCAGTAGCGCCTGGGTCGGGGTGGATAGTGTTACCAGATCGGCCAGAAGAATCAGGGTGGCGAGTCTGCCGACCGTGACTGTCGCAGCCCGTAAGCCTTCGACGCCGCCCTGGGCATAGCCCAGAGTCAGGATGAGGGATAGCCACTGCATGGCGGCAAGCACGGCAACCATGGGCCCGAGTGTCTTGGCGACCGACACCAGACGCCTTCTACCGGCGGCGCCGAGACTCAGGTAGGCGAGAAGGGATAGCCCCAGCCCCGTGGCGAGCATACCCAGGTGTGTGGTGGGCAGCAGCAGGACGGAGGCGAAGACCAACGCGAAGAGTTTCAGCCCTGCGGGCAGGCGATGCAGCCAGCTGGTCTGGCTTAGATAGAGGCTCAACATAGGCGTGCCACAATCTAGGCCCTTTGCCCTCCCTTGTCCAGACGACTGTGTCTTCTTATCGCCTTTCTGATTTTGATTTTGATCTGCCTGCGGAACTGATTGCCCAGCGGCCTGCTGAAAGACGCACCGCTAGTCGCCTGCTGCAGATTGCGCCAGATGGCGCCCTGCTGGATCGGCAATTTACAGATCTATTGCAGCTCTTAGGGCCAGAGGATCTGCTGGTGTTTAACAATTCCAAAGTGATTCCGGCGCGTCTCTATGCCGTAAAGCCCACCGGCGGTCAGGTAGAACTGCTTGTCGAGCGCATTACGGGCACGGACTCGGCTACGGCCCTGCTGCGCGCGAGTAAGAAGCCTGCAGCGGGAACACGGCTCAGGCTGCTGTCTCCGCGTGGGGTGCGGGCCGAAGGGGCGCTCTGCGAAGAGGTTGTTCTCTTGGGACGTGGTCCGGCGGCAGATGATCGATTTCTTTTGAAATTTGCGGGTCCGGTGCTCGACCACCTCGATGCCTTCGGGCAGCTGCCGCTGCCACCGTATATTGACCACACCCCAGGCGCAGAGGATCTGGATCGTTACCAGACTGTCTATGCCCGACATGCGGGCTCCGTGGCTGCCCCGACTGCAGGGCTACACTTTGACCAGGATTTTCTTCGGGCGCTCGCGCAGCGCGGCGTATCGCGGGCAGACCTGACCCTTCATGTGGGAAGCGGTACCTTTGCGCCGGTTCGGCACGAAGACCTCGCATCCCATCAGATGCATGCAGAATGGTGCAGTCTGTCCACAGAGACGGCCGAGGCATTGACCCGTACACGGTCTCGGGGTGGGCGGATTGTGGCGGTCGGAACCACCAGCCTGCGGACACTCGAGTCGGCTGCCGCCCGGGCCGAGCAGGGAATGCCACTCTATGGGCATTGGGAGACCGACCTCTTCATTACGCCGGGCTATCGGTTTCGGATGGTGGATGCGCTTCTGACCAATTTTCACCTTCCCAAGTCAACACTCCTTATGCTTGTAAGCGCATTTGCCGGCTTTCAGACGATTCGCGGTGCCTACCGCCATGCAATTGCCCAGAGGTATCGGTTCTTCAGCTATGGAGATGCCATGTTCTTGTCTGCCCGACTTGGGACCCCTGACTAGGGATAGCGCGCCCGGTAGGCGGAAATCACCGCCGAGGGCTGTCCTTGTGCGAACACCAGCCCGTCTTCTAACCAGACCACCTCATCGAATTCTTCAAGAATCTCAAGGCTGTGGCTCGCCATGACGAGAGGCTGGGCAAGACCCAGCAGCCAGTCCATCATCTGTCTTGTCGTCTGCCGATCAAGGCTTGCAAAGGGCTCGTCGAGTAAGAGGATATCGGGCTGATCCGTAAGCACCGAGAGAATGCAGACCCGCTGCTTCTGTCCCTCGGACAGCTCGTGGGTTGCCAGGCCGAGAAGGTCTTGGGCGTTGTGCAGCGAGGCAACGTGGTGGGCCGCTGCCTCTGCCTGCTCCTGTGAAAATCCTTGCTCTAACAGACCGAAGCAGAGTTCCTCCATGACGGTAGGAAAGAGGATCTGGTGATCGGGGTTCTGAAAGACCAGCCCGTAGCGCGGAGCAGGTAGGGCCGCCCCGTCGGGCCCGCAGACCAGGATACGCCCCCCTGGCTCGGGCAGAATGAGGCCCTGCAGCAGCCGCAGCAGAGAACTCTTTCCCGACCCATTCGACCCGATCAGGCCGGTCTTCGGGCCCTTGATGGTGAGTGACAGATTCCGAAATACGGCACGGTCACCGCGCCAGAGCGTTACGCCGTGGAGTTCGAGCATGGGCGCTATACTACCGACCAACGTTTCAAGCCGCTCATCTATTGCCGGAGTGGTGGAATTGGTAGACGCACCGGACTCAAAATCCGGCGCCCGCGAGGGTGTGCGGGTTCGAGTCCCGCCTCCGGCACCAACGGCCTGCTCAGGGCCGCAATCAATGCGAAAATGCGCAGATGTCTTTCGTCCATTTGCGCCTGCATTCCGAGTACTCGATCGTTGATGGCATTACTCGCCTCGAGGCCGCCGTCGAGCAGGCTGCGGCCGATGGCCAGCCTGCCTTGGCCCTCACAGACCTTGGAAACACCTTTGGCTTTATCAAGTTTTATAAGGCGGCCCGGGCCAGCGGGGTAAAGCCCTTGCTCGGGGTGGATGCCTGGGTAACCCCCGAGGAAGAACGTGACCAGCCGCAACGTGTCTTGTTGCTTGCCCAGAATTCGCAGGGCTATCGGAATCTCTGCAGCCTTGTGAGTCGGGCATGGCTCACCAACGCCTATCGTGATCGCGGAGAGATTCAGTTTGCCTGGTTCTCGGAGCCCGCCGACGCTGGAACACCCGGGGTTTTATTGGGGGATGGCCTGATCTGCTTGTCTGGTGGCCGCGATGGTCCGGTTGGCCAGTTGCTCACGCGCCGCTCGCCCCAGGCAATAGCCCAGGCGGAGCAGCAGGCCCGCCGGTACCAGCAGGTCTTTGGCGATCGTTTCTATCTCGAATTGCAACGCCCGGGCTTGGATGATGACGAGGCCCTGATCCGACAGACACTGGGGCTCGCTGTACAGCTAGACATACCCGTGGTGGCGACCCACCCCGTGCAGTTTTTGCGCCCCGATGATTTCCGTTCGCATGAGGCGAAGGTCTGTATTGCGCGGGGAGAGACACTCGCCGACCCCCGTCGCCAGAGGGCATTTACTCCCCAGCAGTACCTGAAGTCGCGGGCGGAGATGCAGGCCCTCTTTGCAGATATTCCGTCGGCCATCGAGAATACTGAACGTATCGCGCAGCGATGCAGCCTTACCCTGCAGCTCGGTACGCCTCAGCTCCCCGATTTCCCGACGCCGGAGGGCGTTTCGCTTGCGGACTATCTACGGCAGGCCAGTGGTGCGGGTCTCGAGAGGCGTCTTAGGGAGCGGTTTCCAGACCCAGAGGTCCGGTCTCAGAGGGCGGCCGAATACCAGACACGATTGGTACTCGAATGCGACACGATTATTCAGATGGGGTTTCCAGGCTACTTCCTCATCGTTGCCGACTTTATTAACTGGGCAAAGTCCAATGGGGTCCCCGTGGGCCCGGGCCGCGGGTCTGGTGCTGGCTCCCTGGTGGCCTATAGCCTCGGAATTACCGACCTTGATCCTCTTCCCTATGCCCTGCTGTTTGAGCGATTCCTCAACCCCGAGCGGGTGAGCATGCCTGACTTCGATATCGACTTCTGCCAAGAGAAACGCCAACGCGTAATCGACTATGTACGGAGTCGTTATGGCAGCCAGGCGGTCAGCCAGATCGTCACCTTTGGCACTATGGCCTCGCGCGCGGTGATTCGCGATGCAGGCCGTGTATTAGACCTGCCCTATAACTTCTGCGATCAGCTCTCCAAGCTTATTCCCGTAGTTCAGAACAAGCCTCTGTCTCTCCAGGAGGCCCGCGAGAAAGAGCCTATTCTGGCGGAGCGTGAAGAGAAGGAAGATGAGGTCCGAGAGCTTCTCGCTGTTGCTGGCCCCTTAGAGGATCTTGTGCGCAATGTGGGCATGCATGCGGGCGGTGTCCTGATCGCGCCAGGTCGGCTGACCGACTTCTGCCCGCTCTATCAGGCCCCTGGGTCTGCCGGCGATGAAGGTGTCGTGAGCATGTACGACAAGGACGACGTTGAGGCAGCAGGCCTGGTCAAGTTTGATTTCCTTGGGCTTAAAAACCTGACCATCATTCAGGCGGCGGTCGACCTCATTAATCGTAGCGCCCCCGAAGGAAAGACTTTGCGGCTCGAGGCACTCAACGGGTTTGATGACCCTGCCGCCTATCAGGTGCTGAAAGAAGCCAACACCACGGGCATCTTCCAGGTGGAATCGCAGGGCATGCGTCGTTACCTGCTTAAGCTCGCGCCGGACCAGTTCGAAGACATCATTGCCATGTTGGCGCTTTATCGGCCTGGCCCGCTGAATTCGGGCATGGTTGACGACTTCATTCTTCGTAAGCGTGGCCAGCAGAAGATTGACTATTTTCATCCGGATCTCAAGGACTGTCTGGCGCCCACTTATGGGGTGATCGTCTATCAGGAACAGGTGATGCAGATCGCCCAGATTATTGCCGGCTACTCGCTCGGTGGGGCAGATCTTCTGCGTCGGGCGATGGGGAAGAAGAAGCCAGAAGAGATGGCCCAGCAGCGCAGTATTTTTCTCGAAGGCGCACAGAAAAAAGGGCACAGTGAGGCATTGGCGACCCAGCTCTTCGACCTCATGGAGAAGTTTGCCGAGTACGGTTTTAACAAGAGCCATACGGCAGCCTATGCGGTTATTACGTATCAGACCGCCTGGCTAAAGGCCCATTACCCATCGGAGTTTATGGCCGCCACCCTCTCGGGGGATATGGACGATACCGATAAGGTGGCCTTTCTCGTGGCCGATGCGAAATCCAATGGCCTGACGGTTTTACCGCCGGATATCAACCGCTCTGACTATCGATTTATGCCGGAGGGTACGACGCGGGCTGTGCGGTACGGGCTTGGCGCGGTCCGGGGCGTTGGTGAGGCGGCTGTGATCAACCTCGTGAACGCCCGGTCTGAGGCCCCCTTTCTTGACCTCTTTGATTTCTGCAGGCGTGTGGATAGGCGGCTCGTGAATAAGCGGGCCATCGAGGCTCTTATCAAGGCCGGCGCCTTCGATACCCTGCATCCGCAGGGCGCACGGGGGCGGGCCCAGTGGCTCGCGGGTGTTGGGATGGCGGTGCAGGCCGCTGACGATGCTCAGAGCAGCGCACACCAGGGCGGGCTCTTTGATGCCCAGGATGCGACCGAGTCCATTTCGCTTGCCGATATTCGACTTGAGGGGGTTATGCCCCTTACGCCGCGACAGATGCTGTTGGAGGAAAAAACCGCACTGGGTTTCTGCTTCTCGGGGAGTCTGTTTGATGATGTCCGCGACGAGATGCGGCGGTGGGCATCCACGCCGATCGCCCGGCTCCAGCCTAGCCGTGATCCGCTCTGGGTGGCGGGGGTTGTCTTAGAGAGTCGGGCACAGATGACGCGCAGGGGGATGATGCGGGTGGTTGCCATCGACGATGGCTCTGGCCGTCTTGAGGTCACTATCTTTAACGAACTCTATGACCAGCGGCGCCATGTTCTGCGGGTCGACGAACCTCTTCTCATCCAGGCTCGTATCGAGAATGATGAGTACTCCGGCGGCTTTCGCGGTGCAGCCTCAGAGGTCCTGACGCTGGCCGAGGCCCGTATGCGGTATGCCCGGGGAATTCGGCTTACGCTGCCGCTTGAGGCGAAGGCCCCTGCTCAAGGGCTGATTCAGGTTCTAAAGTCTGGTGGTGGAGGCATGGCCCGTCCCAAGGGTGATCCAGCAGGTTCACCCGGCTCTGCCAGCCCAGTAGGCCCAGTAGGCCCAGCAGGGTCACAGGTTTCTATTGGGGCAGAGGGTAACGAGGGTGCTGAGTCTATGGGCTGCCCAGTTTTTATCTCTCTGGTCGGTAGACGTGAGGCCTGCGAATTGCGTCTGGGTGAGCAGTGGCGGATTATTCCGACCGAAGAGATGCTCGCGCAGGTGCGGCAGGCCGTAGGCCAGGCCGAAGTAGCCCTGGTCTATCCAGGGGATCCTGCTGATCGATGAGCGAGAACCCACCACCGCAGGCCGATTTTCGCCTGTACCTTCGGCTGCTGTCGTACGCCAGACCCTATTGGCGCACCGTTATTGTCTCGGTTGTCTCGGTAGTGGTTGCGGCCGCCATGGAGCCTCTCATGCCCGCCCTTATGAAGCCCTTGGTGGATGAGAGTCTGATCGCGAAGGACCCTAACAGCCTCTGGATGGTGCCGATCTTTCTGGTCTTGGTAGTGGTCTTGCGTGGCATGGCCGATTACGTGGTCACGGTATCTAGCCAGTCGCTCGCCCAGCGCACGGTCGAAGACCTGCGCGCAGCGGTCTTTGCCAAGCAGCTTGAGCTGCCCCTGTCTCGGCATGATCAGGATCCAGGCGGGCGAATGCTCTCGCGTATTACCTACGATACCCAGATGGTGGCAGATGCGGTCTCCAACGCCTGGCTTGTCTTTGTGCGCGATACCCTCGTTATCTTTGGTCTTGTCGGATTCCTCTTCTATACCGCCTGGGAGCTTGCGCTCTTCGTCTTTATATCTCTGCCCATTCTTACCATCGCTATTCAACGGATTGGCCGCCGATTACGGCGGTCGAACACCCGGGTACAAGAGAGAGTCGGTCAGCTGAGTGGTCTCATTCAAGAGGCCCTCCTGGGTCTGAAAGAGATCAAGATATTTGGGGCACAGGGCTCTCAAAAGACACGATTCGGGGGCGTAAATCTCGGTCTACGCAAGGAACAGATGAAGGTGGTCCGTACCTCAGCCCTGGCTGGTCCCCTGGTGTCTCTCTTGACCGCTCTGACTGTCGCTGTCGTGATTTATCTGGCCTCGTTCATGACTGCGCAAGGCAGTCTCACCCCGGGGGAGTTCGTGGCGTTTATCACCGCCCTGGCGATGGTCTTCGGCCCCATGCGTCGGCTCGCCCAGGTGAATGCGGTTTTGCAGAAGGGGCTGGCGGCCGCCGATGCGATCTTCGGCCTGCTCGATGAGCCGGTGGAAGTTCTGGGCACGGGAAAGAAAGAAGGGACGCTGCCGGCAGACCGGGCTGAACGCTTTAGGGGCGAGGTGGAGTTTCGCGCAGTGGGGTTTCGCTATCCCCATCAATCCGCAGATGCCCTTTCAGACCTGAGTTTCCATATTGCCCCGCGCGAGGTCGTCGCCTTGGTGGGCCCTTCAGGCAGTGGCAAAACAACGGTGCTCTATCTCCTTGCAGGATTTGGCAAACCCCAGCAGGGGCAGATTTTCATTGACGGGCAGCCTATGGACGAGATGGACGTCTACACCCTGCGGCAGAATATTGCTGTGGTGGGCCAACGGGTCATGCTCTTTGATGACACCATCCGACAGAACATCCTCCTTGGCCGTCCCGACGCCTCAGAGCAAGAGGTCATTGCCGCGGCCCAGGCCGCGCATGCCTGGCCATTTATTGAGGCCCTGCCGTTGGGGCTTGATACCCCTCTAGGTAGTCTTGGGGATCGTCTGTCTGGTGGTCAGCGTCAGCGTATTGCGATTGCCCGTGCCTTTCTGAAGGACGCACCGATTCTGTTGCTCGACGAGGCCACCAGTGCGCTCGACAAAGACAGTGAGCAGGCGGTGCTCCAAGGGCTAAACGTGCTGATGGCTGGCAGAACAGTGGTGATGGTAAGTCACGCGCCGGAGCGGCTTACCGGACTGCATCGCACGGTTTCCCTGCGTTAGGAGGCCTGCCGCATCATTCGATGCGGAATCTCACATTCGAAGAATTCTTCGCCCTCAGCGGAGAAACCTTCTTTGGCATAAAAGCCTAGGGCCTGGATCTGTGCATGCAGATAGAGGCCGGTGACGCCGCGGTGCTGGGCCTCTGCAATGAGGCTTCGGAGAATATGTCTGCCAAAGCCGTTCTTTCGAAATTCTGCGTTTACAGCCATTCTGCCAATACGGCCGTCGGGCATGAGGCGTCCTGTTGCGATGGGGGTATCCCCGATGCGAATTAGGGCATGCCGGCAGATACGGTCTAGCTCATCCCATTCTTCCTCTTGGGGTACGCCCTGCTCCTCTACGAAGACCCGTTGTCGAACCTGACTAGCCCCTTCCTTGAGCTGAGCCCAGTCGCCGACCGTGATGAACGCCTCTGGAGCAATACCCCGCCAGACGAGTTCGGGGCGTACAGCCCAGCAGGTATTTGGCCACCACGGGTCTGTACGCCAGCGGGGAATCAGATGTACATGGAGATGGGGCACCTGATTACCTAGGCTTGCCACATTTACCTTATGGGGGCGCATAAGGGTACGCAGCTGCAACTCGCCCTCAAAAATTGCTTGCATCAGGAGGTGCTGGTCATGTGCGCTGAGATCAGAGATTTCTTGAACATGGTGATTCCAGACGATACGGGCTACCCCTGGAAGTTCGTGGTCATCGACGGCAATGATGCGAAACGCCTCGTGATTCTGAAGTAGACGGCCCCCAACCCGTTCGCAGAGTGGGCAGCCCAGCACGGGTGCGGGTGGAGGCTCTTCAGCAGTGCGGCTGGCTAGTAATTGCCGATTATGTGCATGGGATGCGGGGTGGGTGGGAGTTGCCATCCCGACATTCTCTTATGTTTCGCGAACTTGTGTAAGACGCCTCGTGCGGCTAGCGCCCTGAACAGTGCCCGCCGCTCGCGGCGATGCCGCTTCCCATGAGAATTGCGGGAGGCTCGGCCCGGGGTTTGTCAAAATGTGTCTGGTCGAGTGCGACAAGAACAAGAAGAATGGCCCAGAAGAGCCCGATAGAGGCGAGGCGTGTCATAGGAGTTTCCGTTCAGGATTAAGTCAGCCCGAGCCGGCCTCGCAGCCGAACCCCGATCATTGAGCCAGCAAATGCCATGGCAAACCAGACCCAGCCATGGAGGCTGGCCGAGGCGACGCCTCCGAGAAAGCCACCGATATTGCAGCCGAAGGCGAGCCGCGCGCTATAGCCGAGAATCAACCCTGCGAGTAGCCCGATGGCCAACTGCCGTGCCGATAGTCGGTGTTTTGCGCCATCTGGGTTTGTCCATCGTGAGGCCGCCATGGTGCCAAATAGAAGCCCGATATTCGTGAGGGAGGTGATGTCCCAGAGTACGGGCTCTGTTAAGCGCGCAGCATGGGGAACTGCGCCCCAGAAAGCGTCATTGGTGAGGTCAAGACCAAGACCCGAGGCAACCTTCGCGCCCCAGAGCCCCAGACCGTAGACAATGCCCCAGGGCTGACCTGCAACCGCCAGATGAACGGCATAGAGCAGACCAATGACCAGTGCCGCCTTGAGCCACTGTCGGTTCCAGAGCGCGCCCCGCTGCTCTGATGAGGAACCAAGCCGAACAAAGAGCGTCGCTACACCAAGGCAGACTACAAGGCTAAATAGGGTGGCGCCGGTTGGCCCAAGGATCGGAAGTAGGCTAATAGAGAGGCCCTGGGCCGGATCGGTGGCTAAGGCATCCAGGGGGCCACCAAGTGCCACCCAGGCCGGCTGGTGCGAGGCCCCGATAAAGCTGCCGAGAATAAAGGTCGGCATGACTGCCCATGAATAGATATTGCCGGCACCTGCCTTATTCAGGGAACCCGACCCACAGCCGTCGGCGAGTTGCATGGCCAGCCCAAAGACGAAGGCCCCGATCAGCAGGCTCCAGCTGACCGGCGCTACAGCCCCGACAAGCTCGTCGGGAAAGGCGGCAAGCATTGGTAGCGCAAGCACTGCGGCGATGGCCATCAGGACCATCTGCGCGACCATGCCAGAGGGGTCTCGGGTGGTGATCATTCGGCGCCATCCGCCTGTAAATCCGAAGCCGTATCCTTGCAGCGCAAGCCCGAATCCGATTCCAATGAGAACAAGCAGACCGGCCTGGACCCCCGCAAGGAAGGCTACGGAGACCACGCCTGCGCTGGCGAGCACTACCAATGCCGCCCGAGAAAGCCGCTGTGATGCCATGATGTTCCTGTAATTCGCTAACGAGGCCGCAAGTGTAAAGCACTAGTTTTGGATGCCCTTGCCTTGTGCCTGTCGAAGCAGCGCGATCGCCCGCGTTGGCTCGTTATCCATGGAATAGGCTGACTTGCTCCAGCCAACCACCGATTCTGCATAGAGGAGCGTCTGGCTATGGCCTAAGACCTCCGAGAGCACAAACCATTGGGTAGCGGCCCAATGCCCGGTATTGCAGAAGGCCACGACCGGGCGTTTACCGTCGAGCCCAAAACCCTGGGCTAGGCGTCGCAGGTCACCGACGGCAACTAGGCGGCCCGTGTTAGGGAGAAACCATTCCTCGCTATCCAGGTGTTGGGCGCCCGGTAGGGTGCCCCATCGCGCAGCCGATGGATGTCGTATCTCACCGTTGAAAAAGTCTTCGGGGCGGGCATCGATGAGTAGAGGCTTGTTGGATTGCGTGAGGGCCTCCTGGAGTCTGGGTGTGGTCAGAAGCATCGAGGATCTAAGACTGAGTTGCACCGCCTGGGGGGTGACTCGGGCCGGTCCGGTGTGGGTTGCATACCCGGCCGCCATCCATGCACCTACGCCGCCATTGAGTATGGCAAGTTGTTTGAATCCCGCGAGCTTGAGATTCCAATAGACCCGGGCGACCCCGCCAAACTCGGTGGGATCCGATCCACTACCGGTCAGTACGATGGGCATTTCAGGGCGGATCCCGAGTTGGCTGGCGATCTCGCTGAGTCTCTCTGCTGTTGGGGCCTGGCCAGGGTTATCTTTCTGGCCCCGAAAAAGAGAATAGGGCGCAGGCAGAGATCCAGGAATATGACCGGCCTCGAAGTTCGGCGTTTTCTGGTCAGACTGCAGGAGCTCTCGCGTATCGAGAACGGTGACCGCTTTACGATCGACCAGGGGCTTGAGTTCGCTGACACTCAAGAGTGCAGAGGGCAAGACTACCTGGCTGCGGGAGGCGGGCTCTGCCTTGTTGGCCAGTGCAGTGGTGACGGGGCCGTGTAGGAGGACGAGGCCCAACATCAGAGCGCGAAGTGAACGTGTAGATAAGTGCATCCCACCGTCGAAGGATGGTTGAGAACGGCGCAAGTACAGTGAAATCATGGCAACTCCGAAGAAGATGTGGGATACCCGGATGGGCGGACCTCTAAGCTAGCCGGCAGTCTAGAGGCTTGACCGCGCCGGCACGCCCTCTTTTGGGCATATGCTTCACACTTCAGGTGATATGCACTGGTGGAGAGCTCTGAAGGGGGGCGAGCGCGTGACGAAAGAGAAGATTTTTTTGGGAGGGGGGTGCTTCTGGTGCCTCGAGGCGGTCTATCAGCGGCTCGTAGGCGTCGAGCGGGTAGTCTCTGGCTATATGGGAGGGCATATGGCCGCGCCCGATTACGAATCGGTCTGCGGGAAGAAGACGGGCCATGCGGAGGTGGTCTGCGTCTCCTTCGATTCTGCGCAAATCTCCGCAGAGAAAATCCTCGAGGTGTTTTTCACGATTCACGACCCGACAACGCCTAATAGACAGGGCAACGATGTGGGACCGCAGTACCGGTCTGTGGTCTTTGCAACATCCGCTGCCCAAGAATCACTGGTGCGAGAAATGATTTCTGCACTGTCTGCCCAGAAACTCTGGGACGACCCAATCGTCACGGAGGTATTTTGTGTATCTGAAGCCCAGTGGACAGGGGCGTCAGCCGAAGTCTCTCGAACGTTCTGGCCAGCAGAGGCGTATCACCAGAATTACTTTCAGCAGAATCCCAGCCAGGGTTATTGCGTCTTTGTGGTTAATCCGAAGGTGATTAAGGCTGAGACACGTTTTCCAAAACTCATGCGCTGATTTGCTGCCTTAGCTTTTTAACGCGTGGTATTCGAGGTCTGCTAGAGCTATAACCTCGAGCGCCCGTTCATGGGTTGATTCCATGATTACAGGAGGTGCCACCCCAGACTCGGCTGCTTCGCGCCAGCGACCGGCACATACGCACCACCGATCTCCCGCCTTGAGCCCTGGAAATCGATATTCCGGCCGCGGCGTGGAGAGGTCGTTCCCCTTTTCCTGGGAGAAGGCAAGAAAGGCCTCGGTCATCTGGGCGCAGACGGTATGGCTCCCGTAGTCATCGCTACTCGAGTTACAGCAGCCATCGCGAAAGAAGCCTGTTAACGGATCAAAGCTGCAGGGCTGCAGCTTTGATCCCAAAACATTCTTTGCTTTTACCGTGGCCATGCGGCAGGGGCTAGGCGAGATCTTTCACCAGACTGGCGCGAACATCTGCTGCCAGGGGGTCAATCTTGACCGTATAGGCTGGATGGTCAACGCCAATTGATAGGCTCACACCGTATTTGAGGGCAGCTGCCATGTCTTCGTCGAGTTCGAACCGCATAAAGTGGACCGAAGAGGTCTTCTCGTCATTTTCGCGAATAAGGTCTTCATCGGCGATCGCCCAGACTTTTTCGCGGCCCTCAACCTGAATCCAGACGCGGGACTCAACGCCCTTGAGCTTACGGAGCTCGACTTTACGAACCTCGGGGTCCGGGTACTCGATCATCATCGTCGCCTTAAAATTTCGGCCATCGGGGATGAGGGGGTTGTAGGCGTCGAGCTCATCTTGAATGCCTTCTTCTTCAAAAGTCTTCTCGATACGCAGCATCTCCTGAATTTGATAGCGTACTGTCGTTTCGTCTTCGAAAAAGAGGTTGATGTGTTCGCCAAGAGCTATCCGACGAAGTTTCTTGTGCGCCATAACTTCGGCACGAAACTGGTTGCGAATCCGAGAATAGTGCTCCAGGGTCCAGAGCGACTCGCGGCTAATGCGGCCCATGTTGAGTTCTCCATTCATAGTGGCATCTTTCTTTTAGGGGTTGTTGAGGAAGGAATGTTGGTGGGGCATACCCATTAGAGCCCGTAGGCCTGTGCAAGCAGACTTAGCGGGTGGGCAACTTTTCCGTCGGCCTTTCCTGCCATACCCTGCTCGATATGGTGTCCGGCGAGTTGACAGTCAGAAGCCACATAGTCGGGGTCTCCCCCCTGCCCATTGTTTGCCTTCGGATGCTCGGCCATCTGCCTAAATACAGGCCGCCCGATCTTCATTGCCATCTCGTGGAACTCTTTTTTTACTCCCCAGGTTCCCGCGTGCCCAGAGCAGCGTTCAACGGTGTTGACAGCCGTATCCGGAATCATCTCAAGGGTCTCGCGGGTCTTCTGACCAACATTCTGTACGCGTAGATGGCAGGCGATGTGATAAGAGACATTGCCAAGCCCCTCTTTGAAATCCGTCTTGAGCAGACCGTCTTTATGCCGCAGCTGAAAATATTCAAACGGGTCAAACATGGCGGCCTTGACAGCCTGCGCATCGGGGTCGTTCGGGAACATCAGCGGAATCTCTTGCTTGAACATGAGGGTGCAGGAGGGGATCGGCGTCACGATGGCGTAGCCTTCACGCGCAAGCGCTGCTAGCCGGGGAAGGTTCTGCCGAGCAAGGTCAGCCACCGAGTCGAGATCGCCCAGTTCGAGTTTGGGCATTCCACAGCAGGCCTGTTTCTCCACGACCACGTACGGAATCTCATTGTGTTTGAGGACCTTAATCAGGTCATGGCCAATGCTAGGCTCATTCCAGTTGACATAGCAGGTGGAATAGATCGCCACCTTCCCCTTGGAGCGATCCCCATTTTTTACCGGCAGGCTGGCCGATTTCGTGGCCGTCTTTTCAAAAACCTTGGTCGTAAACTCGGGCACCCATGCGTCTTTGTGGACACCAATAACCTTCTCCCCAATCGACCGTGCGGTCTTATTCTTCGAGAGTGCGTTGACGGTCTGCACCACGACAGGAATAGAAGCCAACTTGCCGTTGGCCGCGGTATTAGAGAGGGTGACGTCCCTAAACTTAGTGGGCGTACCCTTTTTAAACTGGATTGCCTTGGCCCGGAGCATGGTGTGCGGGAAGTCGAGGTTCCAGGGGTGCGGCGGCACGTAAGGGCACTTCGTCAGATAGCAGACATCGCAGAGGTAGCACTGGTCAACAACTTTCCAGTAGTCCTTCTTGTCCACCCCGTCGACCTCTCCGGTACTCCCCTCGTCGACAAGGTCGAACAACGTTGGAAAGGAGCCGCACAGGCTCACGCACCGACGACATCCGTGACAGATATCAAAGATGCGCTCCATTTCGTCGAAGCAGGCCTTTTCGTCATAGAACTCTGGGTTTTGCCAGTCGAGTGGGTGACGGGTGGGTGCCTCTAAGGATCCTTCGCGAGCAGACATGGTTACCTCTTCATCGTTATATGCCGCAGGCTGATTGACCGGAAACTCCCAATACCGGAATTCCTGTAAACCAGCAGCAGCCTTCGTTGAGAACGTGGGGGCAAGACATACAGCGAACAGCGTGTTGTATTTGAGGTCATGCACCACAGGACCCTGAGGCTGCGCCCCAAGGCCCTGCAGTTCAAGGCCTATTAGGCATTGAGTGTGTCGAGCGCCTTTTGGAACTTGTTGGCATGGGAGCGCTCGGCTTTAGCCAGCGTCTCAAACCAATCGGCAATCTCGTCAAAGCCCTCGCTACGCGCATCCTTGGCCATACCGGGATACATGTCGGTGTACTCGTGCGTCTCACCTGCAACCGCAGACTTCAGGTTTGCCGAGGAATCACCGATGGGAAGGTCGGTTGCGGGGTCACCCACCTGGGCCAGGTAGTCGAGGTGACCGTGTGCGTGGCCCGTCTCACCTTCGGCGGTTGAACGGAACAGCGCAGCGACCTCGGGGTACCCTTCAACGTCGGCCTTGTTTGCGAAATAGAGGTAACGACGGTTGGCCTGGCTTTCGCCAGCAAAGGCATCTTTCAGGTGCTGATGCGTCTTGCTTCCTTTAAGCTGGGGCATGACTATCTCCTATGGGGTTTAAAAACACGAAGGTGGATATGTCTAGTACAACTTTATTCCCTAGACATGCGCGTAGTCTGAGGCCTGCGGTTAGGATAGTCCAATTGAGTCTTTCAAAGTCATTGATAAGAATAATCAATGAGAGGGTCGTGGAGGTGCCAGTACGGTATTCGAGGTTTAGCGGAAAAAATTAGTTTTAAACAATTTTAGTAAATTTTAGAGTGCTAAAGGCGAAAGATATGGATAACTTGGCAGCATTGCGCAGAGAGTATACCCAGGCCTCTCTGGACGTGTCGGAGGTAGACAAAAACCCTTTGACGCAGTTTTCCACCTGGTTCACCCAGGCCCTGCGAGCTTCGGGTGATGAGGCAAATGCCATGGTTTTGTCTACCCTACAGCCAACCGGCCGTCCCTCCAGCCGGGTAGTCTTGCTCAAGGGGCTTACGGAACGCGGTTTTGTTTTTTTTACGAATTACACCTCGGCCAAGGGCCAGGCGCTCGCAGCCAACCCCTGGGCAAGCCTGCTTTTTTTCTGGCCTGCCTTGGAGCGGCAGATACGTATTGAGGGCCAGGTTGAGAAGGTCTCTGCCCAGGAGTCAGATACCTATTTCCGAAGCCGGCCTTTGACCAGTCGTATCGGCGCATGGGCTTCGCCGCAGAGCCAGGTCATCACATCGCGCCAGTGGCTCGCGGATGCGTTTTCATCCCATGCATCGACCCTGGGGGATGACCCTGAGCGGCCCGAACATTGGGGCGGCTACTGTCTCGTACCTGACCGACTAGAGTTTTGGCAGGGGCGGCCATCACGACTTCATGATCGCGTGGTCTATCGCCTTCGGTCCGATGCCGTCACGGGCTGGGAGATTCTGCGCCTCGCGCCCTAACCGCCAGGGTCTTGATCCGGATCAACATCTGCGGGCGTTGCTCGGACTATTGTTAGCGCAGGCTGACGGTGCGTCGCCATAACCTTTTTCAGGGAGCAGATTGATGAAACGACTACTTACAACGATCCCGCTGTGTCTCGGCCTTGGTTTCTCCATGGCAACCCCCGGGTGGGCATCGAATCACGGTGCAAAGCCATCGGCAAAGCCCGCCGACAAGGCGCCTCGCCTCATCATGCGTGACGGAGCACGTGTCTGGGATAACCCGGCCGCTTTTGGCCCCGTGCCAGCAGACCAATATGAGCGTGGCGTGAAGGTCTGCGCGACCATGAACACCCGCGAACTCACCTACCTACCGACTGGATACCACGCGAAGGCTGTTGATGCAGAGGGCGCTGAATATCAAGGCGGCGGCTTTTACTGCGAGGCAAAGAAGTAATCCTTCGCGCTTCGGTAGTACCCATGGTTGCCGGCGTCATCGGCAGCCATGGTCTGTCTGGTTTCACGGTCTCCAGGTAATTGCTTACCATGGGGTCCATGAAACCTTCCTCTTCTTCCCCTTCGTTGTCTGTCGGCCTGATCGGTCTGGGCGCCATGGGCCTGGGTATGGCAACGTCTCTGCGCCGCGCGGGATTTATGCCCCGTGTTTTTGATATTCAGCCCGAAAGGGCGCAGGCTTTTGCTGCCGAAGGGGGGCTAGCCTGTCGAAGTCTCTCTGAGCTCGCCGCCGCCTCTGATGTGATCGTCTCTGTGGTGGTCAACGCGCAGCAGACCGAGGCCGTTCTCTTCGGCGAAGGGGGTTGCCTGGCTTCAATGCGGCCGGATACGGTATTTGTCATGTGTTCTACCGTGGATCCGAACTGGTCCATCGGGCTGGAGTCTCGGCTGGCCGCACATCAGGTTCTCTATCTGGATGCGCCCATTTCCGGCGGGGCAGCCCGTGCCGCGCAGGGTCAAATCACCATGATGACCGCAGGCGTGCCCGCGGCCTACGCCAAGGCGCAGCCGGTTCTAGATGCAATGGCCGCCAAGGTCTATCGGCTCGGAGATAAGGCAGGCCCGGGAAGCAAGGTAAAGATCATCAACCAGTTGCTTGCCGGTGTGCATATTGCGGCCGCGGCGGAGGCTATGGCGCTTGGGCTTCGCGAGGGGGTGCCTGCCGAAGATCTCTATGAGGTAATCACCCACAGTGCGGGCAACAGCTGGATGTTTGAAAACCGTATGGCCCATGTCTTGGCCAACGACTACACCCCTCTGTCGGCCGTTGATATTTTTGTGAAGGACCTTGGGCTGGTGCTTGATCTGGCCCGCTCGAGTAAGTTTCCTCTTCCATTAAGTGCTACGGCCCATCAGATGTTTATGCAGGCCTCCACCGCGGGCTTTGCAAAAGAAGACGACAGTGCTGTGATCAAGATTTTCCCCGGCATCACCCTTCCCTCTGGCAAGGACCCTACATAAATGCATGTCTTAATTACCGGCGGGAGTGGGTTTCTTGGCCTTCGGCTTGCCCGCGAACTCCTGGCAGGTGGGAAGATTGCCCTAGCGGGCGCAGCCCCACAGCCTCTTACGCGACTCACCCTTACAGACCGAATCGCGCCCCCTGCAGAGGTGCTGGCTGACCCGCGGGTGGCGTCTCTCCCAGGAGACCTTCTGTCCCTCGCCCAGACGGGCGGGCTGCCCACCTCTGGGGTTGATCTGATTGTGCATCTGGCGGCCGCGGTGAGTGCGGAGTGTGAGGCGGATTTTGACCTTGGCATGCGGTCGAATCTGGACACCATGCGCGGCCTTTTGGAATATGCGCGTCAGCAGCCCGTGGCTCCGGTGGTGGTTTTTGCAAGTTCAGTGGCGGTCTTTGGTGACCCCCTGGGCCGGCCATTTCAGCAGACCGTCACAGACGAGACTCTGCCCACGCCACAGAACAGTTATGGCATTCAGAAGTTTATTGGCGAGCAGCTGATGGCCGATTATGGACGCAAGGGTTTTATTCGTGCCCGCAGCCTGCGCCTCATGACGGTGAGCGTGCGGCCTGGGCGTCCGAACGGCGCAGCTTCTGGTTTTTTGTCGGGAATGATTCGTGAGCCCCTGGCTGGGGTCTCCTGCCGGGTTCCTGTTCCGCCCGAGACACCGGTTGCACTTGCCTCACCGGGCAATACCATCGCAGGAATCTTGCGCGCCATTACTGCAAGCGATACCGAATGGGGTCCGCGCACCGCGGTAAATCTGCCCTCGGTCTGTGTGACGGTTGAGGAAATGGCCGAGACCCTTCAACGGATTGGGGGGGCAGAGGTGGCCGCGCGGCTGCAATGGTCTGTTGACCCCACAGTCGCTCGCGTCGTGGGTGGATGGCCGAGCCGGTTTCAGACCGATCGTGCCCATGCGCTTGGCCTCTTGCCCGACGCCGATTTCGCGGCGATCGTTCGCAACTATATTGCCGAAAATCCCGGGGCAGTGTCCTCCACGGTGCACGGATGAGTCGCCCCCTCATTGGGTGTATTGCCGATGACTTTACCGGGGCGACCGACCTGGCAAACCAGTTTGTGCGTTCAGGCCTGCGTGTTGTGCAGACTATTGGTGTGCCGCAGCGGGGGCTTGACCACGCCGTCGACGTCGTCGTCGTTGCCTTAAAGTCACGCACGATTCCCGCAGAGGAGGCGGTTTCCGCGTCGCTCGCAGCCTATCAATGGCTCTCGGGCCTTGGCTGCGCGCAGTTCTACTTTAAGGTCTGTTCTACCTTCGACAGCACGCCGGCGGGCAATATCGGGCCGGTTACCGATGCCCTGATGCAGGCCACCGGCGAGGATTTTGTGGTCTGTACCCCCGCCTTTCCGGAAAATCATCGGTCGGTCTATCAGGGGCATCTCTTTGTGGGCAGTCAGCCCTTGCATGAGACTGGTATGCGTGATCATCCCTTAACGCCGATGACCGACGCTAACCTGGTGCGGGTGATGCAGGCGCAGACGCGCCATCGTGTGGGGCTTATCGACTATGCCGTCGTGACCGGGGGCGCCGACCGCGTGCGTGAACGTATTGATCAACTGCGTCGCCAGGGCTATCAGATTGCGATTGCCGATGCGCTCTCGCGAGAGCACCTGTTTTCGCTTGGCAAGGCGGTCGCGGACCGTCGACTCGTTACCGCAGGGTCTGGCCTTGCGATAGGGCTGCCGCAGAACCATGTCGTGGCACTGTCGCCACGCGCGCAGCAGTTTCCTAAGCCTGAGGGGAGCAGGGCGATTGTCTGTGGGAGTTGCTCAGAGGCCACCCGCCGGCAGGTACAGGCGTTTATTGATGCGGGCGGACAGGCCTGGAGGCTTGACCCGCGGCGCGAGACGGATAGTGGCCGACTTGCGCGGGCCGCCCTCGACTGGGCGATACCGCGACTGGGAGACATGCCGGTGCTCATCTATTCGACGGCCACGCCTGAGGAGGTGCGCCAGGCGCAGGCCGCCCTTGGGCAGAGCCAGGCAGGATCTTCGATTGAGCAGGCGCTCGGTCAGGTGGCCCAGTCGCTGGTGGCCGAGGGGGTAGGGCAGCTCGTTGTGGCGGGAGGGGAGACATCGGGTGCCTGCGTGCAGGCCCTCGGTATTGATCAGTTGCAGATTGGGCCGCAGATCGACCCTGGTGTGCCCTGGTGTTTTGCGGATCGCGGCGCCTCTATGCCTCGTGGAATTCACCTCGCATTAAAGTCGGGAAACTTCGGCACGGACGATTTCTTCATGAAGGCCTTTCGGCAGCTTGCCTCCCTGGCCTAGAGCCTGCCCTCTAGGACCCACGATCCAAGACCCTACAAGCTCTTGATGCCCCCGGTGACAACGCGTGCGCTCGTACTGGTCTTAGGTGATCAACTCGACCTTGAGGCCTCTGGCTTGGATGGTTTTGATCCTCGGCAAGACAGGGTCTTGATGGCTGAGGTGGAAGAAGAATCCACCCATATCTGGTCTTCCCAACAACGCATTGCCTTGTTTCTTTCGGCGATGCGTCATTTTGCAGAGTCCCTGCGAACCCGTGGTTGGCCAGTTGACTATCTGTCGATGGAGAGCCAAGACAATCCTGGAAGTCTTGGGGTGGTGCTCGAGGCCGCGATTACCCGGTATCGACCCGAGCGCGTTGTGATGACGGCACCGGGCGATTGGCGGGTGTTGGCTCTGGTTCGTTCGGCTGCGCAGAATGCGCAATGCCCTCTTGAGATTCGAGAGGACCGTCACTTTTTTTCCACCGTGCAAGACTTCGCCGCCTTTGCCAAAGGCCGCAAGCAGCTGCGGCTTGAGCATTGGTATCGACAGCTTCGCGAGAAGACCGGCATCTTGATGCGCGATGGGGCACCGGAAGGGGGAATATGGAATTTTGATAGCGAGAATCGTGGCGCCTTTGGTAAGCAGGGGCCTAGTGGGGTTCCGCGGCCCACCCGATTTGCGCCGGATGCAATGACCCAGGAGGTAATCGCCCTGGTACACAGGCGCTTCGCTCAGCATCCGGGTAGGGTGGAGGCCACCACCGAGGGATTTGGCTGGCCAGTCACCCGAGAGGAGGCCTTGGAGGTTCTGGGCGACTTCATACGCGATCGACTGCCGTACTTTGGCCTCTATCAAGATGCGATGTGGACCGATGAGCCCTGGCTCTATCATGCGCATCTCTCCTCAAGCCTGAACCTTAAACTCCTCTCGGCGCGCGAGGTCGTCGACGCTGCCGTCGGCGCCTATCAGCGCGGTGAGGCATCCCTGCCGGCGGTTGAGGGGTTTGTACGTCAGATTCTTGGCTGGCGCGAATATGTACGCGGTGTCTACTGGACCCAGATGCCAGGCTATGGGTCGCGCAATGCGCTCAAGGCCCAGGCGGCTCTGCCGGGGTTTTTCTGGACAGGGCAGACGGAGATGCACTGCCTGTCGCAGGCCATTGGTCAGACGCTTAAGACGGGTTATGCCCACCATATTCAGCGCCTGATGGTGACTGGCCTCTACTGCCTCTTATTGGGCGTTCGCCCAGAGGAGGTACATGCCTGGTATCTCAGTGTCTATGTGGATGCGGTCGAATGGGTGGAATTGCCGAATACCCTGGGTATGAGCCAGTATGCCGATGGCGGCGTGATGGCAAGCAAGCCTTACGCAGCCAGTGGCAAATACATTGCGCGGATGAGTAACTACTGCAAGGGCTGCCGATTTGATCCAGCCGTATCGGTGGGGCCGACCGCCTGTCCGTTCACGACCCTGTATTGGGACTTTCTCGATCGTCATGAACCGGTGCTCGCTAAGAACCCGCGCATGGTGATGCAGGTGAAGAATCTGTCGCGACTAAGCGGCGAGGTGCG
This sequence comes from Pseudomonadota bacterium, assembly GCA_046047535.1. Classification (GTDB taxonomy): domain Bacteria; phylum Pseudomonadota; class Gammaproteobacteria; order Burkholderiales; family Burkholderiaceae_A; genus Hahnella. Next base: position 126,413 of record JBJOHS010000023.1, read on the forward strand.
TGCAGAGATTCGCGCGCAGGCCCAGGCACACCGTCACGCGGTGACGGGCGCGGCAGGAGTCGTTGGCCGTTGACTACCAATGTCGTAGTTCGTCGTATTTCGGGGCAAGGCCAGAGGATCGATGTACTTGGCGAAAGGCGATTGGAGTAACATCCTCGCAGATTCCATCTTTTTCTATCTGCTTATTGTTTTGGGGGGAGTGTCTATGTTTGAGCAAGTGGTTCCAGTCAACAAAGAGCGTCACGGTGCCAAGAAGGTGCGCGTAACCGGCAGCTTTGCCTTTGCCCAGAAGTTTCATGTGGCCTACGTCACCATGCATGAGTTCGCCCGTGCAAGCTCTATTTATCCGATCGTCTTTCTCGAGGACAAGGACAACGATGAGTTTCGTCCAGTCGTCATGATGGGCCTTGAAGCGGGAGAAAACCTCTTCGTGGACTCCGACGGGAACTGGTCAGCCTCCTACATCCCGGCAATTATTCGTCGTTATCCATTTGCCCTGACAAAGGCGCCCGACGGCGAGCGGTATGTCGTCTGTGTGGATGAGGGCAGCGACCTTCTGAGTGATTCTGATGGGGCCGCACTTTTTGATGCTGATGGCAATCCCACCCAGGTTATAGAGAATGTGAAGCGCTATCTCGGCGAGCTGCAGCAGATGGACATGATGACCCAGGAGATGGGTAAGTATCTGGTGCAGAACAACCTTCTGACGCCGCTCAATATGCGCGTTAATGCGGGCAATGAGGTGCGCAGTATCACCGGCTGCTATGTGGTCAACGAAGAGCGCCTCAACAATTTCTCCGATACGAAGTTTCTTGAGTTGCGCGAGAAAAAATATTTGCCGGCGATTTATGCACACCTGCTTTCCTTGCCGCAGATTGAGCGTCTAGCCTCTCTGAAAAAGCCTGGCAGCGCAGCCGCGGGTTCTGAGGTTGGCGCTACGGGTGAAGACGGTGGCTCCGACGCCTCGGGCGGTGGTAAGAAGCGTCGCAAAGATATGTTGCAGTAAGCCAAAAATGGTCTGTCTCTGCCGCGCTGCGAGGTGCGGCGGAGATTGGCGCTAAGCCTCCTGGTTTATGTCTGGGTGAAGGGGAAGGCCAAGCTGGAATACGGTGCCTGGCCCGGGTTCATCGAGGATGCGTACGAATCCATGGTGGAGATCCATAATTTTCTTCACAAATGCGAGCCCCAGACCGACACCCGATTCTTTAGAAACTTCTGAGGTTCGTCGATAGTAGTCGTCAAAGACTTTGTCGCGCTCTTCTGCAGGAATTCCTTCTCCTTGATCCGAAACGGTTACCAGAGCGTAATCATCATTCAGGGAGACCGTGATGAGTATCTGACTCCGTGGCGGGGAGTACTTACAGGCATTGTCTAGTAGATTGCGCACAGCGGTCTCAAAGAGGGTAGGGTCTATGAGGCAGAGGATACGAGGGGAAGTGGTGCGAAATTCTAGGATGTGTTCCCGCTGATAGTTCGGCTGCTGTGTGAGTAGCGCGGGGATCCAGGTCGCCAGATTGGTCTCCTCCAGATGGACCTCTTGGTCAAGGGCATGCCGGAGTCGGTCAGATTCTATCCATTGGTTAAAGAGCGTCGCTAAGCGTTGGGTAGCAGTCTGAATGGCCTCTAGGCGGTTCAGCGTCTCTTGCGACGGCGTTGAAACCCGACGAATGAGGGCTACCTGGTTGTCGATGATATTTAATGGGTTACGAAACTCGTGGCTGATAAGTGCGCCGAATCGTATGTATTGACGCAGCGTCTGCTTCTCGCTGTTGACCCGCGCTTGAAGTTCGGCCGTGCGTTCCTGCACGATCTTTTCGAGTCGTTGTTCTTCATTTTTCAGGGTGTCGACCAACATTCTCTTGGAATCAATCTCGCGGGCCTGTGCCTGTATGCGCGACTGCCGTTCTTGGTTGATAAGGTCGAAGAGCGCCAGGGCCAGAAACAGCATCTCAAGTCCTGACGAGATCTGAACCGCGTAATAGGTCAGAACCGTCGTGGGAATCAGCCCGTAGGCCCGCAAGATTGCGACGATGACGCCAATCCAGAGGAACCCCCAGCCGATTAGAAAGAAGCGGATAGCGGGAACCCTAGCCTTCAACGCAGTGTAGCCCGCCCAGGCCACGCAAAAGACCGTAAAGGCAGCGGTAATGGCGACCACCTGATAGAGCCAGGCGTAAGGGATGTTTGTGAGCTCCGCGCTCAAGAGTAAGACTGCGTTACCGAGGTAGATCAGTCGCAGCATGTCTATTACTCGGTGGATACGTGGCGCGAGTTCTTTACTGTTGAGAAACCCTTGGGAGAAGGAGAGTGCGAAGAAGCCTGTGAGACTAAAGGCGGTCATCGGCGCGATGTCCTCTAGCGCTGGTACGCCGGGCCAGAAAAAAAGTCGACCGAGACCATTGGCAGAAAAGACCGCAAAGTTGAGGCTAAGCGCATAGAGGCTGTACCAGAGGAACCGACGGTCTTGTAGAGAGAAAAATAGAAAGAGGTTGTAGACGGCAAGAATCAGAAGCCCACCGTAATAGACCGACTGCGACAGCAGAGTGGCCT
>JBJOHS010000024.1:0-52403 GCA_046047535.1 Pseudomonadota bacterium
GGCGATTTTTGAGGTCATGGGCGTCACCGATGTGGTTGCCAAGAGTATCGGCTCAACCAATCCTTACAACATGGTGCGGGCAACCATCAATGGCCTACAGAATATGCACACCCCCTCTCAGGTCGCTAACAAAAGAGGCCTGACGGTGGAACAGATTCTGGGCTAAGCAAAGACGCGAAGGGGATTCAGATGACAAAACCAACCGTTACGGTTCGCCTAGTGCGCAGTGTCGCCGGCACCCGTGCAGACCATCGGGCGACCGTGCTCGGGCTGGGTCTTAAGAAGATCCGTCAGACACGTACCCTGGAAGACACCCCCGCCGTTCGCGGCATGATTAACAAGGTCTCCTACCTTGTGGAGGTAGTAGCACAATGAGCGATTCCCTACGACTTAATGCCCTCGCACCAGCCGAGGGTGCAAAGCACGCCAAAAAGCGGGTTGGCCGCGGAATTGGTTCCGGCCTTGGTAAGACTGCAGGGCGCGGCCATAAAGGACAAAAGTCCCGTTCGGGCGGATTTCATAAGGTTGGCTTTGAGGGTGGGCAGATGCCCATGCATCGCCGCCTTCCGAAGCGCGGCTTTACCGCCCCCTTCGGGAAGTTTGTTGAAGAGGTGCGTCTGTCAGATCTCGAGCGTTTGCCCGTCGAAGAGGTGGACCTTCTTGCCCTGAAGCAGGCAGGCGTTGTCTCTGAACTCGCCCGCCATGCCAAGGTCATTCTCTCCGGTTCCCTGACAACAAAGAAGCAGATTCGTGGTCTGGGCGTTACCGCCGGCGCCAAAAAGGCCATCGAGGCGGTAGGAGGCCAAGTCTTTCCGCTCCCTGTAGCAGAGAAAGTACGCAAGCTTCCACCGAAGTCCAAGCGCACGCCTGCAGCCTAATTTAAGGTAGGCGTCTTGCTCCACTTTCGCTTCTTATTTCCTCACCGCGCCCGCGTTCCCGTGCTGACTAGCCATGTTGCCTAAAGCTGACAAGTTTGCCGACCTCCGCCGCCGCCTGATTTTTCTGGTGTTGGCACTGATCGTCTATCGGCTCGGCGCGCATATCCCTGTTCCTGGCATCGATCCCGATCAGTTGGCCTCGCTTTTTAAGTCGCAAGAGGGCGGAATCCTCGGCATGTTTAACATGTTTTCCGGGGGAGCCTTGTCGCGGTTTACCGTATTCGCCCTTGGGATCATGCCCTACATCTCGGCCTCGATCATCATGCAGCTCATGACTGTGGTATCGCCCACGCTTGAGGCATTGAAGAAAGAGGGAGAGGCTGGGCGTCGAAAAATTTCTCAGTACACGCGATACGCAACGGTCGTCTTGGCTTTCGTACAGGCTATTGGTATATCGGTGGCGCTGGAGTCGCAGCCTGGGCTTGTGATCGATCCAGGAATGATGTTTCGTTTCACCACCGTGGTCTCACTGGTTACCGGAACGATGTTTCTTATGTGGCTGGGTGAGCAGATTACCGAGCGAGGCCTGGGCAATGGCATCTCTATTATCATTTTCGCAGGTATTGTTGCAGGCCTACCTAGTGCCCTCGGCGGCCTCTTTGAGCTTGTCCGCACAGGATCCATGAGTGCGATTGCCTTGCTTTTCATTGTTGCCCTGGTGGTTCTGGTGACTGGCTTCGTGGTCTTCGTTGAGCGTGGCCAGCGACGCATCTTGGTCAACTATGCGAAGCGGCAGGTTGGCAATAAGCTCTATCAGGGTCAGACCTCGCACCTCCCCTTGAAGCTCAATATGGCTGGGGTGATCCCACCCATTTTTGCCTCAAGCATTATTCTCTTTCCGGCAACGCTTACCTCCTGGTTTAGCGGGGGCCCAGAGAGCGGCATGCGCTGGCTTGCGGACATTGCAGCCTCCTTGTCGCCCGGGCAACCGCTCTACATCGGGCTCTATGCTGCTGCGATCATCTTTTTCTGCTTTTTTTACACAGCCCTCGTTTTTAACAGCAAAGACACCGCTGAGAACCTCAAAAAGAGTGGCGCCTTCGTGCCCGGAATTCGCCCCGGTGACCAGACCGCCCGCTATATCGATCGCATCCTTATGCGACTGACCCTCGTAGGGGCTATTTATATAACGCTCGTCTGCCTGCTGCCGGAGTTCTTAGTATTGAAGTGGAACGTACCCTTTTATTTTGGCGGCACCTCTTTGCTGATCATTGTGGTTGTGACCATGGACTTTATGGCCCAACTTCAGTCTTATGTGATGTCTCAGCAGTATGAGAGTCTGTTGAAAAAGGCCAATTTCAAGGGAGGCTTGGTCCGTTAATGGCAAAAGACGATGCCATTCAGATGCAGGGTGAGATTCTGGAAAACCTCCCGAATGCCACCTTTCGGGTCAAGTTGGAAAACGGTCATGTGGTGCTCGGACACATCTCCGGAAAGATGCGGATGCACTACATCCGTATCCTGCCGGGCGATAAGGTCACAGTAGAGCTTACGCCGTATGACCTCAGCCGTGCCCGTATTGTCTTTCGTGCGAAGTAAACGTTTTTTGTTATTCAGGCTAAAAGGATATTTTTATGAAGGTTCTCGCGTCCGTTCGGCGTATCTGCCGTAACTGCAAGATCATTAAGCGCCATGGCGTGGTGCGTGTGATCTGTACCGATCCCCGTCACAAGCAGCGTCAAGGCTAAAGAAGGAGTAGACCATGGCTCGTATAGCCGGAATAAACATTCCTAGTCATCAGCACGCCGACATCGGACTGACCGCCATTTATGGCATCGGTCGCCCACGCGCGCGCAAGATCTGTGAGGCAGCAGGTGTGCCTTACACCAAAAAGGTTAAGGACCTTACCGACGACGAACTTGAGCGCCTTCGTGCGGAAGTCGGCAAGTTCAACACCGAAGGCGATCTGCGTCGTGAGATCTCTATGTCGATCAAGCGCCTCATGGACCTTGGTTGCTATCGCGGAATGCGCCATCGCAGAGGTCTGCCAGTTCGTGGCCAACGCACGCGCACCAATGCACGTACCCGTAAAGGCCCGCGTAAGGGCAGCATCACGCTGAAGAAATAAAGGATATTTTTTATGGCTAAGGCAGGCACAGCAACCCAGCGTACTCGTAAAAAAGTTCGCAAGAACGTCACCGACGCGGTGGCCCATATCCACGCGTCTTTTAACAACACAATCATCACCATCACCGATCGTCAGGGCAACACCCTGTCGTGGGCAACCTCGGGCGGCGCTGGTTTTAAGGGCAGCCGTAAGAGCACGCCCTTCGCTGCGCAGGTGGCGGCAGAGGCGGCGGGCCGTGTGGCTGTGGAGTGTGGCGTTAAGAATGTAGAAGTACGTATCAAGGGCCCCGGTCCCGGTCGAGAGTCTACTGTGCGCGCCCTCAACGCCTTGGGTATCCGCGTTACTCAGATCTCCGACGTAACCCCGGTTCCCCACAATGGCTGCCGCCCACCAAAGCGTCGCCGTATCTAGTTGTTGTTTTTGTTCGTCGCCTTCGGTCACGAAGGCTTTTAAGTCCACCGTCTAGGCCGTAATAGGCGCCTAGACACTTCGGGGGTCAGTAGGCCTGATCCCGTTTCTCGAAAGGAATCGAAGTGGCACGTTATGTAGGTCCGCGTTGTAAATTATCGCGTCGAGAAGGCACCGATCTTGGCTTTAAAAGCGCCCGCCGGTCACTCGAGTCTAAGTGTAAGCAAGACAGCAAGCCTGGTCAGCATGGTCGGGTCTCTGGTGCCCGTACATCCGATTATGGCAAGCAGTTGCGCGAGAAGCAGAAGGTCAAGCGGATGTACGGCATGCTTGAGCGTCAATTTCGGCGCTATTTTGCCAAGGCGTCTGGCCAGAAGGGCAATACCGGCGAGAGTCTGCTCAAGCTACTCGAGTCCCGCCTGGACAATGTCGTCTACCGTATGGGCTTTGGGTCTACTCGTGCGGAGGCCCGTCAACTCGTGAGCCATCGGGCGATAACGGTCAACGGCCATGTCGTTAACATCCCTTCGGCCCAGGTACGGCCCAATGATGTTGTGGCAATTGCAGAGAAGTCCCGTGCACAGGCTCGGATCATCTCGTCTCTTGAGCTTGCAGAGCAGAATGGATTTCCAGGCTGGGTCACCGTAGACCCCAAGAAGATGGAAGGCACCTTCAAGCAGATGCCCGACCGCGCAGACCTGCCGTCAGAGATTAACGAGAGTCTGATCGTCGAACTCTATTCCCGCTAATTGGACTTCGGTCTTTTGTCAAAGGATTCCCAATGCTGAATGCCTTTTTAAAGCCTCGCATTATTGAGGTTGAACCGATCTCAAAAAACTCCGCCAAGATTGTGATGGAGCCTTTTGAGCGCGGCTTTGGCCATACCCTTGGCAATGCGCTTCGTCGTGTGTTGTTGTCTTCTATGGAAGGCTATGCACCGACAGAAGTGCAGATCTCAGGCGTTGTCCATGAGTATTCCACCATGGAAGGCGTCCAAGAGGACGTCGTTGATCTCCTGCTGAATCTCAAAGGGGTTGTCTTCCGCCTCGAGGGGCGGGGCGACGTCTTGTTGTCTCTGCGCAAGCAGGGCCCAGGGCCGGTAAAGGCCTCTGACTTCGAGCTGCCCCACGACGTTACTGTGTTAAATCCCGACCATGTGATTGCTCACCTCTCGGATGACGTTCGTCTTGAACTTCAGCTGCGTGTAGAAAAGGGCCGTGGATATGTACCCGGAACCTTGCGCCAGTTGGCAGACGAGGCAACCCGGTCGATTGGCCGCATCGTCTTAGACGCCTCGTTTTCTCCTGTCCATCGCGTGAGTTACACGGTGGAGAGTGCCCGCGTCGAACAGCGCACCGATCTGGATCGTCTAGTCATCGAGGTGGAGACTACCGGGGTGATTGAGCCGGAAGACGCGGTTCGCCAGGCGGCAAGAATTTTGGTGGATCAGCTCTCCGTATTTGCTGCCCTCGAGGGCGCCGAGCCTGCAGCAGAGCTTGGACGTTCTGCCCAGGTTGACCCGATGCTCATGCGCCCGGTCGACGATCTCGAGTTAACGGTGCGTTCGGCCAACTGCCTGAAGGCCGAGAGCATTTATTACATCGGCGACCTCATCCAGCGCACCGAAAATGAGCTTTTGAAGACGCCTAACCTCGGTCGTAAATCGCTTAATGAAATTAAAGAAGTCTTGGCCTCGCGTGGTCTGACCTTGGGCATGAAGCTCGAGAACTGGCCCCCGGCTGGACTGGATCGTTAATAGGAGAATCCCATGCGGCACCGCCATGGACTGCGTAAGCTCAATAGAACCTCAAGCCACAGAACCGCTATGTTTCGTAACATGGCCAATGCTCTGCTGCGCCACGAGGCCATTAGAACCACTCTGCCAAAGGCCAAAGAACTGCGTAGGGTTGTCGAGCCGCTCATTACGATCGGCAAGACCCCCAGCCTCGCCAACAAGCGTCTCGCCTTTAATCGGCTGCGCGATCGCGAGATGGTCGTAAAGCTCTTTGGCGAGATCGGCCCTCGCTACGCAACGCGCCCGGGAGGCTACTGCCGCATCCTCAAATGGGGATTCCGGCAGGGGGACAATGCGCCCATGGCGCTCATGGAGCTTGTGGACCGTCCAGAGGCCACCGAAGTGGTCGAGGCATAACCCCCTCTTTAGCTGACAACAGACCGCACACCCCGCAGACGCGGGGTGTTGTCTTTTAGGCGGGACCCCGCAAGATGTCTCTAAGGCCATCGAGCAGTGCCTGGCACTGCGATGTTGTTCCCACCGTGATCCGAAGAAAATCTTCAATGCGGGGCCGGCTGAACTGTCGCACCAGAATTTTCCGGGCACGTAAGGCCTGCAGAAGCGCGGTGCCACGGTGCGCGGGGTGCCGTGCGAAGACAAAGTTCGCCATGGAGGGTAAGACCTCGAACCCGAGGCTTTGCAGCGCTTCGGTAAGAAAACGACGATCCTTTTGAATCTGGGCTGAGTTCGCTGCGAGCCAATCAGTATCCCGTAATGCCTCGACGGCCGCCCGGCCGGCGAGCCGATCTACAGGATAGGAGTTAAAGCTGTCTTTGACACGAATCAGGGCATCAATCAATGGCTCCGACCCAAAGGCTAGTCCTATCCTCAGACCCGCCAGCGCGCGTGACTTAGACAATGACTGGGTCACAAGGAGATTGGGGTATTCGCGAATGAGTGGTACGCAAGACTCTGCGCCGAAATCGACATAGGCTTCATCGACCACGACCATAAGGTCGGGCCGCTTAGTGAGAAACGCCTGAATTGCCTCGCGAGAGAGGGCAAGACCGGTGGGAGCATTGGGGTTAGGAAAGATCAGGCTGCCAGCCGCCGCAGGCACTTCGTCAAGATCAATCTCAAACCGTCCATTGATGGGCACTGTCTCATAGCCGATGTTGTAGAGCCCGCAGTAGCTCGGGTAGAAGCTGTAACTAATATCGGGAAAGACCAGTGGCCCGCGGTCGGGGTGGTTGAGCAGGGCCTGAAAGGCGAAGGCAAGTACCTCATCAGAGCCGTTCCCGACGAAGACCTCGTCGCAAGACAGGCCCCAGTCGGCTGAGGCCGCCTGTCGGACGGCCATGCTCGCTGGGTCGGGATAGAGTCGAAGGCTCGCCCCTCCACCCTCTAGCTCGTCCTGCAGAGCCGCCACGACCCGCGGCGACGGTGGGTAGGGGTTCTCGTTGGTGTTGAGTTTTATCAGGTCGAAAATCTTGGGCTGCTCCCCGGGGGTATAGGGAGAAAGCCGATGTACGACCGAACTCCAGAACATGCTCATGCGCCGAACTGTATCATTGCGCCATGAGAACCGCCCAGGTAACACGAAAGACTGCTGAGACCCAAATTTCAGTAGAGATTGGCCTTGATGGCACCGGCGCACGGACGTTGGCATCGGGCATTGCCTTTCTTGACCACATGCTCGATCAGATCGCACGTCACGGGCTGATCGATCTCCGCGTTCATGCCGTTGGCGACCTTGAGATTGATGCCCACCACACCGTAGAAGATATCGGCATTACCCTTGGTCAGGCTTTCAGCCAGGCCATTGGTAACAAAAATGCCATTACCCGCTATGGCCACGCCTATGTGCCGCTTGATGAGGCCTTGTCGCGGGTCGTCATTGATCTCTCAGGCCGACCTGGTCTGGAATTTCACTGCCTCTGGAAGCGGCAGTTTGTGGGCCAGTTCGATCTCGACCTGGTGCATGAGTTCTTCCAGGGATTTGTCAATCATGCCCAGGTGACACTGCATATCGATAATCTGCGCGGCGAGAACGCCCACCATCAGTGCGAGACGATCTTTAAGGCCTTTGGGCGTGCCCTGCGCATGGCCGTAAGCATCGACCCGCGTCTCGACCCTACGGCGATACCTTCGACAAAGGGAAGCCTCTAGAACCTTGCTGGCGATTGTTGATTACGGCTCGGGCAACCTGCGTAGCGTCGAACGGGCGGTGCAGGCTGCCTTGCATTCCCAGGGGCGCGACCCCAGCGAGGTTCAACTTGTCTCTGATCCTTCTGCCCTTCGGCAGGCCGAGCGTGTCATTTTTCCCGGCCAAGGCTCGATGAATGACTGTATGCAGAATCTGCGTGATTCTGGATTGATGCCCGCACTACGTGAGGTTCTGCGAGACCGCCCTTTTCTTGGCATCTGCGTGGGGGAACAAATGCTCTTCGCGCAGAGTGAGGAGCGCGATACCCCGGGATTAGACATTCTTCCCGGCAGGGTATTGCGGTTTACCGCCGCCCGTGGCGCGGTGGACGCAGAGGGTCGTGCCTTGAAGGTACCCCATATGGGATGGAATCAGGTCCACTTTGTCCGGCCCCACCCGATCACCGAGGGCCTCGACAGCCCCTCCGGTACCTGGTTTTACTTTGTCCATAGCTATCATGCGGAACCTGAGAATGCCGCTCAGGTGCTAGGGCAGTCTGACTATGGCATTCGCTTTACCTGTGCAGTGGCGAGCGATAACATTGTTGCAACCCAGTTCCATCCTGAGAAGAGTGCGGCCGCCGGTCAGCGACTGCTGGCGAACTTTCTCCGATGGTCTCCGGCCTAATGGTTCTTGTTGGCGGTCTTTATAGAGTAAAAGGCTATGGCGCTGCACCTCATTCCCGCGATCGATCTTAAAGATGGCCAGTGTGTCCGTCTCCGTCAGGGCGACCTCAAGGACGCCACAGTCTTTTCCGATGATCCGGGAGAGATGGCCCGTCAGTGGATCGCACAGGGTGCTCGACGTATTCATGTGGTCGACCTTAATGGTGCAGTGGCCGGCCGCCCCAAAAACGAGCCTGCTCTGCGCGAGATTATTCGTGCTGCAGGTGAGATCCCTGTTCAGGTGGGTGGTGGCATACGAGACCTAGAGACCATCGAACGCATGCTCGACGACGGGGTGAGCTATGCAGTGATCGGTACAGCCGCCGTAAAAAATCCGGGTCTCCTTAAAGATGCCTGTGCAGCATTCATGGGCCATATTATTGTGTCGATCGACGCCAAGGATGGTCGTGTGGCCACCGATGGATGGAGCAAGCTCTCAGGCCATGAGGTCATCGATCTTGCCCGCAAATTTGAAGACGATGGCGTGGAGGCGATTCTCTACACCGACATTGGTCGAGACGGCATGCTTACGGGCGTAAATCTTGAGGCTACGGTGCGACTCGCCCAGTCGGTCAAAATTCCCATCATCGCCTCTGGAGGTATTGCGGGTATAGACGATATTCAGGCGCTTTGTGCCGTAGAGGCTGAGGGCGTCATGGGCGCCATTCTGGGGCGTGCTCTCTATGAGGGCCGTCTCGATTTTGCCCAGGCCCAGGCGCTTGCCGACGCGTTCTCTGCCTAGGGCTACGGGTGCTAGCAAAGCGAATTATTCCCTGCCTCGATGTCAATGCGGGACGGGTGGTCAAGGGCACCAACTTTGTCGACCTGAGAGATGCGGGCGATCCGGTAGAGGTGGCGCGTCGTTATGATGCCCAGGGTGCAGACGAGATTACCTTCTTAGATATCACCGCCTCCTCGGATGACCGTGGGCTGATCTTTCCCATGATTGAGGCGGTGGCCAACCAGGTCTTTATACCCCTGACGGTGGGTGGGGGCGTTCGCTCTCCAGAGGATGTCCAGCGACTCCTCAACGCGGGGGCCGATAAGGTGAGTATCAACACGGCGGCCATCGAAAACCGCGATCTTATCTCCGCCTCAGCCCATCGGTTCGGATCGCAGTGCATTGTTGTAGCGATCGATGCCAAGCGCCGCAATGCCCAGGAGGACGGATCCGGATGGGAGGTCTTCACCCACGGCGGTCGTCGACCCACTGGCCTTGATGCCGTTGCCTGGGCCCAACGGGTTACCGCCCTTGGGGCGGGCGAGATTCTGCTCACCAGTATGGATCGCGATGGTACGCGGTCGGGCTTCGATCTTGCCCTTACCCGGGCGGTCTCTGAGTCGGTCCATATTCCAGTGATTGCCTCTGGAGGGGTAGGTAGCCTGCAGGATCTGGTCGATGGGGTTACCGATGGTGCGGCAGACGCAGTCCTTGCCGCGAGTATTTTTCACTTCGGCCAGCACACCGTAGGTGAGGCCAAGCGCTATATGTCTGAGAGGGGAATCTGTGTCCGTATGGATTGATCAGGTACGGTTTGATGGCCAGGGGCTTGTTACCGCGGTGGCCCAAGACCGAGACAGTCATCGAATCCTTATGGTTGCGCATATGAATCGCGAGGCCCTAGAGCAGACGCTTGCCACCGGTCATGCGGTCTATTTCTCGCGATCTCGACAGAGACTCTGGCGCAAGGGTGAGTCCTCGGGCCATGCCCAGACTGTCCATGAAATACGTCTTGACTGCGATGGAGATGTGGTGCTTATGCAGGTAACACAGGCCGGAGGCATCGCCTGCCACACCGGCCGGGCATCGTGTTTTTATCTGCGCTGGGCCGATGGGCAGTGGGAGGTGGTTGACCCTGTCCTGAAGGACCCCGAGGCCATCTACGGTGTAGCCGCCTCAGCCCCGACGGCCCTGGCCTCTGCCCCCACAGTTACGCCCGTGCTGGCGGCGACGCCGACCACCAACCACGACACACGAGGTGTATTGGGGCGTCTGGCCGATGTTATTGCCGAACGACGTGGGGCCGACCCCGACAAGAGTTATGTCGCCCGATTGCTGCAACGGGCACCTGATGGAGTCTTGAAAAAGATTGGTGAAGAGGCCACAGAGACAATCATGGCCTGCAAGGATGGTGTTGGTACGCGGATCGTCTCGGAGACCGCCGATCTCTGGTTTCACTGTCTCGTTATGCTTGAGCAGCACGGCCTGCGCCCCGAGGACGTTCTTGCCGAATTGATGCGTCGTGAGGGCTTATCCGGCCTTGATGAGAAGGCGGCCCGCCGGGCACAGGCCCGTCATGAAGAGGAGTCGGGCCGTTGAGTCTGGCTGCATCTGTTGCTACACCCTAGGAGAGATATCCATGGACTGTCTGTTCTGCCGAATAGCCGCTGGGGCGATTCCTGCCAAAAAGGCCTACGAAGATGAGGAGTTCTTGGTCTTTCATGACATCGCTCCCCGAGCACCCGTACATCTTCTAATGATTCCCAAAATTCATATTGCCTCTCTCATGGAGGCCGAGGCGGATCATGCGCCGCTGCTCGGGCGTATGCTGGCTCGCGCGGGCGCCCTCGCGAAGGAAAACGGATCGCCCGATGGCTTTCGGCTCATCGTGAATAACGGCAGGGTGGGACGGCAAGAGGTGTATCATCTGCACATGCACATAATGGGCGGTCCCTCTCCCCTGGGCGCCTCAGCAACCTTCTAGACGCTCTATCCTCACGGAGTCACCGCATGGGCACTTTTAGTATTTGGCACTGGCTTATCGTTTTGGTGGTTGTACTTCTGGTCTTTGGAACCAAGAAGCTGCGCAACCTTGGCTCAGACCTCGGTGGGGCGGTAAAGGGTTTTAAAGACGGCCTTAAAGAAGGGGGTGCCGAGGAAAAGTCTGCCGCTGAGGCCCAGCCTCAGGCTACCGCAAAAGTCGAAGCGCCGCAGACGATCGATGTCCAGGCAAAGGATAAGACCCCTACCGGGAGCTGAGTCGGCGGCGCGCGGTTTCTGAAGTCAGGCTGTCATGCTGGATATCGGCTTTGCTGAGTTACTCATGATTGCCGGAGTGGGCCTCGTGGTGCTCGGCCCGAAGCGCCTACCTGTGGTTACGCGAACGGTTGGTACCCTCTTGGGACGTGCTCAGCGCTACGTCGCGGATGTTAAGACTGACATCCAGAGGCAGATGGAGCTTGAGGAGCTTCGTAAGGTTCAGCAGTCGGTCAATGATTTGGGCAATGCGTTGGAGAAGGGGGTCTCCGACCTCAGTGCGCAGGCCGATGCCCTGGCTGATGAAGTCACCTCCGGGATCGATGATTTCTCCTCGGTCTATGACAAGAAGACAGGGCTTTATATGGGTGCCCCCCAACGCTCCTGGACTCAGGAGCAGTCCGACCTGCGTGTACGTGATCGGGTACGGGCCCGTCTTCGTCGGCGTTACCTTACAAAGCGGCCCCGTGATGTCTAGGAATCACCATGACTGAGTCTTCAGAGACAGATAAAGAATCTGCCGCCTCGGCCCCTGCCGAAGAGGGGTTTATGACTCATCTGGTAGAGCTACGCGATCGGCTGATTCGGGCAGTAGCGGCGATCTTGGCGGTCTTTCTCGCGCTGGTCTATTGGGCACCGCAGATCTACAGTATCTTTGCCAACCCGCTGATTGCTGTCCTGCCGTCGGGCAGTAGCATGATCGCGACCGATGTTACCGCACCCTTTTTCGTACCCATCAAGATCACCATGCTGGTGGCGTTCGTGGTTGCGTTGCCCTATGTCCTGTATCAGGCATGGGCCTTTGTTGCCCCAGGGCTTTATAGCCATGAGAAGAAGCTTGCCCTTCCCATTGTGCTCTCAAGCTTTGTCCTCTTTCTGATCGGAATGGCGTTTGCCTACTTCTTTGTGTTTCCTGCGGTCTTCGGCTTTGTCTCGAGCTACACCCCCGAAGGCGTGCAGATGGCCACAGATATTGATAAATACCTTAGCTTTGCTCTGAGCCTATTTTTGATTTTTGGACTCTCGTTTGAGACACCGGTTGTTCAGATGGTCCTTGTACGTATGGGCATTGTGCCTCTGCAGAAAATGAAAGACTTCTGGCCGTATTTTGTGGTGGCCTCCTTTGTTGTGGCGGCCATTGTTACACCACCGGATGTAATTTCTCAGCTGATGCTGGCCATCCCACTTTGCCTGCTCTACCAGTTCGGACTGCTGCTGGCGCGGTGGGTGACTCCGCCTCCAGAGTCTGAATCTGATGAGCCCGTGCCGGCGGCAACAGAAAACAAAGACAGCTAAGGCACCAGGCGGAGAAAACGCCTAGGGGCGCCCTGCCACCGGCCGCTCAGTGACGGTTACTTCGTAAGTCTGGGGCCGGCCGTTACGGAAGATCTTCAGCGCAGCTTTCTGGCCGGGCTGCAAGGCGGCCACCAGCGCAAGCAGCTCTGCGGTGTTTCTGCTGGGCGCCTCGTTAACCGCAATGACTACATCACCGGCCTTAAGGCCCGCGCGCTCTGCCGGTCCACCGCTCTGGACAGCCGCGACGATGCTGCCCTCTGTGTTGGGGAGTTTGAAGGTCTCGGCGATCTCGCGGTTTACGTCCTGGAGCTCGACGCCGATAAATCCGCGGCTCACCCGCCCAGTGCGAATAAGGCTCTCCATGACCTGTCTGGCCATGTCAGCAGATATCGCAAAGCCCAGGCCGATGCTGCCGCCACTGCGGGAATAGATGGCGGTATTGATACCAATGAGATCACCATTGGCATCGACAAGGGCGCCGCCCGAGTTTCCAGGATTGATTGCTGCATCGGTCTGGATGAAGTTTTCAAAGGTATTGATATTGAGCTGGTTGCGACCTAAGGCGCTGACAATCCCCTGGGTTACGGTGAGGCCGACCCCAAAGGGGTTACCAATGGCCAATACCGTGTCCCCCACCCGAATCTCACTGGGCTTACCAAACCGAATAACCGGAAGGTTTCCCAGGCTGGTCTTCAGAACCGCGAGGTCTGTCTCCGGATCAGTGCCAACGACCTTGGCGGACGCCCGACGGCCATCGGCCAGCGCCACCTCGATCTGGTCGGACCCCTCGATGACGTGGTGGTTCGTCAGGATGTAGCCCTCAGGACTTACGATTACGCCTGACCCAAGCCCCGATGCTTGTGGAGTGCCGTTGCCGCGGGGGACAGGAAACTGGTCCCCGAAGAATCGCCGGAACAAGGGGTCATTGAGAAAAGGATGGCTGGGCGGGGCCTCCACGCGCTGTCGCGTGAAGACATAGACCACGGCCGGCATTGCACGGGCTGCTGCCTCCCGAAGGCTCGAGGCGGGGGCGGGACTCGTGCTCTGCAGCAGACTCGCGGAGAGGTCGGGCTGGGCGGGTGCGATGAGTCGCAGTTCGTCAGACCCCTGCCCAATCTGGCTCAGCCACTGCGGACGCAGGGTTGCCACCACGAAGAGGGCCGCCAGCGCCAGGGTAGTGGCCTGGGCGAATAAAAGCCATAGTCTACGCGCCATGGCCCATTATGGCTGGATTTAAGGGAATCGGCTGGGATACAATCAGCGGTTGAGTCGATTGCAAATCTAAGGTTAAACCCTATGTCCTCCTCAGACCCTCACACTGCTTCTACCCCAATGCTTGGCCTGTCCTCGGCGGTCACCGAATCGGAATCTTTTAAAATTGGGGCGGGCCCTGCCCAGTCTCGTCGTACCTGGATGATCGCCTGTGGTGCTACCGGTGGGGTCGCCGCGGCCGCCGTCGCAGTGCCTTTCCTGGGATCGATGGCACCCTCCGAGAAAGCACGCTCTGCGGGCGCCCCGGTAGAGGTCGATATCGCCGATATCCCTGAAGGTGGCGTCAAGATTGTTGAGTGGCGCGGCAAACCTGTATGGATCGTGCGGCGCACCCCCGAGATGCTCGAGAGCCTTAAGAAGACCGAGGGCCAACTCGCTGACCCTGGTTCTAACCGTACTGAAGTTCCCATTCCTGAGTATGCGAAAAATGCCCATCGCTCGATCAAGCCAGAGTTTCTTGTGGCGGTTGGCATCTGCACGCACCTAGGCTGTTCCCCGGTTAGTGCCTTTGCAACCGGGGCGGCCTCAGGCATTGCGCCAGACTGGCCCGGCGGGTTTTTCTGCCCCTGTCATGGCTCCACCTTTGATATCGCTGGTCGGGTTTATGCGAACAAGCCCGCGCCTGACAATCTTGAAGTCCCTCGTCACATGTTTTTGTCCGATGCCCGTCTGGTCATTGGCAAAGATGCGCAGGGCGAGGCCTAGTTGACCCATCGGGGCTAGTCCGAAGGGGCGTTCCGCTTTTCCTTCGCCGCTTCATGAACCCATTGTTCACCACACAGTCGCTTAATTCGTAAAGGCAGAATCACATGGCAGCAGAAAAAGTCGCGCAAGCAACCGGCCTGTTGGGATGGGTGGATCGTCGATTCCCCCTGATTTCGCTCTATAAGGCGCACCTCTCAGAGTATTACGCGCCCAAGAATTTCAACTTCTGGTACTTCTTTGGAAGTCTCGCCATGCTGGTGCTGGTGATCCAGATCGTTACGGGCATCTTTCTGGTGATGCACTACAAGCCAGATGCCTCACTCAATGCGGCTGGCATTCCGGTGGCTTTCGCCAGTGTGGAATACATCATGCGCGAGGTGCCCTTTGGCTGGCTGATCCGCTATATCCACTCCACGGGGGCCTCGGCCTTCTTTGTGGTGGTCTATCTGCACATGTTCCGCGGACTCATCTATGGCTCGTATCGTGAGCCACGTGAGCTCATTTGGATATTTGGCTGCCTGATCTTCCTGTGCCTCATGGCCGAGGCCTTCTTTGGCTACCTGCTTCCCTGGGGCCAGATGTCGTACTGGGGCGCTCAGGTGATCGTCAACCTCTTTTCCGCTGTCCCCCTGATCGGCCCTGATCTGGCGGTCTGGATTCGGGGCGACTTCGTGGTCGGAGATGCCACCCTCAATCGGTTTTTCGCTTTCCACGTAATCGCCCTCCCCCTCGTGTTGGTGGGTCTGGTGGCCGCACACATCATTGCGCTGCATGAGGTCGGATCAAACAACCCTGACGGGGTTGAGATCAAGGGCAAGAAAGACGCCAACGGCATTCCCCTAGACGGCATCCCGTTCCACCCCTACTACACTGTTCACGACGTGGTAGGCATCGCCGGATTTGCCTTTATCTTTGCGGCGGTAGTGTTCTTTGCGCCAGAGTTTGGTGGGTACTTCCTTGAGTTCAACAACTTCATTCCTGCCGACCCGCTTGTCACACCTCCGCACATCGCACCGGTATGGTATTTCACGCCGTACTACTCCATGCTGCGGGCCGTGACCGACGTCTTTACCTGGGTCTTTGTGGCCTCAGCGGGCCTAGGCGCCTATGGTTTCTTGCGCATGCAGTCCGGTGGCATGCTGAAGATCGCCGGCCTCGTCGCAATGCTCATTCTGGCCGTTATCTTCCGGGTCTTTGATGCGAAGTTCTGGGGTGTGGTGGTGATGGGGGGCGCAGTCATCATCATGTTCTTCCTGCCTTGGCTTGACCGGTCCCCCGTGAAGTCGATTCGCTACCGACCCTCCTGGCAGAAATGGCTCTACGGCATTTTCGTGGTCAATTTCTTTGTGCTGGGCTATCTGGGAGTGCTGCCACCCTCGCCGGTGGGACAAGTGGTCTCTCAACTGGGCACGATCTTCTACTTCGGCTTTTTCGCTCTGATGCCCTGGTGGTCACGGTGGGGTGAGTTCAAGCCCGTACCCGAGCGCGTCAACTTTCAGCCGCATTGATTTACGAGCCTTATACGCGAGATCCGTCCCTCCACGACTATTGATTACGAGTACATGCCATGACTTTCCTTCGCCTCTGCCGGCCTGCAGTCTCCCGTTTTGCGATGGTTCTTGCGGCCTTTGTCTGGGCCGCGGGCAGCCCCGCCCTGGCGGCGGGTCCGGCGGCGCCTCTCGATACGTTTCCCACCAAGAAACTGACCGACAAGGCAGCGCTCCAAAATGGGGCCAAGCTTTTTATGAACTACTGCCTGGGCTGTCATGGGCTCTCTCAGGTGCGATACAACCGTCTGGCCGATCTTGGTCTGACCGAGGACCAGATCAAGGCCAATCTCCTCCTGACCGATGCGAAGGTCGGGGATCTGATCAAGACCACCATGCCCCTGAAGGACTCGGCTGCCTGGTTTGGTAAGGCGCCACCCGATCTCTCACTCACTGCACGGTCACGCTCTTCGAGTGCTGGTACCGGCGCAGACTGGATCTACACGTACATGCGCAGCTACTACCTGGACCCAAGCCGGCCAACGGGCTGGAACAACCTGGTCTATCCAGCCGTTGGAATGCCTCACGTACTATGGGAGCTCCAGGGCAAGAACCTTGCCGAGTTTAAGACCATTTCAAAAGGCGGCGCAGAGCAGCATGTCTTTGATCGTTTCGTGGTTCAGACCCCAGGAAAGGCCTCTGCGTCTGATTACGACAATATCGTTGCAGACTTAACGGCGTTTTTGGCCTGGGCCGCTGAGCCGGTCGCACAGACTCGCAAGCAGGTCGGCGTATGGGTTTTGCTCTTTCTGGCCCTGTTCTTTGTCTTTGCGTGGCGCATGAACGCCGCATTCTGGAAAGACATTCGATAGTCGCTGTGATCGCCAGGCCCCGTGTGTTCACGGGCCGGTGCGACCGCCCGCGGGTAGTTCCTACGTCTTCGCCCACCCCTTTGCGCACTGTTTCGCATGCGGTACGCAGCCACATGAGACATCGTGCAGGGGCCTGACCTAATCCATACGCTTTGAGGAGTATTTCGTCATGATGGTTTTGTATTCCGGTACCACCTGCCCCTTTAGCCAGAGGTGCCGGTTTGTTCTCTTCGAAAAGGGTCTAATGGACTCTGACATGGCGCGCGTGCGTGATGTGGATCTCTTCAATAAGCCTGAGGACATCTCGATCATGAATCCCTATGGCCAGGTACCGGTCCTCGTCGAGCGCGATCTCATTCTCTATGAGTCGAACATCATCAACGAGTACATTGATGAGCGATTTCCGCATCCCCAGCTTATGCCCGCAGACCCGGTTCAGCGGGCGCGGGCTCGCCTGATGCTGCTGAACTTTGAGCGAGAGCTCTTTGTTCATGTAGAGACCCTAGAGAAGCAAGACGCTAAGAAGATTGATAAAGCCCGTGCGGCGATTCGCGATAGTCTGTCGCAACTCGCGCCCGTGGTTGCCAAATCCAAATATATGTTTGGTGAAGAGTTCTCGATGATTGATGTGGCTTTGGTACCCCTGCTCTGGCGTCTGGAGCATTACGGCATTGAGCTGCCCAAGGCGGCCGCCCCCGTGTTGAAGTATGCCGAGCGTATCTTTTCGCGGCCCGCTTTTTTTGATGCCCTCACCCCGTCTGAGAAGGTGATGCGGCGTTAAGCCGCTGCCGGGATCGCCTGCAGGCTGCCTTGGGTTTTTAGGGTCCTCTTCATATGCCATCTATCGAGCCGCCCCCAGAGGTGAGTTCTACCAAGCCGTATCTGGTTCGGGCGATCTACGAATGGTGTTCAGATAACGGATTCACGCCTTACCTGGCGGTGGCGGTCAATGAGCAGACGCGGGTTCCGATGGCCCATGTCCGGAATGGCGAGATTGTCTTAAACGTTAGTGCCTTGGCTACCCATCGTCTGCAGTTGACCAACACCGAGGTGAGCTTTACCGCCCGGTTTTCAGGGGTTGCGGAGGAAATCTGGGTTCCAATCGATCAGATTGTGGCGATCTACGCCAAGGAGACGGGCCATGGCATGGCCTTCGATGTGCCAAAGCCGATGGGTGAAGCCGAAGCCCCAGAAGAGGGCTCACCGCTAAATGTTGTGGGCAAAACAAAGACGGGGAAATCTCCGGCTCCTACGCGACTCAAGACCCCAGGGCGGGTTGGTATTGGCCCCGTTCCTTCCCCGGCGGCGCAGGGACCAGAATCTGACGACGATAGTAGGCCTGACCCGCCACCAGCCGGGCCGGCGCTAGGCGCGGGCAGGCCCGCCCTGCGTCGGGTGAAATAGTCAAGGTAGAATCTCGTTCTATGCCGCGTTAGCTCAGTTGGTAGAGCAACTGATTTGTAATCAGTAGGTCGTCAGTTCGAATCCGACACGCGGCACCAAATTCTTAACCAGGCCGACTGATTAAGCGGCCCCATACACCTCGCTGCGTACACCCCAGCGGGTTCGGTAGGCTGCAACAGCATCCTGATACTGCTGTAATGCTGGGTCGTCAGATTGGGCTAAGTACTGCAGAAGCCCTTCTAATGTCGCGATGGCCTTGACCGGCAGGCCATAGGCCAAACCCACCTCTTGTACGGCCGATCGGTCCGTGGGAGCCTGGGCAGTGCCCCCCCGCTCCATGCGGTCTAGTGCAATTAAGACCCCCACCGGTGTGGCGCCCGCGGCCCGAATGATCTCTACCGACTCGCGCACCGATGTGCCCGCAGAAATCACATCATCAACAATCACGATACGCCCTGTGAGCGGCGCACCGACGACGGTTCCGCCTTCCCCATGGTCTTTGGCCTCTTTTCGGTTAAACGAAAACCCGATGTCCCTGCCTGACCGGGCGAGCGCCACCGCCGTCGCACTCGCCAGCGGAATTCCCTTGTAGGCAGGGCCAAAAATGCCGTCTGCCTTCCAGAGCCCCGCCCCTTCCGCGGCCAAAAATGCCTGGGCGTAGAACTCAGAGAGGGATCCGAGTAGACCGCCATGATGAAATAGCCCGGCGTTAAAGAAGTAGGGGGACTCTCTACCCGCCTTTGTGATGAAACTGCCGAACCGCAGGACACCGGCGGAGATCGCAAATTGCAGAAAGCCGTGTTCATGGGCGGGCGATGCGGCGGGATAGGTTGCGACAGACATTCGTGAAAGAATACACCCATGCGTGTCATCAGCTTTAATGTGAATGGATTGCGATCCGCGGCTCGTAAGGGGGCGTTGAACTGGCTGACAGAAAGTGGCGCTGACGTGGTCTGCATGCAAGAACTAAAGGCTCAGCCTCAGGACCTCGAGCCTTCGCTGAGAACCGTGCAGGGTCCGCGCGGCGCGATGGGGTCGGTGGTCCACTGCGCAGAACAACGCGGCTACAGCGGTGTCGGCATCTACTCTCTGATAGCACCTGCCCAGACGGCGGCTGGCATGGGGAGTACCGAGTTTGATCGAGAAGGCCGCATCCTGAGGGCAGATTTTGATGTGGGCTTTGCGGGCCAAGACACCCCACTTACCGTGGTGAGCCTGTATGCGCCCTCGGGCTCCGCCTCAGAAGATCGCCAGGCCGCCAAATTTCGCTTTCTTGCGGACTTCATGCCGGTCTTGCGACGCTGGTTTAAAGAACATCAGGAGACCGGCCGAGAGTTTGTCGTCTGTGGCGATTGGAACATCGCCCACACCGAGCGCGACCTCAAAAACTGGAAGGGGAACCTCAAGAATTCGGGCTTTCTGCCTGAAGAGCGTGCCTGGATGGGCCAGGTCTTCGCGGAGATTGGCTGGGTGGATGTCTTTCGCCATCTCTACCCCCTGGAAGAGGCCGCAGCCTATACCTGGTGGTCAAACCGTGGTCAGGCCCGGACAAACAATGTGGGCTGGCGTATCGACTATCAGGTGGCCACCCCAGGCCTCGCAGCCCGTGCAGACAGTGCCTTTGTATACCGCGACCAGTCGTTCTCCGACCATGCGCCGCTGGTCGTGGACTATCTGTGAGCCGCGTTGTGCAGCCCCAACCCGTATTAGTTATTACTCCACCGTGACGCTCTTCGCGAGATTGCGGGGCTTGTCGACATCGTGGCCGCGGGCTAGGGCCACATGGTAGGCCAGTAGCTGTAGTGGCAATACATGAAGAATAGGGGAGAGTAGGCCCGCATGGTCCCCTAGGGTAATGACATGGGTGCCCTCGGAGGCCTGAAAACCCGATCCCTGATCGGCGATCACATAAAGCGCGCCGCCCCGGGCTCGAACCTCTTCAAGGTTGCTCTTGAGTTTTTCTAGGAGCTTGTCGTTGGGGGCCACTGCTACCACTGGCATTTCGGCATCCACGAGGGCCAGCGGCCCATGCTTAAGTTCGCCGGCCGCATAGGCTTCGGCATGGATGTAACTGATTTCTTTGAGCTTTAGCGCGCCTTCGAGAGCAATTGGGTAATGGATGCCACGCCCGAGAAAGAGGGCATGAGACTTCTGTACGAATTGCTGCGCCCAGACGGCAAAGGCTGGCTCAGCGGCAAGTACAGATCCAAGAGCGGTGGGAAGGTGGCGCAACTCGCTGAGGTGGCGCTTCTCCTCCTCGGGGGTGAGGCGTCCCTGTGCCTTGGCCAGTACCAGGGTAAGCAGGAAGAGGGCTGCCAACTGCGTGGTGAAGGCCTTGGTGGAGGCCACGCCGATCTCAGGGCCTGCCCGGGTCAGAAACCGCAGATCTGAGGCCCGTATCAGCGAGGACTCGGGCACGTTGCAGATGGACAAGGTCTGATGTGCGCCCTGGGCTTTGGCATGTTCGAGGGCCGCGAGCGTGTCGGCCGTCTCTCCAGACTGCGAGATCGTGACCACCAGTGTCTCGTCTTGCCAGACGCTGGTGCGGTAGCGGTACTCGCTGGCGATCTCTACCGTGCAGGGAATACCAGCGACAGCTTCAAGCCAATAGCGCGCCACCAATCCCGCATGAAAGCTCGTGCCGCAGGCGAGGATAAGGATATGGCGGGTCTTGGCAAATACGGCTGGCGCCTGGGCGCCGAAGAGTTCGCCCGCCAGGCTGCCGGCACCGGTGACCATCTCAAGGGTGGCGGCCACTGCGCCGGGCTGTTCGCTGATCTCCTTCTGCATGAAGTGTGCAAAAGGCCCTAGGGCTACATCCTCGGCAGACAGGCTTGAGCGGGTGGGCGTTCGCACCACGGGTGCACCCGACTGGTTGATGATGGAGGTCTGGGCAGTGCCTTGCTGCCGGTCGCGATGCAGCGTGACCAGGTCTCCATCTTCGAGATAAATCATGTCGCGGGTCACCTGTAGCAGCGCCGAGGCATCCGAGGCCAGAAACGCTGCATGGGCCGTCTGCGCCACCCCCACAACGAGTGGGGCGCCCAGCCGCGTGGCAACAATCGTGTCCGGGTCAAGACTGCTTATCGCCGCAAAGGCATAGGCTCCTTTGATTTGATGGCAGACCTCTGCCAGGGCCTCCGTTAGCGAATAGGCACGAAGTCTTACCTGATGCAGCAGATGGGCGACCACTTCGGTATCGGTCTGCGATGTAAACCGATACCCCTGGGCCTGCAGCCGCTGCCGCAGGCTTTCATGGTTTTCAATAATGCCGTTATGCACCAGGCAGATATGCAACCCCTGGCCTTCAGAGATATGGGGGTGAGCATTGTCGGTGGTCACTGCTCCATGGGTTGCCCATCGGGTGTGCGCAATTCCAATGTGCGCGGTAAGCCCGAGGGCCGACTGGGCAAGCTCCTGCACCCGGCCCACCGCCCGAATGCGCGCTATGCCTTGGTCGTTAAGTGTGGCAAGGCCTGCCGAGTCATAGCCGCGATATTCCAGCTGACGGAGTCCCTCGATGAGAAAAGGCGCAATGTTGTCTGCGCTAACCGCTGCGACGATGCCACACATAGGCGACTACTTCCGTGATTTTTCTGGACGCTGATACTGCCCGAGGTTGGTCTGTCGTACCCGAGAGAGCGCAAGGGCCTGCGCAGGTACCTGCTTTGTTACGGTCGTGCCTGCGCCTACGGTCGCGCCTTGGCCAACCGTAACCGGGGCGACCAGCTGGGTATCGGAGCCGATAAAGGCATGGTCTTCAATGACCGTCTTGTGTTTAGAAGCCCCGTCATAATTGCAGGTGATCGTGCCTGCGCCGATATTGACATGGGCGCCTACCGAGGCGTCACCGATGTAGGAGAGGTGGTTGGCCTTTGAGTACGGGCCAATATGACTATTTTTGACCTCGGTGAAGTTGCCAATATGGCTATGCTCAGCGAGCACTGTTCCCGGACGAATACGGGCAAATGGGCCCACCACCGAAGAAGGTCCGATCGTACAGTCTTCCAGTAGGCTCATGGCATGAATATGGGCCTGCTTTTCAACCCGTACGTTCTTTAGGCAGCAGTGGGGCCCGATCTGAACGCCATCGCCCAGGACGACGGTTCCCTCAAAGACGCAGCCCACATCAATCGAGACGTCCTGCCCGCATTGCAGGCTGCCCCGCAGGTCGAACCGCTCCGGGTCTGCGAGCATCACCCCATCGTCCAGTAGCCCTTCGGCAATACGTCTCTGAAAGGCACGCTCCAGGGCGGCCCGTTGGCGTTGGCTATTGACGCCTTCAATCTCAGTGGGGTCGGTGCAGACAATACTGCCAATGGTCTGTCCTTCCTCTGCGGCCATGCCAAGGACATCGGTGAGGTAAAACTCTCGCTGGCTGTTGTTGTTATTGAGCGCGGCCACCCATCGACGTAAGGCGGCCGTGGGCGCGACGAGCACCCCCGTATTGATCTCAGTGATTCTGCGCGTCTCTGGGTCGGCGTCCTTCTCCTCCACACTGCGTACGATGCGACCCTGCGGGTCTCGGACAATTCGGCCGTAGCCGGTAGGGTCTGGCAGTACCGCGGTGAGAATAGCGATACTGTTGGCCTGCCGTGCCACCCCCACAAGCGCCTGCAGCGTCTGTGGTCGAAGCAGGGGTACATCGCCATAGAGCACGAGCGCAAGGTCGGTCTCTGGCAACGTGGGCAGTGCCATGGCGACCGCGTGGCCTGTACCCTGCGGGGGATCTTGTAGGGCAAACGCGATGTGGCAGTCGGGGCGCGCAAAACTGGAGAGGCTCGTGCGTACCTGGTCGGCCCCATGGCCCACCACCACCACAATGCGCTCTGCGCCGACCGACTGCGCAGTGCGCAGTACATGCCCCGCCATGGGTAGGCCGCCAATCGGATGCAGCACCTTGGGCAGGCGGCTTTTCATGCGGCTGCCTTTTCCGGCCGCGAGTACGATCACATGCATAGGTGCTGGGTCTCGAGGCCCTTCTAGAAGTGGCTGGGTTGGGGGCGGTGTAGCGCCATGCCACCGGGCTGACTGGCATGCGGATTAGGCGAGATAAAAGACCCGAGTACCATGCCGAAGAGGCTAAATCCAAGTCCAATGAGTTGCGGCTCGACGAGCATTTCTGCTCCAGAAATCTCGAGCATGAGCCAGACCCCTAGGCCAAAGAAGACAGAAAAGGCCGCCCCTAGGTTACTGGCCCGGCGCCAGAAGAGTCCCGCGGCCAGGGGTACGAATGCGCCGGCTAGGGTGATGCGATAGGCGTTTTCGACCATGGTGTGGATCGTGGCGTCGGTAATAACCGCATAGACGGTCACCATGAGGGTGAAGACAAAGACGGTGATACGGGTAGTGAGCAGCAGTTGCCGGTCGGACATATGGGGCACAGACCCCTTGATCACATTCTCGGCAAAGGTGACCGCCGGCGCCAGAAGCGTACCCGATGCTGTGCTCATTATCACTGAGAGCAGGGCACCGAAGAAGACCACCTGAATCCAGAAGGGCATGTGGGCGATCACGAGGCTGGGCAGCACAAGCTGGGAGTCTTCCTCCATGAGCCTTTTAGTGAGATCTGGGTCGATGATGCTGGCGGTATAGCCCAGAAAGAGGGGTACCGCGGCAAAGAAGAAATAGGCAATGCCACCCAGCGTGGTGGCCCAGACCGCAACAAATTCATTCTTGGCACAGTTGACCCGCTGGAAGACGTCTTGCTGTGGGATGGACCCCAGGGCCATAGTGAATAAGGCGGCTGCCCAGCCGAGCATGTCAACGAGGTCAAGGCTAGGGAGCCATTCAAACTTGCCCTCGGCCGCGGCCTTTGCAACCACCTCGGGGATGCCGCCAGCCATCTCACCAGCCATGTTAGAGACGATCAGAAGGCCGACCACGATTACGATCATCTGCACAAACGTGGTGGCGGCGACCGACCACATGCCGCCCACCAGGGTGTAGAGCAGCACCACACTGGCGCCAATCATCATGCCCTGGTTCATCGAGATTGCATCGCCAGAGAGTACGTTAAAGACCAGGCCTAGCGCTGTGACCTGGGCCGATACCCAGCCAAGGTAGGAGATGACGATGCACAGGGAGATGACAAGCTCAATGCGTCGGTCAAATCGAATGCGAAAGAAGTCCCCCAGGGTGATGAGTCGAAGCCGGTAGAGGGGCAGTGCGAAGACTAGTCCAAAGAGCACTAGGCATAAGGAAGCTCCAAGTGGGTCAGAGATCAGCCCACGAAAGCCTTCATCAAGGAAGGTGGCAGATATGCCCAGCACGGTCTCTGCCCCAAACCAGGTCGCAAAGACCATGGACATGACCACAGGCATCGGCAGGTTACGGCCTGCGGTGATGTAGTCGCTGGCGGAGTGAACCCGTCTGGCGGCCAGAAGACCAATGACGATGGAAAAAACCAGATAAATACCGACCAGTGTAAGCAGCATGAGACCAGACCTCTCCTAGTGACTTGGCAGTTCGATACCCCAGATCTTAATGATCAAAGCCCCCATATTTACCAGTAGTAGCAACACAAGCAAAGATAGGAGAAGCACCCAGCGTCGGGTCTTTCGGGTCTCCCGCGTCAGGCGCGTTACGGAAAGTGCTACGGGATCTGCCTCTGGGTAGGCGAGTCGCGAGAGGGCGGTATGGGCGAGTCGGGGTAGCTGCGGCAGCATGGAGGCCCACCGTTCTGCCTCCCGCTGCGTCTGGCGGCGTAGTGCGGCAAAGCCCACCTGCTCCTGCATCCAGTTCTCAAGAAAAGGCTTAGCGGTGACCCATAGGTCGAGTTCTGGGTCGAGCTGGCGGCCGAGCCCCTCAATATTGAGCAGGGTCTTCTGCAGCAAGACGAGCTGTGGCTGTATTTCGACATTAAACCGTCGGGAGGCCTGAAAGAGCCGCAGCAGCACTTGCCCGAGAGAGATCTCTTTGAGTGGTCGATCGAAAAAGGGCTCACAGACTCCGCGGACTGCTGCCTCCAGCGCATCGACCCGGGTATCGGGCGGCGCCCAGCCTGATTCAATATGTAGCTCCGCCACCCGACGATAGTCGCGGCGAAAGAAGGCGAGAAAGTTCTGGGCGAGATAGTTCTTATCGTATTCCGAGAGGGTGCCAACGATACCGAAGTCGAGCGCGATGTAGCGACCAAATCGAGGCCCTCGATCGGCTACCAGGATATTGCCGGGATGCATATCGGCATGGAAGTAGCCGTCTCGAAAGACCTGGGTAAAAAAGATCTCTACCCCGTCGCGGGAGAGCTGCTTGAGATCGACACCTGCCTCACGCAGCTTCTGCATGCGATTGATCTGAATGCCATAGACCCGCTCCATCACCAAGACATCTGTCCGACAGAGATCCCAGATCATCTCTGGGATCTGCAGCAGCGCAGAGCCCTCAAAATTCCGTCGCAGCTGGGTCGCATTGGCGGCCTCCCGCACTAGGTCAAGCTCGTCGTGCAGATAGTTGTCGAATTCGGCCACCACCTCCCGGGGCTTGAGCCGCTTTCCATCGGCAGACAGCCGCTCGACGACCTGGGCGAAGAGCCCAAGAAGCGCAAGGTCTTTATCAATAATCTGGGCCATACCCGGCCGTAATACCTTAACGGCCACCTCGCGGCCATCGTGGAGCTGAGCAAAGTGGACCTGGGCAATCGAGGCGCTGGCCACGGGCTGGGCATCAAAGGCAGCAAACAGGGCCTCCAGGGGCTGGCCAAGCGACCGCTCTATCGTTGCAATGGCGAGGCCAGAGTCAAAGGGGGGCACCTGGTCTTGCAGCAGGGCGAGCTCATCGGCAATATCTTCCGCAAGTAGGTCTCGTCGAGTCGATAGCACCTGGCCAAACTTTACGAAGATCGGCCCGAGGCTCTCTAAGGCCTGACGAATGCGTACCCCGCGTTTTTCCTCAAATCGTCTACCAAGACGCAGGACCTGAAGCAGCACGCCGAGACTACGGGAGTTCAGGCCCCTGCGGGCCCCATCTACCGCGAGTTGGTCGAGTCCGAATTTAAGAATCACCCAACCAATGGTGACCATCCGTAGCAGAGAACTCATTCGGGGTCCTGAGCGGTGGGCAGGTCGCGAAAGTTAAAGAGGCCCTGGTCGAGAAGATGTGAGGGCTTTACATTGCCTAGGGCCTTGAACATGGAGTCGATGCGGCCTGGATGCTTCTTGTCCCATTCCCGGAGCAGGGACTTGACCTGCTGGCGCTGCAGATTCTCCTGAGAGCCACAGAGGTCGCAGGGAATGATCGGAAAGGCACGGTGGATCGCCCAGGCCTCGAGATCCTCTTCTTCTACATAGGCCAGTGGCCGGATCACAATGTGCCGTCCATCGTCAGACCGTAGCTTGGGCGGCATCGACTTAAGGCTGCCCCCATGAAAGAGATTGAGAAAGAACGTCTGCAGAATATCGTCACGGTGGTGTCCCAGGGCGATCTTGGTGGCCTTCAGTTCTGTGGCAAGCCGATAGAGAATGCCACGCCGCAGACGCGAGCAGAGGGCGCAGGTGGTCTGCCCCTCCGGGATGACCCGTTTCACGATACTGTGGGTGTCTTGCCGCTCGATATGAAAGTCAAAGCCCCCTGCGCGCAGATAGTCGGGCAGCACCTCGGTGGGGAAGCCCGGATGGCCCTGGTCGAGGTTAACGGCCACCAGGCTAAAGGGCACTGGCGCCCGACGACGTAGCCCCTCGAGGAGGTCGAGCATGGCGTAGCTGTCTTTGCCTCCCGACATGCAGACCATAATCCGATCGTCGGGTTGAACCATATCGAAGTCTGCAATGGCCTGGCCAACTTGTCGGTAGAGACGCTTGGAGAGCTTCTGGATCTCCGTCTCATTGCGCAGGCTCTTGTAGGCCCGCGGCGGCGTAATTGGTTTCCAGGCGGCCTCTGGTGGTACCGCATCTGGGCTGGATACCTGAAGTGGCTCGATAAGGGAGAGGTCGGAGGGCAGAGACATAGGGGGCGGGCAGTAGGTCTGGGGCCTTAGGCGTTGGGGGACGTTAGGGAATGCCCAGTGCTGAGGGCTGCGGGAGAGCCAGGGGCCTCAGGCGACTCTGGGCTGCGCCAGACGAGCGCCTCAACACCATGGCTGTTGCAGTCCTCATAGACGTCGGGCTTTTGCGTCTGCACCCGTACAGCGCGGGCGGGAGACTTGGCCAGACAGAAGTCGACAATGGCATCGACCAGGGTCTCCTGTAGATTGAAGTGTCGGTCTGCAAGCAGCCCCCGAATTCCCGCCCGCATGAAGTCGTAGTCGACCACATCCTCAATGCTGTCTCGGGCGGATTGGCTCGACGCGAGTGGCAGAAAGAGGTCGACATCGATCACCACGCGCTGGCGGCGTGATGTCTCATGGCTGTGAAAGCCGATCGATGCCTCGGTGACAAATCCGGAGAGAAAGAGTCTGCGGCAGCTGGCCAGTCGGGGGTCAAGGAGGGCGGTCATAGACAGAGACATCATGTAGAAGAAGGGGTGGGGCCGGTTACAAATTGCAGGTCTCGGCTACTGGGTATGAGGTGTTGGCCTCCATCGACCAGAATCGTACTGCCCGTAATGGCCCGTGCTGTCGCAATCCAACAGACCGCCTGGGCGATCTCCTCCGGACGGCTGGATTCTCCAAGCGGAGAAATACGGTGGGCCTGGGCGAAGGCCTGCGGTGACTGGCCTTCGGCAATCAGCGTGAATCCCGGTGAGAGCCCCACCACCCGAAGCCAGGGAGCAAGGCTTCTGGCCATCAAGGCGGTTGCCTGCTGAAGGGCCGCCTTTGAGAGGGTGTAGCTAAAGAAGTCGGGGTTGGGGTTGGCGAGCTTCTGGTCAAGCAGGTTGATCGCTACACCGCAGGGATACACCGGACTGCTGGGGCCGTAGGGCCGTTTTTGCACGTGGCGGTAGAGGGCCTGGGTTAGCAGTACCGGGCCAATGAGGTTGGTCTGGTAGTGGTGAAGCAGACCCTCTGCGTTGCAGCTATCGGCGAGATCAAAGGAGAAGAGGGAGGCGCTATTGACTAAGACTTCAACGGGCCCAAGCTGCTCGCTGATCTTGTTGAACCAGAGGTCGATATCGGCAGCCGGGAGGGGCTGGGCAAGGTCGCAATAGAAGGCTGCCGCCTGCCCGCCGGCCTCTGTAATAGCGGCGACCAGCGACTCTGCTTCGTCGCGGGCGGATCGGTAGTGGACGGCAACCGGCCATCCCTCTTGCGCGAGCGCCCAGGCTATTGCCCGCCCGAGGCGCCTCCCGGCGCCTGTGACCAGGGCCGAGGTGGCCCGCCGAGGGGCGGGAGACGCCGAAGAGCCGGAGGTGATAGGGAGGGTGACCGCAGACATGCCGCAAGTCTACCTTTGATACTCTGCGTCCATGCATCCTGCTCCCGGGCCTTATAGAGACAGAGAATTTGCGCTTTGGCAGGCGCTAGAGCGCGAGGCCGATGGGCAGACCGGCTGGGTTGGCTTCGATCGATTTATGCATTGGTCCTTGTATCACCCCACTGCGGGCTACTATGCGGCCGCGGGGACAGGGCCTACAGGACCCTTCGGACCTGCGGGAGACTTTATTACCGCCCCCGGCCTTGGGCCCTGGATGGCCGGGGCAATTGCCCGGCGATTCGGGCGGATTGTCGATCAGGCGCGCGAGGGGGGCGGGCCATCTTCTGGCTCCCACCCGTCTCCTGACGAATTGATTATTAGAGAGTTTGGGGCGGGCAACGGCGCCCTGGCAGCCGACCTTTTGACCCTTCTGGATGCGCGTGGCTGCCTTCCCACGGCCTACCAAATCATCGAGCCGAGCCCAGCAATGCGGACCCTCCAGCAGGACCACGTCGCTCAACTTCCGACGGATCTTTTCGCCCGGATCTGCTGGCTAGATCCGTCTGCCGCGCAACGAGAGCCGGTTCGGGGCTTGATTCTTGCCAACGAAGTTGCCGATGCCTTTCCTGTCAAGGTCTTTGCGTGGCAGGCAGAGCCTCCCCATGTCTGGGAGTGGGGCGTTACCGTGGGGCGGCCGGGACCTCCGGGGACCGATGCCGGGAATGCAGAAGGGTCGTGGCTGCGTTGGACTGCGCGGCCGGCGCAAGACCCCTTGCGCCGGATCGTGACAGCACGACAGGCAGAGCAGCAGGCCATGGGCCAGGGCTGGGTATCTGGACACCGGGGGGAGTGGGCCCCTGATCTCGGGCCCTGGGCGCAGGGACTCTCTGCGTCTTTGGCGTTTGGCGAGCTGCTGCTCATCGACTATGGCTACGAGCAGTATGAACTCGACCATCCCGACCGTGGCGGTGGCACGCTGGCAGGACATTGGCGGCATCGTCGCATTGACGACTGGCAGTCTCTTCTGGCGCGGCCCGGAGCGCAGGACCTCACTGCCCATGTGAATTTCACCGAGCTGGCCGAGGCGATGCGTCCCTCCGGGGTCGAACTCGCTCTGCAGACCCAGGCTGCCTGGCTGCTCGACCAAGGGGTCTTAGAGGATGCAGCCGATCGTCTCTTTGGCGCCGGCCCTCGAGGGGCTCCGCCTGAGGGCCTTAGTGCCTTGGTGGCATTGTCTAATTTACAGACCCTTTTGTCGGATGGGGCGATGGGCCAGTCGTTTCTTGTCCTCTCGGCCAGCCGTGGGCTGTAAGACCCAGTTGGTGGGCCACAAACGCCTCCCTGGCGGCATGTACCGCCTCGGCCACGGGCTGATGGGCTCGGGCTGCGGCCTGGGCATGGGTGCCGACCGGATAGTGGATAAGGGCATGGGCCACTGCCTCCCATTGGGTCAGAAGCTCGGCCGCGTGCCCACCAGACGGAGTCGTTCCGGTGGCAGATGCTTCGGTTAAGGGGCTGCTGACCACCCCCACGAGACGCATCAGGGGCCCTAGTCGGTCGGGCTGGCGAAAGAGGTCCCAGGATTCTGCCCAGTCGACGAGTACTCCGGGCCAGTGGTCGATGGGCCGCTGTAGTGGGGGCCGATGGCCATTACGGTGAAGCAGGCCTGCCCATTGGCTGACCTCTCGGGGTAGTGGCAGTCGGGGGGGCTGCGGCTGTGCCCCCCATAGCCAGGCCGCCAAAAGGGCCGGGGGTATCTCAGCAGCCCGTAGGGCATCGAGCTGTGATCGTTGTTCGGCATCTGGCGGCGTGGTTCCTGTGATTGTCTCGTAGCAGCCAAGTTCGCAGAGAAAGTTCACCATAGCCGCGGGTGCAGCGGCTTCTAGGCCGCGCCAGAGTTCTTGCCAGACGCGTTCGGGTACGAGGGCATTAACCTCGCCCGCACGGACCATTGCGGCACAGAGTTGTGTGGTCTCTGCGTCCACCCGAAACCCTGCCCAGCGGGCAAGAAATCGGGCGAGTCTGAGCAGTCGAACGGGATCCTCGATAAAAGCCGGGCTTACATGTCGCAGCCGCCGCCCCGCTAAGTCTGCCTGGCCGTTAAAGGGGTCATGAAGCACTCCAGCACTATCAACGGCCATTGCATTGATGGTGATATCTCGGCGAATAAGATCTTCTTCGAGCCCCACCTCCGGACTCGCATGAAAGACAAAGCCTTTGTAGCCCATGCCCGACTTGCGTTCTGTGCGGGCTAGTGCATATTCGGCCTGCGTTTCGGGATGGAGAAAAACAGGAAAGTCCTGACCCACTGGCCTAAACCCAGCCTCCACCATGACCGCTGGGGTCGCCCCCACGACGAGATAGTCACGGTCTTTGCTCGGTAGGCCAAGAAGCGCGTCGCGCACCGCCCCGCCCACACAATAAAGCGAGACCGCGGCTGGCAGCCGTCGGACAATGGGATCACCCCACCGATCGGGGGCGAGGGCCGCAACAGGGGTCAATGACCGCGGGCGCGCCGGGTGAGGAGTCTGCCGCGCGGGGTCTGGCCGCCGAGTATGGCTGGGGCAATCGCATGGAGACTCACGGGCGAGGCCACTTCGAGTTCTTCGGCCATTGGACCCTCGCCTACGTTTGGTATAGAGGCTGATGCTAAGTTGTCCCGCGAGAGCAGGGGCCGCCCGGGCAGATGCTCCATGATCAGCGCCTGCAGCCAAGCTAGGCCGTCAGGTAAAGGAAAGATGGGTCGGGGATGGCCACTGTAGAAGCCTGCCCAGTGCACGATCTCATAGAGACTCAAGACCTCGGGCCCTATCACCTCATAGATCTTGCCCCGAGTCTGCCGCTTGCGCAGACAGGCGGCGATGGCGGTGACCATATCGCCGATGTAGACCGGCTGAAACTTGGCATGGGCTGTGGCCAGCGGCACCATCGGGAGAAACTGCTGCATCCGTGCAAAGAGTTTAAGGAATTGGTCTCCGGGCCCAAAGACCACCGAGGGCCGCAGGATAGTGAGATCAAGGTTGAGCGTGCCGCGCAACGCCGCTTCGCCGGCCGCCTTGGACCGCAGGTACATGGAGGGGGCCTGGTCGGATGCGCCGAGTGCGCTGATATGGACCAGTCTTCGAACGCCCTGCCGCGTCATGCATCGGGCAAGTCGAGAGGGCAGTCGTACATGGGACTCATCGAACTCTGGGCCCCAGGGTTTGCCATTTCTGCTTTGTAGTACGCCCACGAGATTGACCACCGCGGATACGCCCTCAAGCGCTTCGGCGAGTTCTGCTTCCTGCCGCACGTCGGTCTGAACAATCTCAACGCCTGGCAGGCTCCAGAGGGCCTTAGCCTTTTCTCGCGATCGGGTGATGACACGAATATGGCGGGCAGTTCCGTGCGCGCTACGTGCAAGGTGGGCGCAGAGAGCCTGGCCAATAAAGCCACTGGCACCAAGGACGGCGGTGATATGGGTGTCTGCCTGATGCGACATAGCTCGGATCCTTATTGCAGGCCGACTCGGGTGACGCCGGCGGCGGTAGCCCGTGTTGGTCGCGGGCCAATTTCGGAGAGCCACTGGCCAAGGCTCCTTGATACATTCTCATCGGTCTGATGGCTAAGCAGCACCTCATACATAACGGTGTTGGCTAGTACCTGCTTTACATAGTCGCGGGTCTCGGCGAATGGAATAGACTCAGCAAAAGCAGCACCAGGAATGGGCTTGTCGAGAGAGGCCCGCCAGAGCTGGCTGCGGGAGGGCCCGGCGTTGTAGGCTGCGCTCGCAAGCACCGCAGAGCCCTCAAACTTCTCTTTCATGTCCCGCAGATAAGCGGTACCGAGACGAACATTAAGACTTGGCTCTGCCAGAGATTTGGTATCGATTCGGCGCATTCCGAGACTCTTGGCCACGGACTGGGCCGTCTGGGGCATGAGCTGCATGAGGCCGGTGGCCCCCACCGGAGATTTTACGCCAGCGAGAAATCGCGACTCCTGACGAATCAGCCCGAGTACCCATCCCGGACTTAGCCCCTTCTCTTCGGCCCGTTCCGCAATCAGATCCTTAAATGGCTTGGGGTAGCGAAGGCTGAAGTCGTGGATCGTCTGGGTACGGATAGCCGCAGCAATCGCCCGGTCGGGCTGGCCTGCCTCAAGCGCGAGTCGTCCCGCCGCGATGAGCCCATTGTCATTGAGCTGCTGGGTGAGGGCATTCCATTCCACCACGGCCTCTGATCGCAGCCCTAGCCGCGACAAGGCAAGACTGCGGTGCAGAAATGGGTTGTTACTGACCGATGGCGTGAGGGCATCGATGTAGAACTGGTCTCTGGTCTGGGGCAGGTGCTGTTCGGGCAGTACCGAACGGCCGATAGCCTCCGAGGCAAGCAGCCGGTAGAAACTCCAGCCCTCTGGAATATTCGCCCAGATTGCCTGGGCCTCGCGGGTCTGGCCGGACTCGGCCGCTAGCCATCCGCGCCAGTATGTCCAGGTCTCTGACGACTGTAGGTTCTGCGGCATGGCTGCAATTAGCGGACGCAGGGCATCACGGTCAGCCCGTCGCAGGGCCAGGCGCGCGGCAGATTCCAGCACATCGGCTGGCTGCTGACGGGCCGAGGAGAGACCCGCATAGAGGTAAGACCAGGCACGCTGGTCGGTACGTGGCCACAGACGGGAGGCCAGTGCCAGGGAGGCAAAGGCCTGCTGTTCCTCATTGAGCGATTTTTTAATGCGGGCGTATGACGCGACTGCGCGCGTGATGTTGGATCTACTTAAGGCGAGCACCGAGAGTAGAGACTGCTCGCTCTTTGAGGTCTTCAGCCCAGCAGACAGGGCCGCCTTGGTAATTCGGCTGGCCGCCTTCATGTCGCCAGAGAGGCTTGCCCAACGGGCGCGAAGTGCAAGGGTCTCCTGATCGATTCGCCGCTTCTCGGCAAGGTCTTCGAGTAGCCAGATACAGCCTTCGCTGGTCTCTCGGCCGACGAGGATCTCACCTGGGTGGTCTTGTGGGGCGGCCTCTGCCCCACCAAGCCGCACACGGGCACACTGGGCAGAGGCTGGCTCAAGGGGGTGGGCGGGAAGCTCTTTCAGGAGGATCGCGAGGTCCTCCCAGCTACCGGCCCGGACCCCTGCTAGGAGCCAGTCGCTCTTGAGTGTCTGAACCAGGGGATGGCCAGAGAATTCCTGCTCGAATTGGCCCACCACCTGCCTGGCCAGGGACGTAAATGGCTGCTTGCCCACAAGAATGCGGGCATTCCAGTAACTCGGCCATACCACCAGCGGGTCACCAGAGAGCTGCGATCGTGCCCGGCTCAGCCCACCGATATCTTGCCGCTCGAATGCCAGCTTGGCGGCTAGGACGGGGTGGGGGGCTGGGGCGGGCTGGGACTTCGCTAGCCCTGCGGTACTGCTAGCCAGAAGCAGACTAGCAGCAAGGGCCGCCACCGAGACGGAAGAAGCCTGCTGCTGGGGCCGCATCGTGGTAACGGCGGGCTCTATAGTTTGACGACACAGACGAAAGACCTTCACCATACCTCCAAGCATAGCCTGAGGAAATCAAAAATGACCAGCGTCCTGGCGGAAACAGCGGCGAACAAGGCTGCCTTGCGTCGCCACCTCCTCTCGTATCGGCAGCAGATGGAGGGAGTTGATAGGCAGAAGGCGACAGTGGCGCTGCTGCAGGGATTGCAGAGCCGGGCCCGGGATGAGGCCTGGCAGCGGGTTGCGGTCTATCTTCCTTGGCGGGATGAGCCTGATCTGAGGCCCCTCTGGCGCCATTGGCAGCGCGCAGGCCTCCGCCTGGCTCTGCCGGTGGTGGTTGAGGCGCAGGCCCCACTCGTGATGCGGGCCTGGGCCGAAGACGCGGTCATGGCTAAGGACGCGATGGGGCTACCGGTTCCCGCCGCAGGCGCGGTCTTGGACTGCGATACCTGGGTGATTCCGTGCGTAGGGATTGGCCCAGGTGGCGAGCGTCTTGGCGCTGGCATGGGCTTCTACGACCGATCGATTGCGGCGGTCTTGGGGGCCGAGGGCCAGCCTCCCCCCGTGCGTCCACGGTTTGTGGGCCTGTGTTTCAGCCATGGCCTCATCGCCCAGCCCTTTGGCGAGCCCCACGATGCGCGACTTGATGCCTGCCTAACTGAGCGCGGCTGGAGCGACTTCTGATGGCAGGACGAGCTGTAGGCTTTCGGCGATCGCCAGAACGGGCTCAGCCCTATTCATGGTGTAGAAGTGCAGTCCGGGAACCCCGGCCGTGATGAGTTGATCGACGAGGTCGGTGATCACCTCTTGGCCGAAGGCCCTAATGGAGGCGATGTCATCGCCATAGCCCTGCAGACGGGCCCTAATCCAACGGGGAATTTCTGCCCCACAGGCATCTGAGAATCGGGCCAGCTGGCTGAAGTTGGTGATGGGCATAATGCCTGGAATGATCGGAATATCGATGCCCAACGCATAGGCGTCATCGACAAACCGAAAGTAGGCGTCGGTGTTGAAAAAGTACTGGGTAATCGCCCCGTGGGCACCGGCACGAACCTTTTGTGCGAAGTGGGCTAGGTCTTCCTGAAAGCTGCGGGCCTGGGGATGGCCCTCCGGATAAGCGGCCACCTCGATCGTAAACTGATCATTAAAGGCCTCGCGGACAAAGGCTACCAGGTCGACCGCATGACCAAACGCACCCCCTTGGCCATAGCCCGAGGGCAGGTCGCCCCGAAGGGCAACGATCCGCCCTATGCCCTGGTCTCTGTAGGCCGATAAGAGTGCATGCATCTCCTCCCGCGTCGCCCCGATACAGGAGACGTGGGGCGCCACCTGAGTAAAAAGCCCGAGCATCTGGGCAACCGTGGCCCGGGTACCTTCCCGCGTGGAGCCGCCCGCACCATAGGTAACGGAGACATAACTCGGGGAGAGCCGGGACAAGGCCCGGGCAGTCTCTCCAAGTTGGTCTTGTGCGGCAGGGCTCTTAGGCGGAAAGAACTCAAGGCTGACCTCGGGCCGAAGACGCATGGTTTGCAGACTCTCTGTAGGTGCCTGGTAGACGCGGCGAGCCGTTTAGTACCGGTAGGCCTCGGGCTTGTAGGGGCCTTCGACCGGAACCCCGATATAGCGAGCCTGCTCGGGGCTGAGTTCGGTCAGCATTGCCCCGAGCTTTTTTAGCTGAAGGCGTGCCACTTTCTCATCGAGGTGCTTGGGCAGCACATAGACCTTGCCCTTCTCATAGAAGTCTTTGTGGGCAAAGAGCTCAATCTGGGCAATGACCTGGTTGGCAAAGGACGAGCTCATGACATAGCTCGGGTGGCCGGTTCCGCAGCCCAGATTTACGAGGCGTCCCTGGGCCAGCAGGATGATGCGCTTGCCGTCGGGGAAGATGACATGGTCAACCTGCGGCTTGATCTCTTCCCACTTGCACTGGGTAGTGAGTTCTGCGACTTCAATCTCGTTGTCGAAGTGACCGATGTTGCAGACGATGGCCTGGTCTTTCATGCGGGACATGTGGTCAAACGAGATCACGCCCTTGTTGCCGGTTGCGGTTACGAAGATATCGGCCTTATCGGCGGCATAGTCCATGGTGACCACACGATAGCCTTCCATGGCGGCTTGCAAGGCGCAGATGGGGTCGATCTCTGTCACCCATACCTGAGCCGAGAGGGCGCGCAGGGCCTGGGCAGAGCCCTTGCCCACATCGCCGTAGCCCGCGACAACCGCAACCTTGCCGGCAATCATGACGTCGGTGGCACGCTTAATCCCGTCAACTAGAGACTCTCGGCAGCCGTAGAGGTTGTCGAACTTGCTCTTGGTGACCGAGTCATTCACGTTGATGGCGCGGAAGGCAAGCTCACCCTTTGCCGACATTTCTTTGAGGCGGTGTACCCCGGTGGTGGTTTCTTCGGTGACCCCGATAACGGCATCAAGGTTGCGCTGATAAAAACCGGGGTCCTTGGCGAGATGCTTTTTAATCGAGGCAAACAGGCAGATCTCTTCCTCGCTCTTGGGCTGGTCGAGCACATGGATGTCGCGCGCGGCCTGGGCCCCGAGATGCAGCAGAAGCGTGGCGTCCCCGCCGTCATCGAGGATCATGTTGCTGGGCTTGCCATCGGCCCATTCGAAAATTCGGTGGGTGTAGTCCCAGTACTCCTCAAGTGTCTCCCCCTTCTTGGCAAAGACTGCTACGCCACTGGCGGCAATAGCGGCCGCAGCATGGTCTTGGGTAGAGAAGATGTTGCAGGAGGCCCAACGTACTTCAGCGCCGAGCGCTGTGAGCGTCTCGATGAGCACTGCGGTCTGAATGGTCATGTGCAGCGAACCGGTGATACGTGCGCCTTTGAGGGGCTGGGTCTTGGCGAATTCATCACGAATCGCCATGAGACCAGGCATCTCTGTCTCGGCAATCTTGATTTCTTTGCGGCCCCAGTCGGCTAGCGACAGATCGGCGACCACATAGTCTTGGGTAGAAAGAGGTTTTAAAACAGCGCTCATCTCGCGCTCCTTTCAGTAACGAAAAGTTTCGCGAGCGCCGTTACGAAGGGCCTCTGACCAGGACCACGGTGGGCGACTGGGGGGAGAGACTGCTTAAGCCTGGGGGATGGCTTTTAAATCTCTGCCTTGTCTGCAGAAGACCACCCTCGCAACGCTCCTTAAGCAAGCACCGGATTCTGGGGGTTTAGACGGGCCTTGTCAAAGCCCTTATTTTTTTTGCGCACGGGGGTGGGCCTGATCGTAGACCTGGGCAAGGCGCTGAAAGTCGAGGTGGGTGTAGACCTGGGTGGTGGCAATCTGGGCGTGACCGAGCAACTCCTGTACCCCCCGTAGATCGCCGCTGGACTGCAGTAAGTGGCTCGCAAAAGAGTGTCGCAGCATATGTGGATGGACTGTCTGGCCCATTCCCATGGCCTGGGCCCGATACATCAGGCGACGTTGTACGGTGCGTCCGGAGAGTCTCTGGCCGCGGTCGTTGAGAAAAAGTGCCGGGCTTCTAGGGACGGTGGCTGGCAGCATCTTCTGCCGCTGTTCGCGGGCCGCAAGCCAGGCCTGCAGGGCGCTAAGGGCTGGCCCGCCCATTGGCACGCTGCGCCGCTTACCGCCCTTGCCCCAGACGGTTACCTCGGCCTCTTGCAGGTCAACCCATCCATGGCGTGGGTCTGTGGACTCGCGGTTGAGCCCCGTGAGCTCCGAAAGCCGCAGCCCGCAGCCGTAGAGCAGTTCGACCATGGCCTGGTCGCGAAGCTCTCGCCAGTCGGGCGTTATTGGGTTGCTTGAGGTTGTCGCTGACTCCGCCTCCGCACGGGGCCCTTCGACAAAGGCCAGTGCCGCATCAACCGGCAGGGTCTTTGGCAGGGGTCTTCCGGGCCGAGGTGCCCGCAGGCCTGCTGCGGGATTGGGCTGATTAGCGGGACTCCCTGGATTCGCCCCACTGGATTCGGGCCGAAGAAGCCAGTCGAAGAACTGTCGCCAGCAGGAGAGTCTGCGAGAGAGTGATCGGGGCGATAGCCCCTGGGCGGCACTGCGGGCAAGGGCCTGGCGAAGGGCAGGGGCCGAGAGCGCGGCCAGCGGGCCTGGGGTATCCGCGGCAAGCCAGGCAAGGTCCCTGCGGTAGGCGTTTAGGGTGTTGTCCGCATAGTGGCGCGACCCCAGCGCCTGCAGAAATGCGGTGATTTCTGGGCCAATGCCTTCGGCGTCCTGCCTCTGGGCCTCAGGCGGGTCTTGTGGCGGCTGGGGTGAGTCCAAGCAGTGATGCGCTGGTGAGTTCGGCCAGCGTGTTGAGGAGGTCGACACCATGGTCTTGGGAGAAACGCCCTGGGTCGGCCGAGGCCAGCACCAGTAGCCCGAAGGCCTCGGGGCTGGCACCGGGCCGAAGTGGAATCATTGCGACCGATCCATTCTGGGCGCTGCCGTCGGTAGTCAGGCCCAGTGCGAGCCGAGCCTGATAGGCATGGGCGGGCAGGCAGAGGGGACGAATCAGCGCGCCGGCTAGGGCGGTGACTTCATCGTGGGCCTCGCAGAAGACGACCGAGGAGGGCATGAGCCTGCCAGGTGCCCGCAGGGCAGACATTCTGCCCCAGAGCGCTAGGGCCACGATTGGTACCGAAAAGCTTTTGGCCAGACCTTCGGTGAGCACCGCGAGCCGCGCGAGAGGATCCTGGGCCATGAGGGTCTCGCGAATCCAGCCCGTCATTTTTTTTACGATGGCGTCGTTTTCTTCCCCGACATGCATCATCTCTGTGAGCCGGGACTCGAGCAGCCGTATGCGGTCCCGCAGCACTTGGGTCTGGCGCTGGGCCAACGATATAGCGCCAGAACTGTCTTGTCTGGGAAGCTCAAGCTGGGAGAGCAGCCCAGGCTGATGAATCAGAAACTCCGGGTTCTCTAGAAGAAATTGGGCCACGGCTGCCGCCGTCGGGCCTGCCGATGTCTTGGCCGGTGTATGCCCGTCTGCCGCAGGGGTGGCGTTGCCAGGTGGTGGAGACAGCGAACTCATAAGGAAATTTCCCCTTGAAATACGGTGGTGGCGGGTCCCGTCATCCATACGGGGTCGTTATCTTGCCCCGACCAGCGCAGGCGAAGCATCCCCCCCCGCGTCTGTACCGCGATGGGCGTGTCGGCCTTCAGAAGCTGCTGTGCGATACCACTGACCACCGCCGCGCAGGCACCGCTACCGCAGGCCAGTGTTTCGCCGGCACCCCGCTCATAGACGCGCAGGCTAATAGCATCAGCCGCATGGCGCTCTGCAAATCCCGCATTCACGCTCTGTGGCAGTCGTGGGCTTGCCTGCAGAAATCGGCCCTCGGCTTCTACGGGATGGTCTGCTAGGCCTGTTACCCACTGTACGAGGTGGGGATTTCCCATCGAGACCGGGCCGACCCAAAGCGCTCGACCATCTGGACCCGCCAGGCAATAGCAGGTCTGACGACCGCGCAGGCTCTCGGCAAGGCCCTCTACCAGAAACGGAAGTGCCTGCGGATCTAGTCGGGGGCAACCCATGTTGACCTCGACCTCGCCGTCGGGCTGCAGGCGCGGCACGATGATTCCCGCCCGAGTGTTCACGCGAATCGTCGGGCCCGCTGCCAGGCCCTGGTCAACCACATAGCGCGCAAAGCAGCGGGCTCCGTTACCGCACTGCTCGACCTCCTGCCCATCGGCATTAAATATCCGATAGTTGAAGTCGGCCTCGGCAATCGAGGTAGGTTCAACGACAAGCACCTGATCGGCGCCCACCCCAAACCGACGGTCTGCAAGTCGTCGGATTTGTTGGGGCTGTAGAAAAAATGGGTCGAGTCCCTGCATGGCGTTGATCACCACAAAGTCGTTACCTGCGCCCTGCATTTTGGTAAAGGATAGGGAAAGCTGCGCCATAGCCTTGAATTATGCGGCCTAGGAATAGACCGATGGAAGGCCGTCAGGACGCGTCTTGAACCGTCGATGCGTCCAGAGATATTGGCTCGGGTCTTCACAGATCCAGGACTCGATTTTCTGGTTTAAGGCCGCTACGGCTGCGGTAACGTCGTCGTTCGCCTGGTACTGCCACCCGGGGTAGAAGGTTGATTCGTAGCCCTCCGGGCTTAGTCGGGTGATCATGGGCACCACTCTGGCGTTGGTGAGTTGTGCCAGCCGAACCAGGCTAGTGGGCGTGGCTGCGGGCTGCCCAAAGAAGGGCACAAACACACTGCCCCGGGTGCCGAAGTCCATATCAGGAGAAAAATGGGCCGCCATCCCACCGCGCAGCAGACGTGCGAGTCGGCCGATCCCCTCCCGTCGGGAGACGAGGGTTGCCTGATGGAATCGTGCGCGGCCCCGAATAATCCAGGCATCAATAACCGGGATAGACTGATTGGAATAGAGACAGACCAGCGGTCGCTCAATCTGCAGTCGCGTTCCGCCGGCATCGATTCCGAGAAAGTGTGGCGCGAGAATGATGAGCGGGCCGGACCCTGCTGCCTCGGCCTGCCGAAGGTGTTCTTCTCCACGCCAGCGTACCCGGTCGGTGATCTGCCCCGCGGGCCTCTGCCAGAGCCAGAAGAGGTCAAGAAGGGCGCAGGCGAAATTCTCAAAGAAACGCTGTACGACGGCGATGCGCTCGGCAGGAGTCCAGTCGGGAAAGCAGAGCATAAGGTTCTGCTCGGCAATTCGGCGTCGGCGAGACGAGAGCCGAAAGATGAGCCCCCCAAGGCCGCGACCAATCCGCCGCTGCCATGCGATGGGCAGTCGGCCAAGCAGACTGCCGATCAAGATGCCCAGTCGTGCAGCAAGGGATTCAAGGACCCTCTCCATGCCCAGCACACCTAGAGTCGCTTATAACGGTTGTAGGCCCAGAGATACTGCTCGGGGGCGCGGGCGATACGCGACTCTAGCCCATGATTCATCTCGCCTACGGCCTTGTCCAGCGACATCTGTGGCAGCACGTCCGCAAAGTCTGAGGTGGCCTGGTGCTCGCCGACCGACCAGGGCTCTAGGGAGAGGCTCCAGCCGCCTGGGGTGCGCACTGCCGTTGCCCATGCCAGGGCGGCCCCCGAGGCCTGGGCCAGTCGTATCGGTAGTGTCATGGTGTAGGCGGGCCGACCAAAGAAGTCTGAGACGAGCCCCTCGCCTTGAGATGGCACCTGGTCGGGCAGCAGGCCGATTGCACCGCCCTGACGGAGCGTGCGCAGCAGTTGTCGTACCCCTTGGGCATTGGCGGGAACCGCCCGCACCCCTCGTGCAGAACGAAAGGCCTGCAGGAGATGCTCTACCCAGGGCTTTCGTGCGGGCCGATAGAGGACGGTGAGGGGAAATTCCAGGGCGATGCGGCGGGCTGCGAGCTCAAAGGCACCGAGATGCGGAGTCAGAATGATGAGCCCTCTGCCACCTTCCAGGGCCGCGTGCATCTGGTCAAAGCCTGTGCTTGTCATTGCCTCTGCCGCCTGCGGCCGGCACCAGATTTTGGGCAGTTCGGTCAACAGAATGCCGGCCTGCCCAATGGCTGCAAATTTTCGTGGCGGCCGCTCTGGCGTTGCTCTGCCGGCCCGGCCCGACTGCCAGTAGTCGAGGGCCTGGTACCACTGGGTGTTAAACGCCTGTCGATACCGGGCGGAGGAGGCCCAGACCGCTAGGCCCAGCAGCAGACCCACTGCCCTTAAGAGACGAAGAGGCAAGAAGGCGGCTAATTTGAATAGAGTCTGCATAAGCACTATAGTGAGCGAATCGCCGATTTAATCGACAACTTGCGGGGCGATTGTCGTTCAAATAC
The DNA here is from genome assembly GCA_046047535.1 of Pseudomonadota bacterium. Classification (GTDB taxonomy): domain Bacteria; phylum Pseudomonadota; class Gammaproteobacteria; order Burkholderiales; family Burkholderiaceae_A; genus Hahnella. Next base: position 41,521 of record JBJOHS010000024.1, read on the forward strand.
CGCTAAAGCGTTTGCCATACGCTACACAAGACCAGGTGATTACCCCCTGGCGTCCTTGGCAGGCACTTGAAGCGACCGCGGGAGGTCCTTTTGATGGAGAGTGCTATGTCGCAAGATTACTTCTTTACTTCGGAGTCGGTGTCCGAGGGACACCCAGACAAGGTCTCGGATCAGATTTCGGATGCGGTACTTGACGCCATCCTTGCCCAAGATCCACGTGCGCGGGTTGCTGCAGAGACGTTGTGCAACACCGGTCTGGTGGTGCTCGCCGGTGAGATCACGACCCAGGCCAATGTGGACTACATTCAGGTCGCCCGGGAGACGATAAAAAATATCGGCTACGACAACACGGACTACGGAATCGACTATAAGGGCTGTGCAGTGCTTGTGGCCTATGACAAGCAGAGCCCTGATATTGCCCAAGGGGTCGATGCTGCCCAGGACGACAATCTTGATCAGGGGGCGGGCGACCAGGGGCTGATGTTTGGGTATGCCTGTGATGAGACGCCAGTGCTGATGCCGTCTGCGATTTACCTCTCCCACCGACTCGTTGAACGGCAGTCGCTGTTGCGCCGTGATGGCCGTATGCCGTGGCTTCGCCCCGATGCGAAATCGCAGGTAACCCTCCGTTATGAAAACGGTCGGCCCGAGCGCATCGATACGGTCGTCCTCTCGACACAGCATGCTCCCGACATCGCCTTGAATACATTGCGTGAGGCGGTCATTGAAGAAATTATTAAGCCTGTACTCCCCAAAGAACTCGTCAAGGGCGAGATTAAGTATCTGGTGAACCCCACCGGCCGGTTTGTGGTGGGTGGCCCGCAGGGGGACTGTGGCCTGACGGGCCGCAAGATCATCGTGGACACCTATGGCGGGGCAGCCCCCCATGGTGGCGGCGCGTTCTCAGGAAAAGACCCCTCAAAAGTAGACCGGTCTGCCGCCTATGCCTGCCGCTATGTCGCTAAAAACATTGTTGCTGCTGGCCTTGCGAAAAAGGCGCTCATTCAGGTGAGCTACGCGATTGGTGTTGCAAAGCCTACGTCGGTCTGGGTGTCGACCGAGGGGACCGGGGTGGTGCCCGATGCGCAGATCGCCAAGGCGGTGGCAGAGATTTTTGATCTACGGCCCAAGGGCATCATCAAGATGCTCGACCTGCTGCGGCCCATCTATCGCAAGACTGCGGCCTATGGCCACTTTGGGCGTGAAGAGCCAGAGTTCACATGGGAGGCCACCGACCGAGCGCAGGCGCTGCGGGCGGCCTGCGGCCTATAAGAACAAGACCATGATTCCCGTCACTATCCTTACTGGTTTTTTGGGCGCAGGTAAGACCACCTTATTAAAGCGCGTGCTCTCCGAGTCGCACGGCCAGAAAATTGCCGTGATCGAAAACGAGTTTGGCGAGGAGAGTATCGACAACGAACTCCTCTTTGCCGACCAGCAGGAGCGCATCGTCGAGATGAACAATGGATGCCTCTGTTGCACGGTTCGGGGTGACCTTGTGGATATGCTTGGGCGCCTGGCCGAACGGCGCGACCGAAAAGAAATTTCGTTTGACCGGGTGGTGATCGAGACTACGGGGCTGGCAGAGCCCGGGCCTGTCGCTCAGACTTTTTTTGTCGATGACGCCATTGCCGAGCGGTACTTAATTGATGCGGTAATCACCGTGGTTGATGCGGTCCACGGGCCGACGCAATTGACGACCCATCCTGAGGCGCAGGCACAGGTGGGGTTTGCTGATCGGCTGCTGGTCTCGAAGTCTGACCTTGTTTCTGCTGAGGCCCTCGCCGATCTGCGCCGACGACTTGTAGCGATGAATCCGCGGGCCCCGATATCGATGGTCAACTTTGGTGAGGTCGATATTGCTGAGGTCTTTGATATTCGTGGGTTCAATCTCAACGCTGCCCTTGAGCTTGACCCGGACTTTCTCGACACCGACAAGCATCACCATCATGCCGATGATGTTGCCTCGTTTTTGTTCAAGGCAGACCGCCCCTTTGACGGGGACAAGTTTGAGGCCTTTATCTCTGCGGTCAGTCAGGCCTATGGACCACAACTCTTTCGCTACAAGGGCGTACTCTGGCTCAAGGGCAGCGACCATCAGATGATTTTTCAGGGGGTCCATATGCTCATGGGGGGCGACAAGGGACGTCCATGGAAGCCCTCGGAGAAGCGGCAGAGCCGCATTGTCTTCATCGGCCGCAGTCTGCCGCGGGATACAATCGAGAAAGGTCTCACCCAGTGTCTTGTCTGAGGTTGAGGTGGCATGACCCTGTTTGATCGAAGGTGAAGCAATGAAAACTGCCGCTAGTGTTGTTATCGAATCGGAGGAGGCTCTCCTCTCACAGCCTGAGTCTGAGTACATGAGCGCGGCTCAGCTCGATTTTTTTCGCAGACGGCTTCAGGCCCTGGAGTCTGAGCTGCGCAGCAACGCAGGTGAGACCACAGAGCATCTTCGTGAGACGGTTCTCGTGCCTGACCCTGCGGATCGCGCCACGATCGAAGAAGAGCATGCGCTAGAACTTCGCACTCGCGACCGCGAGCGTAAGCTGATTAAAAAAGTCCAGCAGTCCTTGGCCCGCATTGACAGCGGCGAGTATGGGTTCTGTGAGGAGACCGGTGAGCCGATTGGCCTGCAGCGTCTGCTCGCACGGCCTACGGCAACCCTCTCGGTGGAGGCCCAGCAGCGCCGTGAGCTGCGTCAGAAGCAGTACGGCGACTAACGCCCATTGGGCAGGCGGCAGACCGATGGCTGATCTCCAGCACACTCGACAAAAGGCGGCAATACTCGCCGAGGCGCTCCCGTACATTCGGCGCTTTCATGGCAAGACGGTGGTCGTAAAGTACGGCGGCAATGCCATGACCGACGAGGCCCTAAAGCAGGGCTTCGCCCACGACGTGGTGCTTTTAAAGCTTGTGGGCATCAATCTGGTGGTGGTCCACGGGGGCGGCCCGCAGATCGAGGAGCTGCTCACCCGGGTAGGCAAAAAGGGCGAATTTGTTCAGGGAATGCGGGTGACCGACGCCGAGACCATGGACATTGTGGAGATGGTGCTCGCCGGCAAGGTCAACAAAGAAATTGTGGAGTTGATCAACCATGCCGGGGGCAAGGCAGTCGGCCTGACGGGCCAAGATGGCGGACTGATCCGCGCCCGAAAACTCATGCTCAGCGCTCAAGACGCCCCCGACCAGATGCTCGATATTGGCCAGGTCGGCGAGATCGAACAGGTGGATCCTGACATCGTGCATTCGTTGTTGCGCGGCGGATTTATTCCGGTCATCGCGCCGATTGGCTCGGGCGCCCAGGGAGAGACCTACAACATCAATGCTGACCTTGTGGCGGGCAAACTCGCGGAGATTCTTAAGGCCGAGAAACTGGTGCTGATGACCAATACCCCGGGAGTCTTAGATAAGAGGGGCCGATTGATCACGGGGCTCACCGCTCGAGAGATTGACGGACTATTTGCCGACGGCACTTTGTCTGGTGGCATGTTGCCGAAGATCAGCTCTGCCTTAGATGCTGCCCGCGGTGGCGTTCAGTCTGTGCACATCATTGATGGCCGTGTGCCCAACAGTCTCTTATTGGAGATCCTTACCAATGAGGGTGTGGGCACCATGATCCGCTCGCACTAATCCCTTGGGAATGCTCCATCGCCATGGCCGGGTTGGCCGGTGGGCGACAGTCGATAAACATCGTGTTGGCCGCGTCTGGCTGATCGATCTGGACAATACCTTGCACGATGCAAGCTGGCGGCTCATGGGCGAAATTAATCGACGTATGACCGACTTCGTGGCCGAGCGACTCTCGGTCTCTCGGGCAGAGGCCAGCCTAGTGCGTACCGCCTACTGGCATCGCTACGGCGCTACGCTTCTAGGGCTGATACGGCACCATGGGGTAGATGCGTCGGAGTTTCTGGCCAAGACGCATCCGGCTGAGGATCTGCCAGACTTTGTTGCCCCGGCGGTGGGTCTGCGCAGAAAGCTACAGCTTCTGCGCGGGGAGCGATGGCTGGTTACTAATGCGCCCCGTGACTACACCGAACGTCTCTTGGAGATACTCGGTATCGCCCACTGTTTTCATCGACAGATCTGTATCGATGACATGCATGCGGTGTCGCGGCTCCGTCCGAAGCCTTCACCGATCCTCTGGCACCGACTCATTCGGGCCTCTGGCCGACCGGCCTCAGATCTCTGTCTCATCGATGACAGTGCCATGAATCTACGTACGGCGCACAAGGCTGGAATTCGTACCGTTCGAATCTGGGCCTCGCCGAGCCAGAGACGCGCAGCATGGGTACAGGGCCGTCCCGTCTCTGCGATACGTCCTTTGTATGTACGGTATCAAGTAAACTCATGGCCATCGTTGATCCGACAGGTCGGAAACCGTCCACCAGGGAGACCATAATGCAGGGCGTGGAGGCAGGCGATTCTTCGCGAAAGCGACTCAAGCCAGGCGAGCGTAAGCTCCAGATTCTTCAGGCCATGGCCTTGATGCTTGAGCAGGAGTCTGAAAAAGTCACAACCGCGGGGCTTGCTGCACGTCTGCAGGTCTCAGAGGCGGCGCTCTACCGGCACTTTGCAAGTAAGGCCCAGATGTACGAGGGGCTGCTGGAGTTTATTGAGCAGACCATATTTGGCCTTATCAACCAGATTGATGCGGAGCCCGATCCGGCCGCGCAGAAGGCACGGTCTGTCGTACTGATGCTCTTGAATTTCGCGGAGACCAACCCGGGCATGACCCGCGTACTGACGGGTGAGGCCTTGGCTTACGAGAATCTGCGTCTGCAGCAGCGGGTAAACCAGCTGCTAGACCGTGCCGAGGCATCACTGCGTCAGTGTCTGAAGCTGGGGCTGGCAGATGCCCAGGCCCCACAGGCTTCTCAGTCCCCCTCCGGGGCGCTTGACCCCGCGCTGCAGGCCAGCCTTGCGATGGGCTTTGTTCAGGGGCGCTGGCTGCGGTTCTCTAAGACCGGCTTTCGTTCTCGACCCAGTGAGTCGGCCGACACGATTGTGGCGGCGCTTTTTCCTTAAGCCTTCCCGGAGACCTGACAGACCGGGCAGTCTGCCCTTGCGGTAAACCGCAGTGTCTCAAACCGTGGCTCTTTGGCATCGAAGATGAGCAGCCGGCCTGATGCGGGTGTCATGCCCATAAGAATTTTTAGCGCCTCATTGGCCGCGAGCAGCCCCATCGTGCCCACCGCAGTGGTCATCACCCCGTAGGCACCACAGGACGCCTCTTGCGGCGGTGTGTCGGGATGAAAGAGGCATGCGTAGCAGCCTGCCTGGGGCTGACCAGGATCGACCACCAGCAGCTGCCCAGACCATTGCAAGGCTGAGGCGCAGACCAGCGGCCTGGCCGCCTCGTGGCAGGCGCGGTTGATCGCCTGTCTCGAAGAAAAGTTGTCGGTACAGTCGATGACAAGGTCAACCATCCCGACCCAGTGCCGTAGATTCTGTCCATCGGCCGCCTCTGTGCGTCCATGAAACGCTGTCTCTGGGGCCAGCAGCCTTAGCCGCTCGGCAAGGGCATCTGCCTTGGGTCGGCCAATATCGGCCGGCCCGTAGAGTACCTGGCGGGGCAGGTTGGAGAGGGCCACGGTGTCAAAGTCGGCAAGATGTATCTCTGCCAGACCAGACTTTGCGAGGTAGAGGGCCACCGGTGAGCCGAGACCACCCAGGCCAACGATTAGTACACGCCGACGCTGGAGTACCGCGAGCCCCTGCTCATCAAACTCTGCAAGTAGCAGCAGTCGACTAAATTGCTGCAGGCGGTCTGCATCAACCTCGGCCCCAGCATGTATCGCGTCTTTATCGATGACCATTGCGACAGTGGTTGTCGGCCTGCCCGCTGCACCGATCGTCCGAGTCTCGGTGCAGCGCGGGGTCGGGCCAGCTTCCGAGCAGACCTATTGGGCTGTGGCGGGCGCGGGTGAAGTCGCCACGGGTAGGCCCTGTAGATGGTTGAGGGCCTGACGCAGCTGATAGTCGGTCTCAGACCCAAACTCGATCTGTGGCCGCGCCGCGGCGGAGGCGGGTGCGGCAGGCCTGTCTTGCACCTTTGCATTGGCTGGGCTGGCCGCATTGGATCTGCCCCCCTGGCCCTGAGGCCCATCGGCGCCGGTGCCCGCCGGTGCGGTGCTGTTGGTTGTGGGCGCGCTCTCAAGGTGCCGGCTGAGGTCGGCCTCTCGTACTCTGAACTGCTCTGTGACATCGCCCTCTGGGGTCTCTTCGACCCAGAAGTCCGGACGAATACCCTTGGCCTGTATGGATCGCCCTGACGGGGTGTAATAGCGGGCGGTGGTGAGCTTAATGGCCGTGTTGCTGGTCAGAGGAAGGATGGTCTGAACGGAGCCCTTGCCGAAGGTCTGGGTGCCCAGAATCTGGGCGCGTTTATGGTCTTGCAAGGCGCCCGCAACGATCTCTGAGGCGGAGGCCGACCCACCATTGACCAGCACTGCCATGGGCAGTGATTTAACCTTGGGGTTAAGGCCCGACAAAGGGTCTGCGCCGCCTCTGAGGTAGTCTGCGGGCCGGGACGAGAAGGTGCGCTTTGCATCGGACTGGCGTCCGTCGGTGGTGACCACCAGCGTGTTGGCCGGCAGGAAGGCCGCCGATACCCCAACCGCCGCATGGAGGAGGCCGCCAGGATCGTTGCGCAGATCAAGCACGATGCCTTTGACTGGCTTGGACTTGTCAGACTCGGATTGGGCGAGAAGCTTGTTGAGGTGGGAGACCACCGAGCCCACGGTGTGCTCTTGGAACTGGGTAATACGAACATAGGCATAGCCGGGTTCGAGGTACTTAGAACGAACGCTCTGCACCCGAATGACGTCCCGCACGATCGTAACCACAATCGGCAGGGCCTCGCCCTTGCGTGACAGGGTGAGGGTAATGGACGTCTTGGGCTTGCCACGCATGAGCTTGACCGCGTCTTGCAGGTTCATGCCCTTGGTGGCCTTGTCATCAATCTTGATGATGAGATCGCCCGCCCGCACGCCCGCGCGGGCTGCCGGGGTGTCTTCGATCGGAGAGACCACACGCACAAAGCCATCTTCTAGACCGACCTCAATGCCAAGGCCTCCAAATTCACCCTGGGTGCCGACCTGCAATTCTCTAAAGGCTTCTGCATCGAGGTAGGAGGAGTGCGGATCAAGCCCCGTGAGCATGCCGCTAATTGCCTCGGTGATGAGTTTTTTGTCATCGACTGGCTCTACATAGTGGGCCTTGATTGCACCGTAGACATCGGCAAACTGACGTAGCTCTTCGACCGGCAGCGCAAGACGACCATCGCGCTGGGCTGCCGCAGAGATTCCGAGACTGATGAGCAGGCCGCTGACCATGCCGATGCCCACCCATCCTGCTGCCTTAAGACGTGATCCACTCATGATTTATGGCCTCTGGGCTCTGCCCTGGTTGGCCACCGCAGCCATGGCCGCCTCGATCTCCGAGGGGTCAGCAAGATAGCGCCTCGCCTTTAGTCGACACTGCGCATCGAATTCGAGGCTAATTGGCTGGGCGGTGGGGATGTTGAGATTGATGATTTCATCATCGGACATGTCTTCAAGCACTTTAATTAATGCCCGCAGCGAATTCCCATGGGCTGCGATGAGTATTCTTTTTCCGGCCTGAAGATGCGGGAGAATCATCTGCTCCCAGAAGGGCTTTACCCGATCTACTGTATCTGCAAGACATTCAGTACGCGGAAGCAGCGCAGGGTCGACATGGGCGTAACGCGGATCATGCCCCTCCCAGAGCGGGTTTTCGGGATCCATCGGGTCGGGGCGGACATCGTAGGCACGCCGCCAGCGCAGCACCTGGGCCTCGCCGTACTTCAAGGCGGTCTCGGCCTTGTTGAGCCCGGCGAGGGCCCCATAGTGCCGCTCGTTGAGCCGCCAGTCTTTGGTGACGGGTATCCACATTTGATCAAGGGTGTCGAGGACCAGATAGCAGGTACGAATCGCCCGCTTTAGAACCGAGGTATAGGCCACATCGAAGACAAAGCCGCGATCCTTCAGAAGCATGCCGGCCCGACGTGCCTCCTCGTAGCCGACCTCGGTCAGGTCGATATCGACCCAGCCCGTAAACCGGTTCTCAAGGTTCCATTGACTCTGGCCATGACGAAGGAGAATAAGGGCTGGAGGCATAATGAGTTCTGTAACGTAAACCTCCGATTCTATAATCTAAGCCCATCGTCTGACAGGAGTTCTTCCTCGTGCAGTTTTTTCTGGACAATATTTTTCTTATTTTGGCGGCCTTCATCAGCGGCGGGTTACTCGTATGGCCCCTGGCCACCCGGGGTAGTAGCGCACGCCAGGTCAATACCCTCGGGGCTACGCAACTGCTTAATGCCGAAGACGCGATCTTGATTGATATTCGCGAGACCACCGAACTCTCAAAGGGCCAGGTACCTCAGGCGACCCACATGCCAGGCTCAACCTTCGCTGAGCAGATTGGTGAGGTCGTGAAGCTCGCCCAGTCAGGCAAGAAGCCTCGCCCGGTCATCCTTATGTGCGCAAGCGGCTTTCGGTCTACTCAGGCGGGCAGAAAACTTCGCAAAGCCGGGGTGGCAGATGTCTATAGCCTTGAAGGCGGCTTTGATGCCTGGAAGCAGGCAGGCCTTCCTGTCTCCCAAAAGGCTGGCCGTACCAACACCTAGCCCTTCAGCATCTTTAATCGCTAAGCCTTTAGGCTCAAGCCCCATGTTTTCCTGACACTTATTAATACAGAGGAATCCTCTATGGCTACCGTGCTTATGTATACCACCGCTGTCTGCCCCTACTGCCAAAGGGCCGAGGCCCTTCTTCGCCAAAGGGGGGTCGAGACCATCGAAAAAATTCGTATCGACCTCGATCCAGAGGCCCGCGATCAGATGATGAGCCGTACAGGCCGACGCACCGTACCGCAGATCTATATCGGTGAGCGACACGTCGGGGGCTTTGATGATCTCGCCGCCCTTGACCGGGAGGGGGGGCTGACTCCCCTGCTCGCTGATTAGAAGGCTATAGGGCGAGCGGCCCAGTCTCTGGCTACATCGCGCCCTCAATTTATTTTTCATCTCTGAAGGAACCCTATGACTACTGCCGCATCTGCCTCGCCCGCTTCAGGCGCTCCCGCTGCACAAGACGAGGCAGGTCGCCCCGTCTTCGGGCTCCAACGCATCTACCTTAAAGACTGTTCGCTAGAGGCCCCCCACGTGCCGGAGATTTTTCTGGAGTCCGCTGAGCCGCGCCTCGAGTTCCAACTCGACACGACAGACCGCGAACTCGGCGGCGCGATGGTTGAAGTGGCTATCCGTTGCACGGTCACCTGCCGGGTCGGTGATCGTGTGGCCTTTTTGGTGGAGGCTAGTGAGGCTGGCGTCTTTGAGATTGCCGGGGTGAGCGATGAGCAGCGCGTGCTGCTCAAGGGCATTTCCTGCCCTTCGATTGTCTACCCTTATCTGCGCGCGAATCTTGCAGACATCGTTCAGCGCGCCAGCTTTCCCCCGTTTCACCTTGCTGAAATCAATTGGGAGGCGTTTTTCCAACAGAAGCAGGCCCACCTTGCCCAGCAGGGCGCTGATGCCGCTGGCCCTGGATCCTCTGAGGGGGCGGCCCGGTCGGACAGCGGGCTTATTTTGCCAAGTTGAGCAAGGAGGCCGCGCCGTTGATTGATGCTGCTCGCGGCCCGGCCCTGGTTCTCGGTGCGGGCGCCTGGGGTACCGCGCTGGCGATGCATCTTGCGGTCCGTCCGGGTGCAGGGCCCGTGTGCCTCTGGGCCAGAGACCTCGGCCTCGCCAGACAGCTGCGCGATACGCGTGTAAACACCAGGTATCTGGCAGACAGCGCCCTTCCCCCTGCCCTTTCTATTGCCGCAGACCTGGCTACTGCATTGTCAGACTGGCGGGCAGAGGTGGCCCGTCAGCAGTTGTTAGGCCTACTTATTTTTGCCACGCCAGTTGCCGGACTGCAGGCCCTCTCGGAGACTGTGGCTCAGATCCTGGGCAGATCCGCTCAGCCCCATGAGGCGCTTGTCTGGCTTTCCAAAGGGCTTTCGGTCAGCCCCCAGGGGCTGCGTTGGCCCGATGACCTTGTCTCCTCGGCCCTCCCAAACTGGCCCCGTGGCGCCCTTACCGGCCCAAGCTTTGCGCAAGAAGTTGCCCGCGGACTTCCCTGCGCCCTCACCCTGGCCAGTCGCGATGCAGACTTTGCCCGAGAGGCTGCCCGTTTCTGCCACGGTGGACCCATGCGGGTCTATGCCAGCGCAGACCTGGTGGGCGCCCAACTCGGGGGGGCGATAAAAAATGTCTTGGCGATTGCCGCGGGCGTGGCCGATGGGCTCGCCTTAGGGGCAAACGCCCGGGGTGCGCTGATTACCCGCGGCCTGGCCGAGGCTGCACGCCTCGGCAATGCGCTTGGCGCCTCGCCTCAGACCTTCCTTGGTCTGGCCACTCTGGGCGATCTGGTGCTTACCGCGACCGGAGACCTCTCCCGCAATCGGCGGGTGGGCATGGCCCTTGCGGCCGGTCAGCGCCTGCCGGCGATTCTCGAGGGACTTGGTCATGTCGCCGAGGGCGTCTCCACGGCACCGGCCATACTCTCGTTGGCCAGGCAGCAGGGCGTGGATCTTCCGATCGTGGAGGCCGTCTGCCGGCTCCTTGACGGCGCCCCGGTGCAGGCCGTCTTGCAAGATCTTCTGAGTCGCGACCCTGTTGACGAAGCCCTCTAGCTCGCCATTCCCGTTTGTCTCTGACGCGCAGTTTCTTCTGGCTACTGGCCCCCAGAGAAGGCCTGCTGTCGCCAGGCCTCATAGACTGTAACTGCCACGGCATTCGAGAGGTTTAGGCTACGGCTGCCGGGTTGCATGGGAAGCCGTAGTCGATGCTTGGTGTCGAATTGGGTGAGTTG